>JBAXJN010000009.1:0-24580 GCA_037137855.1 Actinomycetes bacterium
AGAGCCAGTGACAGTATTTGTATTCAGATTGATCACTGACACCGTGTTGTTGCCGAGGTTGGTGACGTAGGCCAGCGTGCCCGCGGGATTTACCGCGACACCAGCCGGGGTATTGAAACCCGAGAGAGAGCCAGTGACAGTATTTGTATTCAGATTGATCACTGACACCGTGTTGTTGCCGTAGTTGGCGACATAGGCCAGCGTGCTCGTGGGATTTACCGCCACACCAAACGGGTAATTGAAACCCGTGAGAGAGGCAGTGACAGCATTCGTATTCAGATTGATCACTGACACCGTGTTGTTGCCGTAGTTGGTGACATAGGCCAGCGTGCCCGCGGGATTTACCGCAACACCAACCGGGCTAGTGAAACCCGTGATGGTTGACGTGACTGTATTGGTACTCAGGTTGATCACCGAAACCGTGTTGGCGCTGTAGTTGGTGACATAGGCCAGCGTGCTCGTGGGATTTACCGCAACACCCGTAGGGTCAATGACACCCGTAATAGTGCCAGTGATGGAATCCGCACGCGCCGCAGGAGCCACCACACCCAAAAGCCCCGTAGTCAACAACAACACCGACAATGCGGCAAGGAACGTTCCACTGCGAACCGACTTAAGAACCAACACCACGAACTTCCAACCACTGGGGGCTTCACTCAGCGAGGGAGTTCTCACCGAGCGCGAAACGAGGTGCATGTGCACGCTCGAGCGCTGCGACGCGGGAACGGTAAAGACCAGTCCATTCTATCTGTCCCAGCAAGACCGGACTTGGTGAATGTTTGAGTTCAGTTTCTCTGATGACTAGCTGGGCCTGGAGCGGGAGTACGTCGTGGGTCGCTACTTTTCAAAGAGTGGTGTACCAAGTGGTGTACCTATTCGGAATCTTAAGAATATTGAGGTATTTTCCTCACAAAAGTGCGCCCGGAGGGACTCGAACCCCCAACCGACTGGGTAGAAACCAGTAACTCTATCCGTTGAGCTACGGGCGCCAATGTTGCTTACTGTCTCGCTGCTCTTGCAGCGATGTCTGCTGCGGACGCAATTATGGCAAGGTCATCATCAGTGTGTGCAGCCGACACAAACCAAGCCTCATACGCGGATGGTGGTAGCCATACACCGTTATCGAGCATGGCATGGAAGAAGCGTCCAAAAGCCGCGGTGTCTTGGGTTTTTGCATCGTCGTAATTGTGAACTGGACGGTCAGTGAAGAAGAAACTGAACATGTTCCCAGCACGCTGAGGTTGGTGCACAATCCCGTGCTTTGTGAGTGCGTCACTGACGATCGCGAATACTTGATCAGCCATTGCATCAAGGTGCATGTAAACGTCAGGTGTGCAATTGCGAAGAGTGGCTAGGCCAGCAGTGGTCGCTACCGGATTTCCACTGAGAGTTCCTGCTTGATACACAGGCCCAGCAGGGGCGAGAAGATCCATGATGTCTGCGTTGCCAGCAACTGCCGCAAGTGGCATGCCGCCACCAATCACTTTGCCGTAAGTGAACAGATCTGGCACCCAGTTTTCTCTGGTGCCTTCGATGCCCCACCATCCATCTTTAGAGACTCGAAAGCCTGTCATGACTTCGTCGACGATGAAGATCGATCCGTGCTGCTTGCAAAGCTCACTGATCTTCTTGTTAAACCCAGGAGGTGGTGGAACCACGCCCATGTTTGCCGGGATTGCTTCAGTGATAACCGCAGCAATTTCATGACCGCGTTCAGCGAAAACTGTTTCTAAGGCAGCTACGTCACCATATGGCAATGTCACCGTGTCTTTCGCAGCGCCTTCGGTAACACCGGGGGAGTCAGGAAGTCCAAGGGTTGCAACACCTGATCCTGCCGCAACCAGCATTGAATCTGCATGGCCGTGGTAGCAACCAGCAAACTTCACGATCACATTTCGTTTGCTTTTCGCGCGAGCGATGCGTAGCGCAGTCATGACTGCTTCTGTGCCCGAGTTTGTGAAGCGCACTTTTTCGACTGCGCTCACGCGACTGACGATGGCTTCAGCTAGTTCAACTTCTGGAGGGCAGGGTGCACCAAAAGAAAATGAGTTCTTTGCAACATGCTCAACCTCAGCGATGACGTCAGGATGGGCGTGACCAAGAATTGCTGGACCCCAAGCGCCTACGAGGTCGACGTATTCCTTGCCGTCTACGTCTGTGATCCGTGATCCCAGTGCTTTGGCCACGTAGGGAGGCGTACCGCCCACCGACCGAAATGCTCGAACAGGTGAGCTGACTCCGCCTGGAATGACAGCTTGTGCGCGTTCGAACCAGCGTTCAGACTTATTCACAGTGTTATCGATTCAACAGGTGGGCAACTTCAGTTGCCCAGTAGGTGGCGATGATGTCGGCGCCGGCGCGCTTAACCGAAGTAAGGGTTTCCAAGATTGCACGTTCACGATCCAGCATGCCAGCCGCAGCCGCAGCTTCGATCATTGATGATTCACCGGAAACAACGTATGCGGCAACGGGAACATCAACTTCAGCGCTCACTCGAGCAATAACGTCAAGGTATGGAAGCCCAGGCTTGACCATCACGATGTCGGCGCCTTCAGCAACGTCTAGCCGCACTTCACGGATTGCTTCGTTCACATTGCCTGGATCTTGCTGGTAAGACTTGCGGTCACCCTCAAGAGTTGATTCCACGGCATCGCGGAATGGTCCATAAAAAGCTGAAGCATATTTAGCCGCGTAAGCAAGCAGTACGGTGTCGATTTTTCCTTGCGCATCCAGAGCTTTTCGCACAGCCCCGACCTGGCCATCCATCATTCCACTCAAACCAAGAATGTCTGCGCCGGCGTCAGCAAGCGTTAATGCCATGCGTTGGTATTGCGCCAATGTCGCATCGTTGTCGACGTTGCCATTGGCATCAAGCACACCGCAATGACCATGCGTAGTGAATTCATCAAGACATAGGTCGGCAATAATCGGAAGTGAATCACCGGTTTCTTCTTTTGCCCAGCGGATAGCGTCAGCCAAGATGCTGTCGTGCGCGCATGCTGCATCCCCGTTGGCATCTTTATGCGAAGGAACTCCGAAGATCATGACTGATCCGACACCAGCCGAGGCCGCTTCATTCACAGCAGCCTTGAGCGAACTCTGCGCATGTTGAAAAACACCAGGCATCGAGCCGATTGCAATGGGCTGGCTTGCACCTTCACGAACAAACACAGGCAGGATTAGATTGCCTGAATTCAGATGAACCTGCCGCACAAGGCGCCGCATGCCATCGGTTTGCCTCAGGCGACGAGGGCGCTCGTGAATGTCCATGATGAGAACGAGCCTAGACCCCTGGGATCGTGGGTAACTGCGCTCGGGGGTTCGGGCAGCAGGTACCTGAACACAGCCCAGCTGGCTTTGTGCGCGTGGTGCCATCATGAAGGGCGTCTTCCACTAAATCCGCTAACGCCACGATGAAGTCCTCGTCGGTGCCCGGAGTCGGAACACGGATATACATGAAGTTGGCTTCTTCGGCTGTAGCCATGGCTTCAGTGTCAAGATCCCAGAGCACTTCCATGTGATCGCTGATGAAGCCGATAGGCACCACGACCACCGCCGTCGTTTTGCCTTCGACGGCAAGTTGTCGAATCGCGTCATTGATATCCGGTTCAAGCCAAGGGTCGGATGGACGCCCGCTGCGTGATTGGAACACCAATTGAAACGGCGGCTTGAGCAATGAGCTGATATTCACCATTTTCATGATGTCGTTCATTACTTCAAGATGCTGACGCACATATTCGCCCGGGGCCTCGTGCGGTTCTGGCCCAGAAGCCAGGGCAGAGTCTGTTGGAATTGAATGCGTAGTAAACAGCACTTGAATCGCATCGATCGCATGATTTTCAGTAAGCAAGAACTGCAAAGAGTCCAGCAGCACTTCGACACTGCGAGTGCGAAACCCAAGACGATTGCTATAGGGGTGTGCCATCGAGATATTCATGTCCTGGGTGGTTATTTTACCCAAAGCAGTTGCAATATTCTCGCGGTATTGACGGCAACCACTATATGAAGAGTAGGCGCTTGTGCTGATTGCAAGAACGTTTTTACGTTCGTCGGCCTGCATATCTTCAATCGCATCGGTGAAGTAAGGCTTCCAGTTTCGGTTACCCCAGTAGATCGGTAGGTTCACGCCTCGATTTTTGAGTTCATGTCGTAGTTCATCGATTAATGCAATGTTTTGTTGGTTGATTGGGCTGACGCCACCAAAACGAAAGTAGTGCTGACCAACAACTTCGAGACGTTCCCTTGGAATATTGCGTCCTGCTGTGACATTTTCCAAGAAAGGAATGACATCGTCGGGACCTTCGGGTCCGCCGAATGAAGCTAAGAGAATCGCGTCGTAGGTCATTTCAGGCTGGCAACCCACGTAGCAGCATCAACGCGACGACCAGTGAAGAATGGAATTTCTTCTCGCACATGCAGGCGGGCCTTGGCTGCACGCAAGGTTCGCATCATATCGACGATCTCATCAAGGTCATCTGATTCAAGTGCTAGCAGCCATTCATAATCGCCAAGGGAAAATGCCGCGACGGTGTTTGACAAGATGCCGCTGTAGTCGCGCCCCATCATTCCGTGTTCAAACAACATTTCACGACGCTCGTCATCAGGAAGCAAGTACCACTCGTATGACCGAACGAATGGGTAAACCGAAACCCAATCCTTTGGTTCTTTGCCAAGCATGAACGACGGAACATGCGACTTATTAAATTCAGCTGGGCGATGCATGCCCATGCCAGACCAAGTCATCTCAAGGGATTGACCAAGTTCACTTTGACGAAGTTCGCGGAGGGCTTGCTGAATCATGTCTGCAGTTGGCGCATGCAGCCAGGTCATGACATCGGCATCTGCGCGCAACCCGGAAACGTCGTAAAGCCCACGCACGGTGATGTCGCGATCGGCCCAACTCGCAAGGAGGTCATTAAATTCGCCCAGCGATGACTCATCCGGGCCGAAGATGCGTTTAAACGTAGTCCAGCAGGTGTAACGAATGGTCTCGTTTGCCTCGCGCGCAGTGAGTTTTGGCTCAGCGGCAACCTTGGCGTCAGAAGCAGTCATGGCTTTAGTTTCTCACCTAGGAGATAGCGGCGTGCGCTTGGCTGACTGTGCCAGCAAGTCCATTGCCAGCAAGGCCTGCAATAGCAAGGGAAAGGCCCTCTGTAGTAGCGGCTGCGGCCTTGAGCTCAGCGACATTTGCCCGATGGCCCACCCGAGGATGGAGCAGTGAACCTGTCCAACGCGCAAGGTGAGTTTCATCAAAGGCCGGCATCGAAACGCCCAGGAGGAGTTCTAGATCTGCATGCGCGATCCTTGCCAGATCGTCGAGGTTTTCATTGATCACGCCATCTCGCCCATAGGAAAGACGAACCACATGTCGGCTAGGGCCAAAGGCGGTCCGAACCCATTCCCATTTCGCGGACGCGTGGGTGATGGCCTTAGCGTGAACCTTTGGTGTGCTGGGCGCGATTAATGCGCCAGAGCCAAGTGGATCTTCATCCAAAAGATTTGAACTGATCAGTGCAGCAAAGACCACAACATCGCCGACATGCAGCCTTGATAACGGCTGGTGAATCATTGGCACAGATGTGAGCACCCGTGCGGCATTCTTTGCGTCAAGGGCGACAACGACGTGATCTCCAACAAACTTCTGAGTGGCTGTTGTGACTTCCCAACCACTTTGGTTTCGGCCGACATCAATCGCTGGAGAGTTCAACAGGAGATCAACATTTTGTGCTTCTTGAAGTTCTTGCACTAACGCATCAACTAAATTCGACGTGCCGCCGACCAAACCATTAACCGCCGCACCTGGAACGCCAGAGGATGAACGAATCGCAGCCGCAGCCTTTGACAGTCCGCCGTGTTTCGTTGTTGCAGCAGTGATGCCCGGCATGATTGCTTCAGCTTCTGCAAGATCTGGGTGGAGCGCATGCACGCCACCCACAACAGGCGTCGCGATGTAGTCAGTGATCTGATCGCCGAGGCGTTGGCGAATCAGTGCACCCAGTGTGATCTGGGGATCCCAGCTGTCAGGCACTGGAAGTTCGTCGAGTTGTGCAGCTTTGGTTGCTTCCTCGATGCCGATGATGGCAACGACATCGTCGGCCAACGGATTTGTTGGGATGCCGAGCACCGCGTGCGGCATAGGAAAGATTCCTTGCGGCACGATCAATCGTGAATCTGAACGACGCGGTGCAACAACTCGATCCCCAAGCCCTAATGCTTTGATCAGATCAAGAGTTTCTGGCCGCGCAATAGCAAAGGCCTCTGCTCCAACATCGACGGTGACGCCACCGAGTTGTTGACCTTGAATTGCTCCACCGAATCGATCGCTTGCTTCGACTACACAAACTGATTTGCCTTGCTGAGCAGCCTTTCGTGCAGCAACCAGCCCGCTGATTCCGCCACCAACGATGACGACATCAAAACGAACAGGCATGAACTCAGCCTTCCTCATGCACAAGAGCAACCATGCGAGTCAATACATCTGGATCGGTGTCTGGCGGTACTCCGTGGCCTAAATTCACAACGTGACCGGGAACTGAAAGTCCGCGCTTCAACACATCGCGCACATTTGCTGCCAATGCATCCCAAGGCCCGCTGAGCAATTCAGGATCAATGTTGCCTTGTAAGGGAGTAGTGCCGCCCAACATTTCATTTGCGACATCAAGCGGGGTGAATTGATCGACGCCAACAACGGTTGCACCAACATCGCGCATAGCCACCAGCAGATGCCCGGTTTTGGTGCCGAAGTGCACGCGAGGTACGGGCAGGTCATCAACCATGCTCATGACACTTGCTGAATGTGGTGCAACGAAGGTGAGGTACTCATCCAAAGTGAGTGCGCCAGCCCAAGAATCAAAAAGCTGTAGTGCGCTAGCGCCAGCGAATGCCTGTGCTCGTAAGAACGTGCCAGTGACCTGAGATACCCAGGTGAGCAAGGCGTGCCAGGTGTGCGGATCGTCACGCATCAGCGCCTTGGTGTGTAGATATTCCCGAGATGGGCGACCTTCGACGAGATAAGAAGCCAAAGTAAAAGGTGCACCGGCAAAGCCAATGAGTGGCGTGGTGTTCAACTCTGCGGTAATGATCCCGATGGCTTCGGTGATCGGGGCCAAAGCACTGGGGTCAAGGGCTGGCAGGTTGCGCACCTGATCGGCTGTGCGAATTGCTTCACCCATAACCGGGCCAACGCCAGCCACGATGTCAACGTCGATCCCGGCCAATTTGAGTGGAATAACAATGTCGCTGAAGAAAATCGCAGCGTCTACCTTGTGGCGACGAACGGGCTGCAACGTGATTTCCGCTGCCATATCCGGGCGCAGGCAGGAATCGAGCATGGCCGTTCCCTCACGAAGGGAGCGATATTCAGGGAGCGAACGACCGGCTTGGCGCATCATCCAGATCGGACGGGTGGCTGGGCGGCCACCGCGGTAAGCCGTGATGAGGGGTGAGGCCGCTGTTTTGCCAGAAATGAGTGGGTGCTGCGGAGGCAGAACGTCCGGTGCTGTCATGGCTTCAACTTAGTAGAGATGGGCATCTCCTGCCTTAGGGACCGGTGGTGAACCAGATAGTCATAGAATCTACCTATGGTCATGGTGATGCTCGGTGCGAACCACCATGACGTGACCCTTGATGAGGTGAGCCGGTTAGCGCTAGCCAGCGAGGGCTTGGCCTCAAAGCTCACGTTCGCCAGCCCGGATATCAACGGCGCGGTCGTCCTTTCAACCTGCAACCGCTTTGAAATCTACCTCGATCTCGAGCGTTTTCATGATGCCGTTGATCTCACCACCACATCAATTGCCGTTGCTGCAGGGCTCGATCAAGCATTCGTCGTCGACGCTATGCGCGTTGTGGTTGGCACAGCAGTTGGGCAGCATCTTTTCTCTGTTGCATCAGGCCTTGAGTCGATGGTCGTCGGAGAAGATGAAATTGCGGGCCAAGTTCGGCAAGCTCTTGCAACTGCACAAGCAGATGGCACCACTTCGCCAACTCTTGAACGATTAATGCAACGGGCTCTTGCCACGTCCAAGGCTGTAACAAGTTCAACAGGACTTGGCGCGGCTGGGCGTTCAATTGTCAGTGTCGGTTTAGACATTGCCGAACAGCGTCATGGAGCTCTTGCAGGTCGTCGAGCACTTGTGTTGGGCACAGGTGCTTATGCGCGGGTGGTCACGTCCGCTTTACAAAAGCTTGGATGCTCCGACATTCATGTCTACTCATCATCCGGTCGAGCCAGTCAGTTCGCGTTGAATCGCGAAATCACCGCAGTTGAGTCCGATGAGTTAGTGAAAGCTCTAGCGAATGCCGACATCATCGCTGCTTGCAGCGGTTCGGCGGAATTCCTTATTGATCGTGCACTGATGGAAACTGCGCAAAAACTTCGCGCATCCGACAGGCTTCCCGTTGTGCCAATCATTGACTTGGCACTTTCGCCAGACGTTGCACCTGATGTTTTCGACTTCTCTGGCGCGGATGTTATTAATCTAGAAGTCATTCGCGAGTTTGCTCCACGTGAGCATTCATCAGCGATCCTTGAAGCCCAAGACATTGTGCTGACCGCTGTTTCAGAGTTTGAATTGACCGAATCAGGAAGAACCGCTGACCACGCAGTTGTCGCAATGCGAGCGCATGTGATGGGCATCATCAATGAAGAACTCGAGCGCATCCGCGGGCGAGTTGATGCCGAAACTGCAGAAGAAGTCGCCAAGGCATTGCATCGCGTCTCAAATTCGATTTTGCACACACCTTCGGTCCGAGCACAAGAACTTGCACGCACAGGTGAGTTCGCTGACTACCAAAAAGCTATTCACACGCTCTTTGGTATTGAACTCGATGCCCGCGCCTAACAAGATTCGACTTGGCACTCGCGCGAGCCTGCTTGCTCGAACGCAATCGGCGTCAGTTGGCGATGCACTCTCAGAGGTCAGTGGCCGTGAGTGGGAAGAAATCCTCATACGCACGCCGGGGGATGACACCTCTGCTTCGCTGAACCAACCAGGTAACCCTGGGCTTTTTGTATCTACTCTTCGTAAAGCTTTGCTTGCTGGCGAAGTCGACATGATCGTGCATTCATTTAAAGACTTACCCAGCGCTCCCGAGCCTGGAATCTCGCTGGCTGCTGTTCCGTTGCGTGAGGATCCGCGCGATGTGTTGGTCAGTCATAACGGGTTAACCCTGGCAACATTGCCGCATGGGGCAAAGATCGGAACGAGTTCACCACGGCGCACCGCGATGTTGTTAGCTCTTCGCCCTGATCTGCAGATTCAACCGGTTCGAGGAAATATCGACACGCGAATGCGCAAAGCACTTGAAGGAGATCTTGATGCTGTGGTTCTTGCTTATGCGGGCATTTCGAGGATTGGTCGCACGTCTGTAATTTCTGAAATTCTTGATCCACTGGAGATTGTGCCGGCGCCAGCGCAAGGCGCACTCGCTATTGAATGCCGTACTGGCGATGAAATCTTGGATTTAATCGCTCAACTGCAAGATCCAGCCTCGCGGATCACTACGGCTGCGGAACGTGAAGTCCTCGTTGGTATTAATGCTGAATGCTCGACAGCAATCGGTGCTTACGCGACCTTTGACGGTAGTGAGCTAGTGCTAACCGCAGAACTTTTTGATCGGGAAGAAAGATCACGCGTACACCTTCGCGAAACTTTGCAGGTTGGCGATGTCAGGCGTGCGCGTGCGATGGGGCTTCGAGCAGCAGCAGATCTTTTGCGTCCGAGCGAATTTAAGCCTGTGCTATTGGTGAGAGCTAGTGATAACGAGGCCGATGCTGCAGCCTTGAAATCGTTGGGCATCGCGTCTATTTCTGATTCATATTTGCACATGACGCAGTCAGAATCACCTGATGATGGCGCAAGGTTGCTAGAAGCAATGCGCTCGGGCGTCGATTGGTTTGTCGTAACGTCACAAATGGCTATTCCGAGTTGGGGAAACCTTGTTGGCCGCGAAGAACTTCAAGCAGCTCTCGTTTCCGCAAAAAAAGCAGGAATGAAGATCGCAGTAGTCGGCGCAAAGACAGCAGAAACAGTGCGAAGCCTGGGCGTTGAGGTTGATCTGATTCCGCGTGAGCAATCGGCTGCAGGACTTATTGCGGAAATGCCAAAACCGGTTGGCTCGGTGGTCTTCCCGCACGGCAGCATCGCGATGCGGGCGTTGCCAGATGGACTAGTTGCACGTGGGGCCAGAGTTCATGAAGGTGTGGTGTACGAAACGACTGTGGTAAATCATGAACCAGTATCAACTTTGCTGTTACAGGAAGACCACATAGGAGCACTCATTCTGCGCTCACCTAGTGCGGCGAGAGCAGTTCATCAAAAGTTTGGTTCAGCACCGTCGGTTCCCGTTGTAGTTTCTGGGCCAACCACAGCTGCAGCGGCACGGGAACTGGGCTTCGCGGTTGTTGGCATTTCCGAAAGCCCAGCAGCTGAAGATATGGCTGCGGAGATTCACCAACATTTAACTGCGTAATTTCTTCACTTTTCGTATCTCTTACGTGAGTTATCCACTGATTAGCTCGCAGTCAGTTGCTATCCACAGATAATTCTGTGGCATTTTCATCACCTACCTCACTGCCGCATTGTTGCGGGATCGAGAACACACTCGATTCGCACTTGGGAGGTTCCATGCACGACATCACACTTACCGTGGTTGGCAACGTGGTCAGCGACGTGTCAATGCGTTTTAGCTCAGCTGGTGATCCAGTGGCTTCTTTTCGGATAGCTTGCACGCCGCGTCGCTTTGATCGCACAACCGATCGCTGGGTCGATAGCGACACTCACTATTTTGGAGTCAGTTGCTGGAGAGATATGGCGCATAACGTTGTTCAATCAATTACTAAAGGCATGCCAATCGTGGTTCATGGGCGGCTTCGCACCCGCGAAGTCGAGCGAGCATGCGGAGATGCCAGTCACAAGATTCACTATCAAGACATCGAAGCACGCTCCGTGGGCCCAGATCTGGCTCGCGGCGTTGCTTCCTTCAATCGGGTAAAGCGGCAGGCAGTAGTGGAGAGCGAAGAACGACTCATCGCTGACCTGCAGGGCGCAGCCTTGGCTCTTGCCGAGCTGGATGGCATCCCGGAAGGTATCGATCCAGAGACGGGCGAGATGTCGCAGGATTACGCCCGAATCGCGGCAGATCAGATGGAATCCGTCCCCGTCGGAGCCTGATCAATCTGCCCTGAACTCGGCCATAGCCGCGGGCCATTAGGCTCACCGGTTATGGCCGAGTTCATTTATACCCTCAGCAAGGCACGCAAAGCACATGGCGACAAGGTCGTTCTTGACGATGTGACCCTCTCTTTCTTACCCGGCGCCAAGATTGGCGTCGTTGGACCCAACGGTGCAGGTAAGTCCAGCCTCCTAAAGATCATGGCTGGCATGGATGACGTTTCCAATGGCGATGCCAAACTCCATGAGGGCTTCACCGTGGGTTTCCTGCAGCAGGAACCAAAGTTGGATGAGACCAAGACAGTGCTGGAGAACGTGCAAGACGGAGTCTCTGAGACCAAAGCCATGGTCGACCGCTTCAACGCTATCTCTGTAGAGATGGCTAACCCTGACGCTGACTTTGACACCCTGCTCGCTGAAATGGGTGTGCTGCAAGAAGCCATCGATCACAAGAATGCCTGGGACCTTGACGCTCAACTCGAGCAAGCCATGGACGCCCTTCGCTGCCCAGCACCTGATTCTGAAATTGGGGTGCTTTCCGGTGGCGAGAAGCGTCGGGTTGCCTTGTGTCAGTTGCTCCTTCGCCAGCCAGACCTCTTGCTGCTTGACGAACCAACCAACCACCTCGATGCCGAGAGTGTGAACTGGCTCGAACAGCATCTTGAAAAATATCCAGGCACGGTTATAGCGATCACGCACGATAGGTACTTCCTAGACAACGTTGCTGAATGGATTCTGGAGCTGGACCGCGGTCGCGCCTATCCATATGAAGGCAACTACTCCACATATTTGGAAACCAAGTCAACTCGCCTCAAGGTGGAGGGTGCCAAAGACGTCAAACTGCAAAAGCGACTGACAGATGAATTGTCGTGGGTGCGCTCCAACGCTAAGGCGCGTCAAACCAAGAGCCGTGCTCGCCTTGATCGCTACGAAGAGATGGCTGCAGAAGCCGATAAGGCCCGCAAGTTAGATATGGAAGAAATCCAGATTCCACCCGGCCCGCGTTTGGGTTCGGTTGTTGTTGAAGCAAAGAACCTGACCAAGGCTTTCGGCGATCGTATTTTGATCGATGATCTTTCTTTCACCCTACCTCGCAACGGTATTGTCGGCGTGATTGGTCCCAACGGTGTTGGTAAGACCACCTTGTTCAAGATGATTGTTGCTGCGGCAACCGGCGGCACAGAGCCTGATGATTTGCCAACAACGGGTGAGCTAAAAATCGGTGAGACCGTCAAGCTTTCTTATGTTGACCAGAACCGTGCCGGTTTAGATCCCGACAAGAACGTCTGGGAGGTTGTCTCTGATGGAATGGACTGGATCAAAGTCGGTAACGTTGAAATGCCTTCGCGCGCGTATGTCTCGGTCTTTGGTTTTAAGGGGCCAGATCAACAAAAAGCATCCAAGGTTCTCTCGGGTGGTGAACGAAACCGACTGAACTTGGCAATGACTTTGAAAATGGGCGGAAACCTGCTGCTGCTCGACGAACCAACCAACGACCTCGACGTTGAAACTCTGGGATCTTTGGAGAACGCACTCCTCGAATTCCCTGGATGTGCGGTTATTACCTCGCATGATCGCTGGTTCCTAGACCGCATCGCTACGCACATTCTCGCGTATGAAGGTGACTCACAATGGTTTTGGTATGAGGGCAATTTTGAGAGTTACGAGAAGAACAAGATTGAACGACTTGGGCTTGAAGCAGCTCGTCCGCATCGTGCGACCTACCGCAAACTCACGAGAGGTTAAGCATGACTGTTGTACGAATGATGATGCAGCGACGTATTGCTGATCTTGATGGTCAAGGCCATGTCAATAATGTGAAGTACAGCGAATACATTCAAGAAGCACGAGTGAATTTGAAAAACGTACTCTTAGGCGAGCTTGCGCCTTCCTTTTCTCAGGTTGTTGCAAAGATGGAAATCAATTACAAGGTTTCCCTCTTGCACGGTTACGAGCCAGTGCCGATTGACGCCTGGATCTCAAGAATTGGCAATAAGTCTTATGATATTTCGTATGTGTTGTACGACGAGCAGGGCCGCGTTTCTCTCACCGCAATCGGCACGATGGTTGCAACGAGTGGCGGCAATTCACACCCGATTCCCGAAGACGTACGAGCAGTTCTGGAATCCCATATGGTAGTGCCCACGGTTTAGCGCAGTACTTTGCGAGTTGAGTGAGCGTTTTAGCTTTCGAACGGTGACGGACGATCGTCATAAATGTTCTGCATACCAAATGCCGAACTTGCAAAATATTGCCAGAGTTCATCACCAAGTTCTTGGGTGAGGTCTTGTTCTTCCATCGATGCGTGCATCAACACCAGCCAACGATCACGTGCCACCGAATCAACCGGGAAAGGCGCATGGCGCATCCGAAGCCTTGGGTGCCCTCTTAGGTCGCCATAGGTGCCAGGGCCACCCCAATATTGTTCAAGAAACCAGCGGAGTCGATCTTCTGCTGGCCCGAGATCTTCTTCTGGATACATCGGACGAAGGATGGGATCCGTGGCAATTCGTTGGTAGAACGAGTGCACTAATGCCTGAAAAAATTCAGCGCCACCAAATTGTTCGTACAGGCTTAGCTCAGTGGTCACGAAGGAATTGTTTCGGATAGCTCGGTGAAGGCTTGCGCCTGCTCCACAATCCCGCGAGCCATTGGTGGGAAGACGAACGCGTGGAAGGGGGCAACCATCCACCAGTAGGTATGGCCGGCAAGCCCGCGTGGCCAAAAAACTGCGCGTTGGCGAAGGATTGATCCGCCATCTGGGCCCGGCTCAACGCGAAACTCCAGCCACGCCTTACCCGGCATCTTCATTTCGGCTTTGAGGCGAAAAACTTCTGGGTAAGTGCGTTCTTCAACACGCCAAAAATCCAACGGCTCGCCGACATGGATCCCGTTGGGGTCGCGCCTACCGCGTCGCAACCCAACACCACCGATCAACTTGTCGAAAGCTCCGCGCACCCACCAAAGCAGATTCGCGGCGTACCAACCGTTATCTCCACCAATACGTTCTACTGCTCTCCAAAGATCCTGCGGTGATGACGTCGATTCAACAACTCGAATGTCGTTGTAAAGGGTGCCGCCCGACCACGAAGGATCAGTAGGCAGAGGTTCACTAGCTGCGCCACTCATACTTGCACCACTCCAGCGTGTAGTGACTTGCATGTCGCGAATTCGAATAAGAGCTCGTTCAACCGCGTCGGCAAAAGTGAGAAGCCCGCCATCTGGATCAGGTATGTATTGCTTGATGTCATCGTTGTTACACACTGATGGGTGTCTAAGTGAACGCACCAATGGCCGAGCAATTGAACGGGGCACCGGAGTCACCAAGTTAACCCAGTGACTCGATAACTGTGGCGACAACATGTTGATGGGCAGGATGATTCGCCGGCGTAGTCCAGCCACCTTTGCGTAGGTCTGCATCATGCCTTGGTAGGTAAGCACATCAGGTCCACCGATATCAAAGGAGCGGCTTACTTCGCGCGGAAGGTCAGCACATTCAGTGAGGTACCGCAACACATCACGAATTGCAATCGGTTGCGTCTTCATCCGCACCCAGCGGGGGGCAATCATTGCGGGCAAACGTTCAGTGAGGTACCGCAACATCTCGAAAGAAGCTGATCCAGATCCGATGATGACTGCTGCCCGTAGTTCGATTGTTGGGACCCCACTTGCGCGCAGTGCCTGGCCAACATGCACACGCGAACGCATGTGAGGTGACATGGATTCTTCAGTGAGCTCGGGGGCAAGACCACCCAAGTAAATAATTTTGCCTACGTGTTGTTGCGCGGCGGCATGAGAAAAAGTTTCGGCCATCGCAAATTCAGCTTCTTCAAGGTGGCGGCCCTGTTGCAAGGAATGAAGTAAGTAGTAGGCAACGTCTACATCGCTTAATGCTCGATTAACCGCAACAGTGTCGGTCGCATCTCCGACAACGATCTCAACTTCACTGCTCCAGGGAATATCTCGAAGTTTTTCAGGAGAGCGGACTAAGACGCGAACGTCATAGCCTTTTGCTAACAATTCTGGAATCAAGCGTCCGCCGACGTATCCAGTAGCGCCGGTCACTAGGCATCGTGTCATGAGGAAAGACTAAACCCGATTGCCCTTCCACATTCACACCCACCCGGGTAATTACTGTGCATCCATCCCAGTCCACTTGGCCATAAATGCCAGAGTCTCGGCAGACTCCTCGATCGACTTACTCATCGACCGCGCCCCGTGTCCAACATTGCTTTCCGTTCGAAGCAAAATGGGGCGAGATCCGCTGCTTGCGTGCTGCAAGGCTGCTGCCATTTTCCGCCCGTGCATCGGATCTGTGCGGGTGTCATTGTCGAATACGGCGATCATCGTTGCCGGGTAATCGGTTCCTTCTTTCACACAGTGGTACGGCGAGTAATTGATCAACCAGTTGAACTGTTCAGGATCAGCTGGGTCGCCATATTCAACTGTCCACGTCGGCCCAAGCTCGGACGAGACATAACGAACCATGTCAAGAAGGGGTGCTACGCAGACAACAGCGTTAAAGAGTTGTGGTTGCTGAGTAATTGCGGCGCCAACAAGTAGGCCACCGTTTGAACCGCCATAAATTGCGAGTCGCTCGGGTGTGGTCCAGCCCTGCTCGGCAAGGTATTTAGCTGCGGCGTGAAAGTCTTCATAAACATTTTGCTTTTTCTCGAGCATGCCATCGCGATGCCAGTCTTCGCCCTCTTCACCGCCACCACGTAGGCAGGCAACAGCCCAAACTCCGCCTGCTTCAACCCAGGCCAGAGTTGCAGCTGAGTAGCCAGGCGTCATGGAAATGCCGAATCCGCCATATCCATAAAGCACCGTTGGCCGAGGTTGGTCTGGCTTGGCCGTCGGCGAAATGATGAACATCCGCACTTGCGTTCCATCACTTGATGTGTAGGTAACAAGGCTGGAATGAACTGCAGGAACTTCAACAGCCCCGGGAGGCGCGGCAAAAAGACTGACCTCGCGAGTTCGAGCGTCGTATTGATACACATGCGGCACCGTGACGTGATCTGTGTAGACAAACCAGATAACCGGTCCGCCATCGATGTGTTCGATTGGACCACTTGTCGTGCCAGCGCCCGGAAGAGGGACTTCTTCAATGAAGCTTCCATCGTCGGCGCGATGGATGGCGAGTTCACCAACTCCATGGCGAGTTTTTGCCACCATGAGCAATGGGAATTCAAGTTCATCGCCGTCAAGGATTGCGAAAGAGTCAAAAACCGCATCAGGATCTTGGGCGATGAAATCAGTCCACTGTGAAAGGTCGTTGGGATCTGCGATCGCTAAGCGCGCCCGAGGGGCATCGAGATCAGTGGTTACAAAGATGCGGCCATCTCGCGCAAAAGACAACGAGGTTTGTGCATCGACATCACCTTGAACCAAAGTGAACGCTGGGCGCTCTGGACTGCAGGCGTGTAAATCCGCGATCCACAGATCATTTCGAGGCTCTGTGCCTTCAGCTGCTGACACCTCAAGCCAGCGGCCATCAAGACTCACGTGCACGCCGTAGTAATTCGTCATGTTCATGCCAGCGCCGAACACGAGAATGTCTTCGTTGCTGCCTACATAGTGCAGATAGACGCGGCGGTGAAAGTTTTGCTCTGACTCTGGAAGAAGTTCAGGAGCTATGCGGCGCACGTAATAAAAAGCTTCGCCACCGACGAGCCAAGCGATAGGCGAGAAGCGACAGCGATCAAGCGGACCATCGATAATTTCTCCCGTGGCGACGTCCATCACGTAGAGCACTGATTCTTCAGTTCCCCCCTCAGAGATTTGGTACGTAAGACGGTCACCTTCCTTTGAAGGTTGCCAGGCATCAAGAGTGGTCAGCCCATTTGGATCGAGCACCATGGGATCGATAAGTACGCGCTCAATCCCGTTCTCGGTCACCAATAACGATGCAAATTGCTCACCGGGGCTTCGTCGCATGAAAAAGGTGCGTTCGCCGCGGTAATAAGGCGGCGAAATCGTGCCGGCGCCCAAGAGTTGCTGCATCCGCGCTGCGAAGCCATCGCGCGATTGCCACGTAGCACGCTCGGCGCTCATGAGCTGGCCTTGTTCGGCCACCCAGGAAGTGGTCTCCGGGCTGTTGGCCGTTTCTAGCCAGCGATACGGGTCAGGTACGACTGTGCCGTGGTAGTTATCGGCTACGTCTGATCGGGCTGTGCTTGGGTATTGAGGAGTCGTCACTGGCTCACCATAGAGTGAACCCGTGGCTTCCTTGCATGACCTCACTGCACTCGAGCAGGCGCGCGCGATTGCCCGGCGTGAAGTTTCATCCGTGGAACTGGCAAATCACTATCTTGAACGTGCAGATCAGCTTGATTCCATCGTTGGCGCATTTGCCTTGCGCACTCCACAGGAGGCTCGGATCCAGGCGGCGCAGGCCGATGCTCAGCTGGATCGAGTTGACCTTTCACCACTTCACGGTGTGGTAATTCCCCCAAAGGATCTTGAAGCGTGGGCTGGCGTGCAGTGCCGGCTGGGATCCGCAGCCTTTCACTTCATCCCTGAATTTGATGACCATGTGGTAACGCGAATGAAAGAAGCCGCTTTCATTTTCACTGGCAAAACCAACACTCCTGAATTTGGGCTTCCTTCCTACACTGAGCCCGACGTGGCGCCACCGGCTCGAACGCCTTTTGATCTATCTCGTACTGCTGGTGGTTCAAGCGGTGGAGCGGCCACTGCGGTTGCTTCCGGATTAGTTGCCGCGGCGGTCGGCTCTGATGGTGGCGGCTCGATTCGAATTCCAGCGAGTTGCTGCGGACTGGTCGGGCTAAAGCCCAGCCGTGGGCGAATTTCAAATGGGCCAAACGGCGAAGGCGTCGGTGAGCTGAGTGTTCATGGCCCAATCGCTCGGACCGTCAGTGATGCTGCCGCAATTCTGGATGTTCTGAGCAAGCCCTTTGTGGGCGATCTATTTATTGCGCCGCGGCTTGCCCGTGGAAGCTCTTTCTTACAGGCAGCGTCAACGCCACCTGAACGGTTACGCATTGGTCGATTTGCAACGCCAATAATTGTGGATGTTCCGCTTGATTCTGAAGTTTTGCAAGCCTACGAGTCTGCCTCGGCGCTGCTTGAATCCTTAGGACACGAAGTCATTGACATCCCGGTGCCTTTTCCGGAGGATATTTTTTCATATTTTGAGATCTTGTGGAGTTCACTGACTGCCGCTGCGCAATTGGAAGACGACCAGTTTGAAAAACTACGGCCACTGACTCAATGGTTGTTTAAGAAAGGCCAAGAAGTGTCTGGTACGCAACTTGCGCACACGATCTCTGGACTTCGCACTATTTCACATGAATCCCTTCAAAAGATGAGCGCTTACGACGTGATTTTGACGCCGACTCTGGCTCAGTTACCACCGCTTATTGGTGCCATGCGCGATGACGAAGATCCGGCGGCAGATTTCGCCGCACAATGTGCTTTCACGCCTTTCACTTCGCCATTCAACATGACAGGTCAACCGGCGATCTCGCTGCCACTTCATTGGACTGATGCGGGCATACCGGTCGGAGTGCAACTCGTAGGACGGCTTTTTGACGAGTACACCCTGATTGCTTTGGCTGCTCAACTGGAGACAGCCGAGCCTTGGCTTCATCGACATCCACAAATCTGGTGAGATACACGCATCTTTGAACCAAAACTCAATCCAACATTTGACTAGTCCCGGTCGCGAGCTTGAGCTCGGATAGAGCGTTCCACTCCGTCTCGACCTTCGCTTACTAACCGACGGCCAGCAGGACCCAGATCCGCAGCTTCGTCACTTGCAAGAAGTGCGTCAGTGAGACGCAAAGTTTCGGCATCCGCGAGTAAGAACGGATACAAACCAACGGTGAGTTCCTGAGCGATTTCGTGGGTGCGATCGCGCCAGATTCGTGGGATCTCCGCAAAGTATTTTTCACGGAAGGTCGTCAAAATGTCGCGCTGTTCGGGCTGAATGAACCCGCCCAACGTGGCACCGATCAGTGCATTTGGCAGGTCGGTTCGCTCGAAGAGATCAGTCCATGCAATTTGCTTTGCACCATGTGATGGCCGAGAAGCAAAGGCATGAGCGGCATATCTGCGGCCGGTAGCTGTGTCGTCAGACTTGAGTTCGTTTTCTACCGCCTCGTCACTGATCTTGCCGGTTGTGACTAACCGATCCAGCATGAACCAGCGCAGGTCAGTATCTACCGCAAGTCCTGGCCAGATGATTGAACCATCGAGCAACCCGGTAACGGTTGCCAGATCTGCATCAGATCGTGCCGCCCCGATGAACGCGCGGGTGAATGCGAGTTGATGGTCGCTGCCAGATACTGCCGACTGTGCAAGTTTGCTCGTTGCAGCAGCCAAACGATCGTTGTAGATTTCACGATGATTTTCTGCTGCGTATTGATCAATTGCACTCTTGAGTTGGCGCAGCACGCCTTGAACAACACCGATATCAGATTCAGTTGCAGTGCCACTCAAGACAAGAGTCAGATAATCACCTGTTGATACTTCGGCATCGCGGGTCATGTCCCAAGCTGCTCCCCACATGACGGCGCGAGCAAGTGAGTCTTCCAAGTCGCCAAGATGTGAAACTGCTGTAGCCCAAGACCGCTCATCAAGACGGATCTTTGTGTAAGTGAGGTCACCATCATTGAGCAGTAAAAGATCTGGCTGCTTCACGCCGATAAGTGCCGGGATTTGGGTTTGCGCACCTGAGATATCAACCTCTAGCCGCTGACGAAGTTGAAGGCTGCCTGCATTGAGGTCGTAGAGCCCAATACCCAAGCGATGAGAGCGCAAGGTCGGCGCGATCCCTACTGGAGATGAAGGTGGCTCTTGTTCGACGATCACACTGGTGAAGTTTCCGGCTGCATCAACTTCAACCAATGGCCGCAACAGGTTGACGCCACTGGTGCGAAGCCACTCATCGGTCCAAGATGAGAGGTCTCGACCAGAAGTAGCTTCAAGCTCAACGAGAAGGTCAGGAAGCTGGGTGTTTTTCCAAGCGTGCTTGTCGAAGTACAACCGCAAGCCTGCAAGGAATTCTTCCTCTCCTACCCAAGCAACGAGTTGACGTAGGGCGGAGGCCCCCTTGGCGTAGGTGATGCCGTCAAAGTTCACTCGCACTGAGTCAAGGTCAACCATGTCTGCGGCGATGGGGTGAGTTGATGGCAATTGATCTTGGCGGTAAGCCCACGCCTTGCGCTGGTTGGCAAACGTGGTCCAAGCATCCTTGTAACGAGTTGCGTGCACATTGGCGTAGTGCGCAGCCCATTCGGCGAATGATTCGTTGAGCCAGAGGTCATCCCACCAGGTCATAGTGACCAGATCGCCGAACCACATGTGTGCCATCTCATGCAAGATCGTGTTCGCGCGTTGTTCGTAGGAGGCATCGGTGACGCGAGAGCGGAAGATTAAGTCTTCAAGGAAGGTGACGCAGCCAGCATTTTCCATCGCGCCAGCATTGAACTCAGGAACGAAGAGTTGGTCGTATTTACCAAATGGGTAACCGACTTTGAATTGTTCTTCAAAGAAAGCAAAGCCTTGCTTGGTGATGAGCAAAATGTCATCTGAATCTAAATACTGCGAAAGTGATTGGCGGCAGTAGATACCGAGGGGGTAGGTGCCATATGCGCCAACATATGAATCTTCAACCTTGAAGTACGGGCCGGCGACGAGTGCGGTGATATAGGTGGACATGCGTGGAGCGGGCTCAAATTCCCACCGAGAGACTCCTGCACTTACCGCAACTGGGTCAGGACTCGTGCTGTTTGAAACGACCTGCCAGTGAGACGGCGCCGTCACGCGAAGTTCAAAGGTGGCTTTGAGATCGGGTTGTTCAAAGCAGGCATACATTCGCCGCGCATCTGCTGATTCAAATTGAGTGTAGAGGTAAGTCTCGTTATCAACTGGGTCAACGAAGCGGTGCAGGCCTTCGCCAGTGTTCATATAGCTCGCGTCTGCCATAACAACGACAGTGTTATCTGCTTGCAAATTCGGCAAAGAAATGCGAGCGCCATTAACAACAGCAGCCACGTCGAGCGCTACGCCATTTAGTTCCACACTTCGGATCTGAGCGATGTGGTCGAGCCAGGTCGAAGCTCCGGGCGTGCCGCAACCAAAGGTTGCAGTCGTTGTCACCCTGAAGGTTTGCGCATCGCCAGTGAGGTCAAGATCGACCACATAACCTTGGGACTGGATCAAATGGGCGCGATCGGCCGCTTCTGCTCTTGTGATGTTCTCGTTGTTCGCCATACGAGGATCCTGCCACCTAGAGACCTGGGCTCGGTTACGGTGTCGGTCATGACCACATCAGTTGACTTTTGGATTGATCCGATGAGCCCTTGGGCTTGGACGACGGCTCGCTGGCTCGAAGAAGTCCAGACCATTCGAGACATCAAGGTGAATTGGCGGGTGATGTGCCTTGCGATCTTGCACGAAAATGACGAGACTCCGCCTCCTGCCCAATTCCAAGAATGGCTCAAAGGCACCTGGCTCGTTGCTCGGGCCGTTGAAGCTGCTCGCGCTGATTCGGGCGATGAAGCTGCGCGCGCACTACTTTTTGCCATTGGGCGGATGAGCAACGTTGACCGTAACCGCGATTTGCCGGCCGTTATTGAGGCAGCTGTCTCTGAGTGCGGATTGCCTGCAAGCATCACTGACGCGGCGACAACAACTGAGTTCGATGCTGTTGTGCGAGCAAGCCACGACGCAGCTGTGGCACTCGGTGGTAAAGATGTTGGTACGCCAATTCTTGGTATTCCGGGACCAGATGGGACCGCTGTTGGACTCTTTGGCCCGGTTGTTTCCCAAACTCCGCGGGGCGATGCTGCCGGCCGACTTTGGGATGGTGTTGTGTTGATTGCGCAGACCCCAGGTTTTTATGAACTGAAGAAAGAACGAACTGAAAAGGTTTGGTGCGACTGATGAAGGTGACTTTTTGGTTTGACCCAATGTGCCCCTGGGCCTGGATCACTTCGCGTTGGGTGCTTGAGGTGCAGAAGGTTCGCGATGTCGATGTGAATTGGCAGGTGATGTCTTTGGGTGTGCTCAATGAAGGTAATGACTCGTCACCGAAATTTGCAGACATGATCAAGCGCGCGTGGCGACCTGTTCGGGTTCTTCATGCCGCTCAGCAGCTCAAGGGCGACGAGATTTTGTTGCCGTTGTACACCGCAATGGGCAATCGTTTCCATTTGGAAAAGCAAAAAGATGTTGATGTCGTTATTGCTGAAGCGCTAGCTGAGGTTGGGCTCGATGCCAGTCTTGCTCAAGCAGCAGTCAGCACTGATTTCGATGATTCGGTTCGGGCTAGTCACGCTGACGCCATTGCACTTTCGGGGTCAGGTGTCGGCACTCCCGTGATTGCTATCGACGATCTCGAGGGCAACCCTGTTGGCTTCTTTGGTCCGATCGTGACACCAATCCCACGTGGCGAAGTTGCCGGAAGGCTCTGGGATGGGTTTGTGCTCGTCGCACAAGTTCCTGGCGTTGTTGAGATTAAGCGAACTCGGCTCTCAGGACCAGAAGTCAACTAAAACGAATCAGAACCAAGGTTCCAACTGTCGGGATTAAGCCCAGATAGTTGGAACCTCGCCTTGAGCTGGCCAGCGTTGCGCGACTCCTTTTGAGATACGCAAAGTTCCAGCAAGGGTGGCGAGCGCATCCAGTGCGTCATCTACTGGCACATCTGGTGGGCAGTTCTTCATCAGTAATGCGCATGAAGTGCCAAGTGTGGTGAGCCAAGGGTCGAGAGCTCGAATGCGTGCCCCTGCGCCTGCAGCGCTTTTCTTTGATGGCATCACATCGCCGCCATCCAATGCCGCAAACACGAGTTCAGGAAAGACTTCATACAGGCGGGGATCAGGCAGCATCGCGTTCACCCCAAGGATGCGCTCTGATAATGCCATCGCTTGGCGCGACACACCTTGGCCAGTGAGTTCAAGGCTGAGCGCCTGCACAGTTTCGTTTGGTGCATGAAACCCAAGTTCAAGCACTGCTCGTGGGGGAGTCATAAACAACCTCGAGCCGAATTTTCCTAGAGCCTTTTTTGTTTCTTGGTCGCAGGTGCGCCAGCCGGTATCGACGAGATGAATCGGAATATCGATCCCGATCAGTTCAAGGTCAGCAACATTGTGCCTGAGTTCGTTAATCGTGCAGGTGCGCCAAGTGATGTGTTGATCGTCCAAGACTGCAATGACCCACCCTTTGGCGTAGCCATCTATGCCTGCCAATGCTTGGTTCATGTGCTGATCTTTGCAGATGCGAGAAATGAGAATGTGCTATTCGAAGCTTCGAAGCTCTTCGGGATGCTCCCTGCCAATCAGTGGCGAGAGTCGAATTTCTTTTAAGAACAACGAAAGAACGAACCCAAGAACCATGATTGGGAATGCAACGACGAATATATGGCTGAGTGAATCGGCGTAAGCGTTTAAGACAATTTCATGCAATTTTGTGGGTAAGACGCTAATAGTCGACACAGCGCTCGTAAATTTTGACACATCTATGTCGGTGACAGTTCCGACAGGAAATGAAGTTTCAATATTTCTGGCAAGTTGTGTTGTCATGATTGCACCGAAGATCGCGGTGCCTAGCGTTGCGCCGATAGAGCGAAAGAACGTGCTGCCGCTGATTGCTACGCCGACGTCTTTCATCGCAACTGAGTTCTGCACTGCAAGTGCCAGCACTTGCATCGTTGAGCCCATGCCCATGCCAAGTACGAACAAACCAATAGCTATGAACCAGTAAGGGGTGTCGACAGCAATTTGGGAGAGTATGAGCATGCTAACCGCGGCGCTCGCTGTGCCAAAAATGGGGAACATCTTGTAGCGACCCAATCGGGAAGTTAGTCGGCCCACGATGATGGAGGTACCCGCCATGCCTGCCATCATCGGCAACATTTTCATTCCTGCTTCAGTGGGTGTGTTTCCTTGCACAATCTGCATGAAAACCGGAATAAAGATAATCGCACCAAACATCGCCAAGCCGACAACAAAGCTGATTGCGCTTGCCATAGTAAAAATCTGGTTCTTGAACAAAGCCATGGGCACGAGGGGTTCTTCAGTGCGGGTTTCATGCCATACGAAAGTTGAAAGCAAAATAAATGAGGCAGCAATCATTGTCAGAATGGTTGACGAGCCCCATGCGTATCGCGTTCCACCCCACTCAACGAGCAGCAAGAGGGTGCTCACTCCTGCCACCATGAGTGCAGCGCCAACGTAATCAATCTTGTGTTGCACTCGCTGGGTTGGCACATTGAAAACAGCTGCGATAACAAAGAATGCGATGATTCCGAACGGAATGTTGATGTAGAAAATCCAACGCCAGCTCAGGGATTCGACGAAGAAGCCACCAATGAGCGGTCCTGCAACACTTGAGAATGCGAATGTTGCTGTGAACAAGCCTGTGTAACGGCCGCGCTC
>JBAXJN010000010.1:0-23979 GCA_037137855.1 Actinomycetes bacterium
AAGCAATAGGGGTAACAGATGGCGCTGGCGAGACGCTTGATGTCCCGAAGCTACGCGCGTACAGCAGGCGATTATTCGTGCTGAGTGAATCTGTTACAACAGATGGCGTACCTGCGGTTTGCAGCGCGGTATTGACTTGAGCTGGTGTAGCCGATGGGTTAAGTGCCAGATACACGGCGGCGGTTCCGGCCACATCGGGGGAGGCCATCGAGGTCCCTGACAGTGTTGCCGCAGCTGTTGGGCTCGTAATACCTGCGCTCAGAATGTTCACACCAGGAGCGAAAATATCCAGGCAGGCGCCATAATTCGAGAAGGATGCTCGTGCATCAGTTCTGTCAGTTGCACCGACAGTTATCGCGGTTGGTTCGCTGGCCGGGCTCGAGGCGCATGCATCGGCGGTGCTGTTTCCCGCGGCTACAACCACGGTGACCCCATCGGCAACGACTGCAGCAACTGCATCGTTAAGGGACTTACTGAAACCGCCGCCTAGGCTCATATTCAACACTGCTGGCCCAGAAGTGTGGTTGCTGATAACCCAATCAAGGCCGGCGATAACCGCGCTGGTTGTTCCCGAGCCGTTGCAGTCCAACACCCGCACAGGCACAAGCGTGGCCAACTTTGCTACGCCATATGTCGTTCCAGCGATTGTGCCCGAAACGTGAGTTCCATGGCCGTTGCAGTCACCTGTGCCATAAGAGTCGTTTACGGCAGTGAAACCGCTGGCCACCCGCGAACCAAAATCAAGATTTGCTGCATAGATACCAGTATCAACAACGTATGCACGCACTCCACTTCCAGTGCCAGCAGGAGTGAAGAGCCCATCTAAAGCTGCAGTGCGCTGATCAATACGGTCAAGACCCCAGGGGGCACAGGCTTGGGTGCCGCTGGGTGGAGGAGTGCCACCACAACTCGCTGTTGGGGTAGCAGTTGGGGTGGCTGACGATGTTGGCGAAGACGTAGGTGCTGCACTGTTGACGATGCCATAAACGTAGCGGCCATTCTTAGATGTGTATGCCGAGGCGGAAGGGGTGCCTTCCATCAGATCAGTTTTGTGCGTGGTGAGTGCAGCAGCGCCACCATCAAGGAGCGTCGATGGCGCATCGCTACCTGTCATCCGAAAACTTGTTGATCTGTTTGCTGGGTTCGCGTATCCAATTTCGAGCGGGTAAGTGCTCATCGCACTACTCATGGTGTCGTAGTTGAAGATGATGTCGATGTCACCCGCACGCCGGTCACTGCGATTCAAAATCAGTAACTGCGCTGAGTATGGAGCCACAGCCACACTGCCGTAATGCGAAACTTGAACGTAATTCACACAGAAACCGGTGTGGCCACCAATGGTGTTCGTGAGCGCACCATAGGTCACTGTTTTCGTGGATCTTGTCGTATCAACATCAGTACCGAGTGCTAAAACGCTCGGACGTGTTGTGGTCGCGATGTTATGCGTGTATTCAGTGAAAGCACCGCCACCATCGTCGAAAGCAATGCCACCATTGTTGTTGACGTATAACTTGCTGTATGCGGTGCCAAACCAGTTTGCAGTAAACCCAAGTGCAGTGGATGCGCTACTGATGTCATCACCAGCCGGCATGGTGGTGGTGAGGCATCCAGTGTCAGCGATTACTGCGCCTCCCGTAGCGCTATCGTTGGCGGTAGCAAGCGGCCTCATGAGCGTGCGAACGATTGCGTCTCGTTCCACGTATTCAATGCCGGGTTGCAGCGCGAGTGTGGCCGCAGCCGCAGGCGTCATCGTGGCGGCGAATCCCACAATTGATTTTGGGTATTGCGCAACGATAAAGCCACCCGCATCAACGACTGCCTTTGTTGCGGCGTCAGTGTTTGTTTGGGTTGTCGCCACGATGTAGCGCTCTTGGCCGGGTGGAATACTTGCATCCAATGCAGAACTGGCTGATGGTGTACCTGTGGCGCTGGTTTCAGGGACCGCATTGGCCGCCGATAAGCCCAGCGCGCCAGAAAACCCAGCAAACCCTACGAGGGTGAGTGAACAGACCGCTGCTGCAAGAGAAGCGATAAAGAGCCCGCGAGTCTGAGCGCGGGTCTTAGATGGCCTACTGGGAGACATCCTGCAAGTGTGACCGTATTTCCAGCGAAAAACAAACAGATTTACTCACAAAGAGGCACGAGTTAACTCACGAATAGGTTGCGGAACCCTCATGCGAGAAAGCTCGTCTAAGCCGCACTCTAGGGTGGGCCAATGTTAGGAAAGCGGTCGCAGGAGTTGAGGTACCTCACTGTGGTGACCTATGGGCGCACGGGAAGCACGGCACTCCAGGCGGCGCTCAACGCATTGCCAGGGGTTCTGGTTCGTGGGGAGAACTATTCGGCATTGCGGGGGCTTGACACATACGTGCAAGCCATTGCAGAGACGGCCGATCGACATCATGCTAAGCGACGGGCGCATCCATGGTTTGGCTCAGCTGAACTTGATCCGGTGAAGATCGTGCAAGATCAGCGCAGGCACGTAGTCGAGTATGTTCTTCGTCCGGGAAAAGACACGAAAGTTCTGGGCTTCAAGGAAGTGCGCTATGAGCCCGGACACTTCGAAACCTACGAAGTGATGTTGTCGTATCTGCTCTTCTTACACAAGCTTTTCCCAGGCATCACCTACATCATCAATGTGCGCGAGCCGCAAGATGCTGCACGAAGTGGCTGGTGGCCCAACCATGAAGACCCGATCGCTGCCCTCACGCAATCACGCGATTGGCTTCTTCAGGCTGCGGATGATCTCAACTCAATTTTGGGAAGTACGCAGGCACAGGTTCTGCACTACGAAGATTGGCAGAGCAACCCGGAATTTCTTATTGAAATCTTCAGGAAGCTCCAGCTACCCAGCAATGATGCTGGAATTCGACAGGCAGTAGCAGCACAACTTGATCACGGCTCCCATGCTGATAATGATGAGCAGACGAACTAGTCTGTTCCTGCGTCCATCGCAGCACGATCAAGTGAATTCTCTGCAGCTGGATTACTTTCGTCCTCAGCCGAAGCAATGGCAGCAGCGCCACCCGGAATAAGTTCACCCACCAAATTGGTATGACTTTCAAGTAGCTGACCCTGTGCTGCATACATTTCTAGCTTGGCACGAGTATCAGCTATATCAAGGTTTCGCATAGTGAGTTGACCGATGCGATCAAGCGGCCCAAAGGCTGCATCCTCGGTGCGTTCCATTGAGAGCTTGTCTGGGTGATAGCTGAAGTTTGGCCCATCAGTTGCAACGATGGTGTAGTCATCGCCACGACGAAGGCGAACAGTGACACTGCCTGAAACAGCAGAAGCAACCCAGCGTTGTAGCGATTCACGCAGCATTAATGATTGTGGATCCAACCAGCGACCTTCGTAAAGTAGGCGACCAAGTCGGCGACCTTCAGCGTGGTAATTAGCCACCGTGTCTTCATTGTGGATCGCACTGAGTAAACGCTCGTAAGCAATAAAGAGCAATGCCATACCGGGTGCTTCGTAGATACCCCGACTCTTTGCTTCAATGATGCGATTTTCAATCTGGTCAGCCATCCCTAGGCCGTGGCGTCCGCCGATGGCATTGGCTTCAAGAACGAGCGCAACGGCGTCGGGAAAGGATTTGCCGTTGATGGCAACTGGGCGTCCCTGAACAAACGTGATCGTGACGTCTTCTTGTTCGATGGCTACCGATTGATCCCAAAAGCGCACGCCCATGATTGGTTCGACGATTTCCATCGACACGTTGAGGTGCTCTAAATCTTTGGCTTCGTGGGTTGCGCCCCAGATATTGGCATCCGTTGAGTAGGCCTTCTCCACACTTGACCGGTATTCAAGATTACGCGAATTCATCCATTCAGACATTTCCTTGCGTCCGCCAAGTTCATCAACAAAGTCTTGATCAAGCCAAGGCTTGTAGATGCGTAACGCAGGATTTGCGAGCAGTCCATAGCGATAGAACCGTTCAATGTCATTGCCTTTGTATGTGGAACCGTCGCCCCAGATCGAAACGTTGTCTTCCTTCATCGCACGCACCAGCAGCGTGCCCGTTACGGCGCGGCCTAGGGGAGTGGTGTTGAAATATTGACGACCACCAGACCGAATATGAAAAGCGCCACAAGCAAGGGCAGCTAAACCTTCTTCAACGAGCGGGCTGCGGCAGTCAACTAGGCGAGCACCTTCTGCGCCATAGGCCATAGCGCGACTTGGAACCGAATCAATGTCAGGCTCATCTGGTTGGCCAAGATCGGCTGTGTAAGTGAAAGGGATTGCCCCCTTTTCGCGCATCCATGCCACTGCGATGGAGGTGTCGAGTCCTCCAGAAAAGGCAATTCCGACACGTTCGCCGACGGGCAATGAAGTTAAAACCTTGGACATGAGGACAAACGTAGTGGTTGGCCGCTGGAAAGCTTGCTTGTGCGCCTCTTAGGCAACCAACAAGTCAACCTCGTACTTGGTCATGTTGAGATCTCGTGAAATGAGGGTGAACCCCTCGCTTTGGCATTGAGCAATCAGCATGCGGTCAAAGGGATCGCGGTGATGGTTGGGAAGCGCTCCCGCTTGGCTGGCATGGCTCCAACGGATTGGCAGAAAATCGAAGCCATTCGCGTAAATGTCTTCAGTGAGGTCGCCATCTACGGCGAGTTTTCCTTGGGAACTTTTTATCGCTATTTCCCAGCCGGTGACCACTGAGATGTAGACATCGTGACTGGGATCGATAATTGCTGCTGTGGCCTCAGGAGTCAGGGGTTGACCAGTGAGCCACCAAAGCAATACGTGAGTATCGAGAACGAAAACCGTCATGAGTCTAAAAAATCTTTCACGATTTCTTCGTCAACGTCATCAAAATCAGGAGCAAGCCAAATTTTACCGGCCATCGTTCCAGGGATTCGCGGCTTGCGTTGTTCTGGTTCGAATGGGATCAACCGGGCAACTGGACGGCCTGCGCGTGCGATAACAACCGATGACCCGGCCTCAACTTCATTGAGCAAAGCAGATAAACGTGACTTCGCCTCGTAAACGTTCACTATGGTGCCCATTGCTACAGTCTTCGTCCTTGACCAACATTAGTCAAGTAGCGTGGTGCGGTCAGATACCAAGGCAAATAACGGTTCCCAGATAAACTGACGTTATGGCAAACGAAGAGTTACGAGTGTCACCAGAAACAAAGGTATGGGCTCAGCGCTCAATCAAGAAGATCGCCGCCCTGGCACTGGTGTTGTGGGCAATTCTGGTTGGCATTTGGTATCTCATGGGCTCCGACGCGTCGAACTTTTGGCCATCGTGGGGGATGTGGATCTTGGCTGGGTTCGTGATGTTGATCGCCTGGGCGGCTTACTCGCCAGCAAAGGGCGAATAAACCAAAATATCGATAAATAAGCTGAGACCAATCACGGCGTGTCGCAAGTCTTCGAACAGGTGTTCGATGTAGTTTCACTCACGTCAGTTCAACTGGTTTTCATCCACAAGGGCTCCGCGGCCCGGGTGAGAGTGAGCAGAACTGTCAGAGGGTCGCTCTAGGTTCACACGAATCAACGAACACCAGACAAGGGAGTAAGACATGGCCGCGAATGACCGTGAGAAGGCACTAGAAACTGCATTGGCTCAAATTGAGCGCCAATTCGGCAAGGGTTCATTAATGCGCCTTGGAGATGAAGGCCGCGATCCCATCGACGTGATCCCTACGGGCTCCATCGCCCTTGATCTTGCTCTTGGCATTGGTGGCTATCCACGAGGCCGCATCATCGAGATCTATGGCCCAGAATCTTCAGGTAAGACCACGTTGGCGCTTCACGCCATCGCCAATGTTCAGGCAGCTGGTGGCATTGCAGCCATCATCGATGCCGAGCATGCCCTTGACCCTGAATACGCCAAGAGCCTTGGCATCGACCTCGATGCGCTATATGTCTCTCAGCCTGACACCGGTGAGCAAGGCTTAGAAATTGCCGACACCCTGGTGCGCTCGGGTGCCATTGACCTCATCGTCATTGACTCCGTGGCAGCCCTTGTCCCTCGCGCTGAGATTGAAGGCGAAATGGGCGATAGCCATGTTGGTCTTCAAGCTCGCCTCATGAGCCAGGCCCTGCGCAAGATGGCTGGGGCGCTGAGCAACACCAATACCACGATGATCTTCATTAACCAGTTGCGCGAAAAGATTGGTGTGATGTTCGGTTCACCAGAAGTCACCACTGGTGGCAAGGCGTTGAAATTTTACGCCTCAGTTCGTCTAGATATTCGTCGCATTGAAACCTTGAAAGGTGGCACGGAAGCCGTCGGTAACCGCACCCGCGTCAAGGTTGTCAAGAACAAGGTGGCACCGCCGTTCAAGCAAGCAGAATTCGACATTCTTTATGGCGTCGGCATCTCGCGTGAAGGTTCACTCATTGATATGGGTGTTGATCATGGGATCGTGAAGAAGGCTGGTGCTTGGTATACCTACGAAGGCGAACAGCTTGGTCAGGGCAAGGAAAATGCACGTACCTTCTTGCTTGACAACGCTGATCTCACTGATGAAATTGAGCGGCGTTTGAAGGCCGAGCTTGGTATTGGTGCGAAAGTTGAAGGATTGGCAGAAGCTAAAGAAGTCAAAGAACCAAAGGTTGTTGAACCAAATCCGATAGACGCGTAAGCGTTCATGGCACGCAAGTTTCCAACATCTGCGAGCGAATCCCAGCCGGGTTCGCTCGCAGATGTGCGTGCGGCCCAAGATCCACACGCAACTGCTCGATCGATTGTGTTGCGTCGACTAAATGCCATGGCTCGCACTCGTAAGGATCTTTACGACGATTTACTTTCACGCGATATTCCAGAAGGCGTGGCAAATGAAGTTCTTGATCGATTTACTGAACTTGGCTTGATTGACGATGCGCAATATGCGCAAATGTTTGTTGCTTCACGCCAACGTTCGCGGGGCACCGCCAAGCCGGTACTGAGGCAAGAGTTGCGCCGAAAAGGCGTACCAGATGAAGAGATCGTCGAGGCGTTAGCTGAGATCTCACCTGAAGATGAATATGAGCGTGCCAGACTTCTTGTTGAAAAGAAAATGCCAAGCCTTGCGAGATTTGATTCGGCAACTCAACAGCGTCGGCTGATGAACCTACTAATGCGCCGAGGTTACAACGGTTCAGTTGCGGCATCCCTGGTTCGTGATGCCGTGCAAGCAGAGCTCGACCTTGAACTCGATGAATAGCAAATGATGTGCTTCCAAGCGTAGACATAAGTAAAACCCCCAACAGATTACGGTTGGGGGCTTTACTTCTTTGCAATTACATTTGCAATTACACCTTTGGCTGTGGGATGTAACGCAGGTAGTCCTTGACAACTTCGACCTGATCGCCGTACTTTGCGATCGCATCTGCTGTTGACACTGTTGGTGGAACGATGACGCGATCGCCCGGTACCCAGTTCACAGGCGTGGCAACAGGTGCCTTGTCAGTGAGCTGAAGTGCGTCAACAACACGAACGATCTCGTTGAAGTTACGGCCGACGCTCTTTGGGTAGGTGAGAGTGAGACGCACCTTGTTATTTGGATCGATAATGAATACCGAACGCACCGTTGAGGTGTCGCCTTCACCCGGATGGATCATGTCGTAAGCAATGGAAACTTCTTTTTTCGGATCAGCGATGATCGGGAAGTTCAGGGGATGCCCCGTTACTTCGCCAATGTCGCCAGCCCAGCTGAGGTGATCTTCAACCGAATCAACTGAGACCGCTATGGCTTTCACGCCACGTGCATCAAATTCACCCTTGAGGGCGGAAGTCGCACCCAGTTCGGTGGTGCACACAGGAGTGAAGTCTGCTGGGTGGCTGAACAAGATTGCCCAACTGTCTTTTTTCCAGTCATGGAAGGTGATGTTTCCTTGTGTTGTTTCAGCCGTAAAATTTGGTGCGATATCGCCAAGGTGAAGAGACATGTTGGTCGTTCCTTTCGTTATGTGTCTTTGAGGTCAGATGGTGCATTGGCTTGGGGGTGGAACGACCCAATCCACATTCAGCTACGACAGTGCTTTCCTCCACATCGCTTCTGGCATTAGCACCCGAGGTTCCGGGTTGCTGCGACTTCATAGAGCCAGATCTCTCAGTCGCTCTGGATGTCCACGTCAATCTATTCCCTACGGATCTAGTGGGCAAGTTCGGTTTTGGCAGTTGCAAATGGTCTGCAGGAGAGTCATGCGACTCCGCCATTGAGTTGTCGACCAGTGTGAGAAATAGCCGATAAGCAGGAACGTAGACTTACACGAACACGGTTAGGCTTTGACCACATATCCACCGCTTTTGGGAGTTCTTTGTGCCTGGTTTGTCATCGTGGGCGGTTCGCCGTCCAGTTGTTGCATTGCTTGCTTGGTTTATCGCTGTGGCGGCCGTCATTGGCCTGGGATTGGGGATTGGCGGCAACTTAAATGACTCGTTCTCATTGCCACAGACTGAATCAACCACGGCCCAAGATCTCCTAGTTCAAGGCTCTGAAGGTGGCAGCGGTGCCTTCAATGTGGGGGCAAAGATCGTCTGGTCACCAGCATCAGGTCTGGCCAGTGATCCAGCGACCCTTGCCGTGATCCAGCCGTTGATTACCGAGCTTGCCCAAAACCCAGCCGTTGCGTGCATCACGTCCATTTTGGGCCCAGTCGGCAGCCAGTGCCCACCTCAGCAAGCCCTCCCTACTCAGGCTCAACTCGCGCAGATGAGCTCTGAGCAAAAAGCGGCCCTGCAGGCCTTTTCTGCCGCATCTGCGCCCATAAGTAAGGACGGCAAGGTTTCGTATGCGAACGTCACCTTTGTCGGCGATGGCTCCTCAGTGTCTTCCAAAGATTCCAAAGCGATGGTTACTGCCATCAATAAGGCAAATTCAGACAGGGTCACCGTTGCCTACAACGGTCAAGTCCTGGAGTTTGCTGGGATGGAGCCACCGAGCAGCGAAGGTATCGGTCTAGTTGTCGCCATCATCATTTTGCTGCTGGCCTTTGGCTCACTCGTTGCTGCGGGTCTACCGATTATCGCCGCACTCATGGGTCTTGCCATGGGGCAGATGGGTGTTCTGATCACCGCCAATTTCCTCGACGTGGCAACAATCGCACCAACCTTGGCCGCGATGATCGGCTTAGGCGTCGGCATCGATTACTCCTTATTTGTCATCAACCGCTATCGCCAAGCTTTACTCGCGGGTCGTGAGCCAAAGGCTGCAGCACTGGAGTCGGTACACACTGCCGGCCGTGCCGTCTTGTTTGCCGGTGGCACCGTCATCATCGCTTTGCTTGGTTTATTTGTGTTGCGCATCGGCTTCTTTAATGGTCTTGCTATCGCAGCATCGTTAACAGTGTTATTCGTGATGCTATCGGCGCTGTGGTTCTTACCTGCGCTGCTGAGTCTACTTGGCACGAAGGCCTTAGCTGTGCGGTTGCCGTGGGGTAAGAAAATCGGTTCAGTGAATTCAGCTGGCACGGCACATTCAGAAGGTAAAGCGTGGGTTGGTTATGGGCGTTTTCTCCAACGTAAGCCACTCATTCCAGCCTTGATTTCTCTGGGTGTCGTGCTCGTGTTGGCGATTCCAATCTTTTCGCTTCGCCTTGGATTTCCCGATGACTCTGGCAAAGCATTAGGAAGTCCAATGCGCACTGCGTATGACTTAATGGCAGAAGGTTTTGGACCAGGAGTCAACGGGCCATTCTTTGTCGCAGTTGAACTTCCAAAAGCAAATGATTTCGCTGCATATGCCACCGCTGTGAAAACTTTGGAGGCAACACCAGGCGTAGCATCAACATTGCCAAGCAGTGCAACGCTGCCAATCATCGGCGCGAATCCTTCTGCGTTCGGCAAGGACGGCACGATCGGCACCATCATGGTGACGCCAGCGAGCGCACCCCAAGATGTAGCAACTACTGACTTGCTTAATAATTTGCGCGATAACGTCGACCCGCTCATCGCCGAGCAAACAGGTGCGAAGCTTTACGTTGGTGGTGAGCAAGCCGTGGTTAACGACTTCACCACCGTACTCACTGATGCTTTACCCATTTTCCTCACTGTGGTGGTGGGTCTAGGTTTCTTGGCGTTGATGTTGTTGTTCCACTCCATCGTCGTCCCGCTCACCGCGGCAATCACGAGTTTGCTGAGTTTTGCAGCAGCTATGGGTGTCACGGTTGCAATTTTCCAGTGGGGCTGGCTGGGTGATGTCATTGGTTTAGCCGGGGCTGGACCAATCTTCCCATTCTTACCAATTATGGTGTTTGCAATCTTGTTTGGCCTGTCGATGGATTATCAAGTCTTCTTAGTGAGTCGTATGCAAGAAGAGTGGATGCACACAGGTGACAGTGCCGTGTCAGTTCGACGTGGACTTGCTGGTTCAGGACGAGTGGTGGTCATCGCTGCGGCAATCATGGCCAGCGTGTTCTTGGCTTTCGTTCCTGACAAGAACTCCATGATTAAGTTGTTCGGTGTTGCGCTTGGTTCTGCAGTGATTATCGATGCCTTCATTATTCGCTTGATCTTTGTTCCGTCTGTCATGTCGATCCTGGGCAAAGCTAACTGGTGGCTCCCAGGATGGCTTGACCGAATCTTGCCTCGTGTTCAGATCGAATCTGGTGGAGATGAGATTATTGATGAAGAAGAGAAAGTTCCGCTCAAGGCGTGAGTAGTGGTGAGTAGCCTGCCCCGCATGAGTCCCGTGGTTCGTATAAGCAGCGGCTTAATAATCGCACCGAACGACGCTGGGACTAAATAGTTACTGGTGCTTTGCTGCTCGTTGACGGCGCGGGAGAGGGTTGTGGCAACAAGGTGGCTGGCGTTTTGGCGTTCAACAGCACAACCCACTCTTGACCTGGTTTGAATGCCATTGGCGAACCATCTGCCATGGTGAATGTCGTGCCTGAGTCAGATGTTGGTCGATTCCAATTCACGTTAAAAGATTTGCCATCGCGAAGCACGGTGGCCGTGCCACTGCCGATCGTGGTTGCGTGTGGGGTATAACCACCACCTTTATCCCAGTACTTCGATTGTGTTTGCACAACATTTTGAATGATCACTGTCGCCGCACTTTGCCCATTGGTGTCTTCATCTGCCTGAGCTGGAATTCCATTGAGCGAAACTTTGTAAAGCCCAGTAACTGGGTCGTAGGTGAATTCGGCTGAAGCCTCACTCCATTTCATGGTTGCGCCAGTGTTGGTTATGCCACCTTGTGGTGTATCCGAAGAAAAAACGAATCCAATATTTTGGTCTGATGAAACGCCCGTAGCCCACGTCAGCGACTTCGTGCCATTCAAGAACAAGTTATAGGGCATCTTGCGATCGTGATCTCTGAAATATGCGGCTGCATATTTGTTTGGAGATACATCGACCACGGTTGAGTCATTGATCGCGGGCCACATTTTGTGTTGCACACCTGAAAATGCGAAAGCGGGATTGCCATATTGAGCGGTGAGATCAATATCCGTAATGCGCGCTGAGCGGGTTGGCCCGATACGTGTGGGGATCGTGCTGGAGAAAACAGCCGCAAGGCGGGTAATCCCATATTCGACTTCTTCGAGATAGACCACATCTGCGTACTTCAAGCCCGCATGCGGCTGCGCATTTCGAGTGTTATCAAGCTTCACAATCAGAACTGGTGTTGGCGCCATCTCAGGTAAGCCCGTCAATGGTGAAGTAGCAATAACGGCAGAATCTCCTGACCCGCTGCCTGACCCGCCATCGGGGGCACTCACGGCTGAGCTGCACGCGGCTAGAGAAGTAACTGCCCCAACAATGAACAAACCTTTAAGAAAACGCATCTGATCAAGGTACGACAAATATCGCCCCGCAACACCACCGGCGGGCCGTGAAGGCTCAACCGTTACTTAAAACATCCCAAAGCGAACGTTATCGTTGCCAAAATGCTTGCATGCAAGAGCAAGCGATACGTTCCTGTGCTTAGCGAACCGGTATTGCACCGCCATTGACAGACACAATTTGACCGGAAATGAACTTTGATGCATCTGACACGAGGAATTCAAGCACCGGCGCGCAATCAGTCTTTGGATCCCCGAGTTTTCCGCCAAGGGGGATGGTTTGCAGCATTGAGGCGTCTAGGCCTGCTAATTGCTCAGGAGTTAGGCGAGCACGGTATTCGTCATACATGTCGGTCCAGATCATGGGGATGAGCGAGTTCACGCGAATTCGATATTGACCCCAAGCTCGTGAAAGATCTCGGGTAAGAGAAAGGATCGCGCCTTTAGAGGCTGCATAAGGAGCACTGACTCCGCCGCTAAGAGCCACATCCGAACCGAAGTTCACGATGCTTCCGCCATTGTCACGTAGGTGTGGAAAAGCTGCTTGGTTGGTAAACATGGTGCCCTTCGCATTGATATCAACGATGCGATCCCATTCGGCTTCGCTGATGTCCTCGGCGGATCCACCACCTTCAACTCCTGCGATGGCGCAGACCGCATCGAGCCCACCCAGAATCGCCACAGCCTTATCAATGGCTGCGAAGATATCGGCGCGATTGGCAACATCGGCGGCGACAAACGTGACGCTTCCGGGGCCTTGAGCATCAGCTTGGCTTGCTATCGACTTTCCGCGATCCTGCTCAACATCTATTGACACAACGTGTGCGCCTTGCTCAGCGAAATGTGCCACCGCCGCTGCACCGATACCGCGGGCGCCTCCCGTGATGATGACGCGCTTGCCGGCAATAGAAATAGTCATGAGGCTCCCTAACAGAATGTGATGATGAGGCAGCATTTTATGAGTAGTTACCTGCTGAAGTTCATCATTTATTGAAATTTCAACAAGGCTTCACATCAGTTCTCTTAACCTGGGTTTAACCTGCGCCGTATTGCCTACATACAGGCTTCAAGAATGCTTGACCCATGAACACGAACCGGGTACGCCAGCAAAGCAACCGACCAACCTCCACGGGGCAAAAGGCACTGTCTTCAGTTTTGGCCGTCGGCGTCTTCTTTGGAATCGGTGGGCTCTTGGCTGTTCGCTCGGCTCAGAGTGCGGACACCATTGCCTTGGCTTCGTCATCAAGTGCCAGTACACAGGGTGCTGTGAAGACGGTGAGTCAAACCAAGAAATACGCCAAGACACCCACGCGTGTGGCGGGGGCAGCCACCCAGACCTTAACGATCGTGCACGCGACCACGAAGGCAAGCAAGGGCTGACGAGTTACTGGTGCCTACTCTGACTCAGGTGTCGCGCCTTAGACTCATTGATTGTGACCCAGCCTTCCCGCACCTATGAAGTTCGCACTCATGGTTGCCAAATGAATGTTCACGACTCAGAGCGCCTCGCAGGCATGCTCGAAGAGGCTGGTTACGTCCCATTCATGAAAGGCGTGACTCCCGACTTAATCGTCTTCAATACCTGCGCAGTGCGCGAAAACGCAGATAACAAGCTGTACGGCAACTTGAGTCATCTCGTTCCGGTGAAAGCCAAGAACCCTGGCATGCAAATCGCAGTAGGCGGCTGTCTTGCCCAAAAGGACCAACACACCATTCTTACAAAGTCACCCGTTGTTGACGTGGTCTTTGGCACGCACAACATCGGTTCACTGCCCATTTTGTTAGAACGCGCGCGCATTGAACAAGAAGCACAAATTGAAATTATGGAATCCCTTGTTGAGTTTCCATCTGTGCTGCCTGCAAAACGGGAATCGGCATATGCAGCTTGGGTCTCCATCAGCGTGGGTTGTAACAACACTTGCACCTATTGCATCGTTCCTGCGCTGCGTGGCAAAGAGCGCGATCGCCGACCAGGCGAGATCTTGGCCGAAATTGAAGCACTCGTGGCGCAAGGGGTTTCCGAAATCACCTTGCTTGGCCAAAATGTCAATGCCTATGGCGTTGAGTTCGGTGACCGCGAAGCCTTCAGCAAGCTATTAAAAGCTTGTGGTGAAGTTGAAGGACTCGAGCGAGTTCGCTTCACCTCACCGCACCCAGGTGAATTCACCGATGATGTCATCGAGGCAATGGCAGTCACTGCAAACGTGATGCCGCAGTTACATATGCCTTTGCAGTCAGGCTCCAATGAAATCTTGAAAGCCATGCGTCGCTCATACCGTCAAGACCGCTACTTAGGCATTATCGCCAAGGTTCGCCAGGCAATGCCAGATGCAGCGATTACCACCGACATCATCGTTGGGTTTCCGGGTGAAACTGAAGAAGATTTCTTGCAGACCATGCATGTAGTGAAAGAAGCACGCTTCTCCATGGCCTACACCTTCCTGTATTCACCACGCCCCGGCACTGAAGCGGCAGAAATGCCTGATCAAATTCCCCATGCAGTCAAACAAGATCGTTATGAGCGACTCGTTGCTGTTGGCAATCAGATTGCTTGGGAAGAAAACCTGAAGCAGGTCGGCAAGGTTGTCGAAGTACTGGTTGCTCAAGGCGAGGGCCGCAAAGATGGCGACACCGATCGAGTCTCTGGGCGAACTCCTGATTTTCGTTTAGTGCACGTCACGGTCGATCCCCATCAGCCTCGTCCGCGTCCCGGCGATGTTGTTACCGCCGAGGTCAGTTTTGCAGCTCCGTTTCATATGGTTGCCGACCGATTGGTTTCTGTTCGACGCACGAAAGCCGGAGATCTGAGTGAACTTCCACCAGAAGTCGCCGGTATTGCCCTGGGTATGCCAACCATCCGAGTAGGTAGCGCATGATTATCGGTGTCGTTTTTATTCCTGCGGCTCCATTGCTGTGCCCAGACGTAGATATTGAAGAGTTACTCGTTGACGAGCGTGATGCGTCAATCGAATTAGTTTTGGAATTTACTCAGGACGCTGAGCAGGTCATCGTCATCGGGTCTGGTGACCGCACTCATTGGTTTGATCAGGGTGGCATTGGATCTACGCGTGGCTTTGGTGGGCTTCTTGATTATGCGTTGGGGTCAGGCACAGAACAGCTACCACAGCCCCTCACAATCGCTGCTGCAATTCTGAACGGAGCTCACTGGGCGGGTAGCGTGATTGGTCTGGAAGCCGCGCATGATTCAACAGCTAGCGATCGCAAAGACCTTGGCAGAGAAGTCGCGCGTAAAGCCGAGACGCTCGCTACCTTGATCGTCGTCGTAGGGGATGGCTCAGCCACTCGCACTGAAAAAGCGCCGGGCTATGTGCAACCAGATGCAGCGTCTTTCGATGAGGCAATGGCGCGCGCTATCGATGAGGCTGACCTTGATGCAATTCTTGATGTTGATCAGGAACAAGCTGATCGACTGTGGTGTCGCGGAATACCGGCTTGGCAAGTAGTTGCCAATGCTGTGGGCCAGATGCAGGGAATACTTATTTTGGAATCAGCTCCGTTTGGGGTGAATTACCTCGTAGCGTCGTGGCGTCCATGACAGTTCTCGTGATTGTTGGGCCGACGGCGGTTGGAAAAAGCACGCTCAGCGTTCTTGTAGCCCAAGAACTCACACGAAGTGGCAGAACTGCAGAAATCATCAGCGCAGATTCGATGCAGGCCTATATCGGAATGAATATTGGCACTGCCACTCCAAATGTTGAAGAGCGCGGAGGGATCGCCCACCACCTTCTTGATGTGTGGCCTTCAACGCACGTATTGACAGTTTCGCAATATCAGGAAATTGCGCGCGCAGCTATTAATGAAGTGTTGAGCAGGGGCGCTCTGCCGATCGTAGTTGGTGGTTCAGGTTTATATGTAGCAGCAATTTTGGATGACCTGCAATTTCCCGCGACAGACCCTGAAATTCGGGCGAAATTCGAAGTGCAACTTGAAGAGTTAGGCGCATCGGCGATGCACCGCAAGTTAGCTTTGGTGGATCCAGCAGCAGCCGCAGAAATCGGGCAGATGAATGGGCGGCGGATAGTTCGCGCCCTTGAAGTTCTTGAAGTGACTGGCGAGAAGTTCATCGCTCGGCTGCCAGAGCCGGTGGAGTTGTATCAGACTATTCGGGTTGGTCTAGAAATTCCACGTGAGCAAATGGATGAGCGCATTGCAGTGCGCGTACACCAGATGTTTGCCGACGGTTTCGTTGACGAAGTGCGAACATTTGCAGTGGAGGATTTTTCGGTAACGGCAACTCGAGCTATTGGCTATACCCAAGTGCTGGAATTTCTTGCCGGTGAGTGCACCGAAGATGAAGCGATCAGTGAGACTATTGCAATCACGAAGAAATTTGCACGACGCCAACAAAGGTGGTTTAGACAGGATCAGCGGATTACCTGGTTGGACTACAACGAGGTTGGATTAGCATCACGCGTTTGCGCACTTTTAGGTGACGACACCAAACAGTAATACTCAGTACCCAGCAGCACCGTCGCAACGGGTTTAGGAAGTCGAGTGAGCACAGCTAGCGTGCGAAGTTGACCGTCGCCTTCATGCTGCGAAGCATGAGCGCGGAGCGCCAACTTCTTCTCCTTCCAGTAGCCGCGTACGTCTACTCGATGGGTGATTTCACTGCTGGGAGTCCAAGCCGCATCAAATGACTTCGAGTCAAAATCTTTTGGAGTTATCCGAAGTTTTGATGCAATTCGCACCGCCCGTGCAATCGGTTCGCGAGGCAAGGTGACTTCAAAAAGGGTGGGTGCCTGTTTTGCCAACACGCTTGCCGCGCGAACTGCGCGATGCACGGCAACGTGGTCAGGATGGCCATACCCGCCTTGGGGGTCATAACCGATTATCACGTCGGCAGATTCTTCGTCGAGGATATTGGCAATCTGTTGAGCAACGGTGAAACGATCCATATGAGCAAGCCCAGCATCGATTTCGCCATGCAGCCCAGAATCCTCGTAATCCAAAGACACCACTCGATGCAGGCCAAGAATGGCGGCCGACTCTTCAAGTTCAGTAGAACGCAAGTCAGCAAGGGAGTCTGATTGCGAGGCTGAGGTAAGCCCGGCTGCCCCATTTGTGGCAACAACCAGCACGACCCGCTGACCCTGAGCAACGGCACGCGCCATGGTGCCCGCGGTCAACAGTGCCTCGTCATCAGGGTGGGCATGCACAAAAACCAAGGTGCGTGCGGCCGGGTGGATTGTCATGATCGACCTATCTTGTCGTACGGTCATCGAGTGAGAATCGCCCACGTCACTGATTGCTACCTGCCTCGAACAGGTGGCATTGAGACGCAGGTGCGCGCTTTAGCCATGCAGCAGGTGGCTTCGGGGCACGATGTGCGGATTTTGACCGCGACACTAGGTGGCACTACTCGTACGGGTGTGGAAGTGATCGATGGCATCCCAATCTCGCGGATCACAGCTCGGATTCCCGGGGACCTACCTATTCATCCACGCACGCGCCACCACGTTGTCAAAGCCCTGCGTGAACACCCCGTAGACATCGTGCACGTGCATGTCGGTGTTGTCTCCCCTTTTGCTTGGGGGGCAATCAGAGCCGCACATGAATTAGCAATCCCTATCTTGGTCACCGTTCATGGCATTTGGGGTCCTATCGCCGCTCCTGGATATCGCCTCAGCGAGATGGTCGCCAAGTGGTCGAAATGGGGGGTGCAAGTCTCTGCAGTTAGTGACATCGCTGCGAGGCATATTGCAGCTGCTCTCCCGGGATTACAGGAAGTGCTGGTCCTGCCGAACGGCATTGACCCTGCAAGTTGGAAGTTACCTCCGCGCAATCACGATGCTGCAACCTTGAATCTGGTGACGGTTATGCGGCTTGCCCCGCGTAAACGCGCGCTACCGCTGTTGAAGATCATTCAAGCTGCTCAGGAACGCATTGGCCCGAATCCGCATCTGCTGTTGCGTTTAGTGGGAGACGGTCCGGAACGATCGCGTGCTGAAAGTTTCGTGCGTCAACACGGACTTGGCGGCATCGTCAGTTTCACCGGGCGTCTCGACCATGGTGGGATTCGCGAAGTATTCGCGATGAGTGATGTGTATGTGCAGCCTTCGGTCAAAGAATCCTTTGGAATCGCGGCCTTGGAGGCCAGGTCGGCCGGATTGCCTGTCATTGCTCGTTCCCAGACAGGAACGACCGAATTTATTCATGATCGCCGTGAAGGGTTGTTGGCTGCAACGGACTCGGGAATGGCTGACGCAATTGCAACTTTGGCTACAGATCGTGCGCTGTTAGCGCAATTAACCGAGCACAATCGGCTAAACGCGCCCGAGCAGTCCTGGCCACAGGTGTTGATTCGAGTCGACGAGGCCTATGCCCGCACTCTGCACTTAGACTGAACACATGGCTTCGCTCAATGAAATTCCCTTTGTTAAGGGTCATGGCACAGCCAATGACTTCATCATCATCGCTGACCTTGATGACCGCCGTGTGCTCACCAAACAAGATGTGGAGTTCATTTGCGATCGACATGCGGGGATAGGGGCCGACGGCGTGTTGCGTGTCGTGAGAACCGCACATCTATCTGAGTTTGCAGAGCAGGCCAAGACTGCAGAATTCTTCATGGACTATCGCAACTCCGACGGCTCAATCGCTGAAATGTGTGGCAATGGCATTCGGGTTTTTGTTCGTTATCTTGATGCGGTTGGGTTAATCACTGAAGCTGATGTTGCGGTGGCGACCCGCGCAGGGGTTCGCATGTGTCACATGAATTCAGATCTTTCCATCACTGTTGATATGGGTCCAGCAACTCAGCCAGAAACCACGGCGATTCCGCTGATCGGAGTGAAAGACGAACTGTGGCCCGCTGTGCCTGTGCTCATGCCTAATCCACACGCAGTGACCTTTGTGGAAAGCCTCGAAGAGGTCGGAAGTCTTGAAGTTGCTCCGCCAGTGTTGCCACCCAGTATTTTTCCAAATGGGGTGAACGTGGAGTTTGTTGTTCAGCGCGGGCCAAACCATGTTGCGATGCGGGTGCATGAACGTGGCGCGGGCGAAACAATGAGTTGTGGCACAGGTGCTTGCGCAGTGGCTTGGGCTAGTGCACGGAACTATCCAGAAATGGATATCACCAGCGAACGAGGTATTCAAGTAGATGTCCCGGGGGGAACAGTCTTCGTCAAAGAATTAGAAACCGGAAATTTGTCGCTCACCGGGCCGGCAACTTTAGTGGCGCGTGGCAACGTGCTCTTGCCAGCTTGAGGGGAGCTCAATGACCACGACGTACAGCGATGACGATCCGCGTGGAATTTCCACCGGCGAATTAGAACTTGAGGATCGCGCTTCGTTACGTCGAGTAGCAGGCTTCTCCACCGAACTTGAAGACATCAGTGAAGCCGAATACCGTCAAGTTCAGCTTGAAAAGGTAGTACTGGCTGGTGTGTGGACTCAAGGCACTCTTGAACAAGCAGAACGCAGCATGCGTGAACTGGCTGCATTGGCTGAAACTGCTGGATCAGAAGTGTTAGATGCTGTAATCCAACGTCGCGATCATCCAGACCCTTCTACCTATCTTGGTTCGGGCAAGGTGCAAGAGCTGCGCGAGATTGTTGTCGCAAGCAAGGCTGACACCGTGATTGTTGATGGTGAGTTGAGCCCTGGTCAGCTTCGCAAGCTCGAAGACATTCTTAAGGTCAAGGTTGTCGACCGCACCTGGTTGATTCTTGACATCTTTGCCCAGCATGCTCGAAGTCGCGAGGGTAAAGCCCAAGTTGGCTTGGCTCAGTTCCAATACCTCATGCCTCGTCTTCGCGGCTGGGGTGAAGCACTTTCACGTCAGGCTGGTGGCGCAGGTGGCGCCGCTGGTGGCGGTGTGGGCACGCGTGGCCCAGGTGAAACAAAGATTGAAACGGATCGTCGCCGTATTCGAGACTCCATGACGAAATTGCGGCGTGAACTCAAGGAGATGGAAAAGTCTCGCACCACCCAACGTGCGGCCCGTAAACGTGCACAGGTCCCGGCGGTCGCAATCGCGGGTTACACCAACGCCGGCAAGTCCAGCGTGTTGAATCGCATGACAGGTGCAGGCGTGCTTGTACAAAACGCCCTGTTTGCCACGTTGGATCCCACTATTCGCAAAACTAAAACTCCGAGCGGTCGCGAATTCACGGTTGCTGACACTGTCGGGTTTGTTCGACATTTGCCCCATCAACTCGTTGAGGCCTTTCGATCAACCCTCGACGAAGTCAAGGATTCAGATCTGATTTTGCATGTGGTAGATGGCAGCGATGAAGCGCCGTTTGAGCAAATTTCGGCAGTTCGCGCTGTGCTCAATGACATCGGTGCGGGCGGAGTTCTCGAACTTATTGTGATCAATAAGGCAGATATCGCAGATCAAGATGTGGTGAATCAGATCCTTCGTAGCGAGCCAACAGCTGTTGTTGTATCTGCCGTCACGGGTGAAGGATTCGACGAACTGGCTCTTGCCATCGAAGCGGCCCTACCGCAGTGGATGCTCGAAGTTGATGTTGTCGTGCCTTATTCACGCGGAGATCTCATTTCCCGAGTACATGAACTCGGCGATGTCATTGCGCTAGATCACAATGAGATGGGAAGTCATCTCGTAGCTCGAGTGCCAAAACATTTAGCTTTTGAATTGCAGCAGGCAAGTGTCTGAAGTTGATGACGTTCTCGAAAAGGTCATTGAGTCCATAGGCGGTGAACATCGCGAAGGCCAGCATGCAATGGCAAACGCTGTTGCCAAAACGATTCAGGGGCATGGTCACGCCATCATTCAGGCGGGAACAGGCACCGGAAAATCACTGGGATATCTGGTGCCTGCGGCCATCGCGGCTTTAGCCAACAAAGAACCAGTCGTTATTGCCACGGCAACCCTGGCCCTCCAGCGTCAGCTCATAGATAAAGACCTACCTCGCATGGTTGAAGCTTTAGAAAACGAGTTAGGCAGGCCAGTTAAGTACGCGGTTCTTAAGGGTCGAAATAACTACATCTGTTTGCAAAAACTGCACGGAGCGATTCCCGATGATGAATCTGACGCGTTATTTTCAACGCAAAAGAATGCGCTCGCAGATCAGGTGGTTGCCGTTCGAGCTTGGGCTGAGAAAACAGAAACCGGCGATCGGGATGAATATGACGACGAGATTGATTCGCGGGTGTGGCGCAGTTTGACTGTTGGTCGTCGTGAGTGTGTTGGCGAAAGCAAATGTGTCTATGGCGAGGAGTGCTTCACTGCGAAGCGGCGATCAGAGGCCAACGAGGCAGACATTATTATTACGAATCATGCAATGTTGGCTATTGATGCCTTAGAAAATATTCCAGTGTTGCCAGAACACGGTGCTGTCATTATTGATGAGGGCCATGAACTCGTGGATCGTGCGACGAGTTCGCTCACGAGTGAACTCAGTTCCTACATGGTTGAGCGCTCGCTGAGTCGGGCGCGACGCCTAGTTGATGAACCCACGTTGGTGCAGTTGCAAGACGCGATGGATGCCCTCGACGACGCGTTAGCCGAAGCGGCTATTGATTTACCTGGGCCGACGCGCCTGAAGCCGATTCCTCAAGCGCTCACCCTTGCGCTCACGCTCATCCGTGACAGCGGTCATCAAGTCATGACTGTGCTGAACGCCAATAAGGAAGAAAAAGATCCCGATGCGCTAGCTAAATTGCAGCAAGCAAAGGCAGCGGTAGAGGAGATGCAAGACACAGCCGGGAGCATGCTCAATGCCAATGACTACGACGTGGTCTGGTTGGATCCGGGCGAAAATCGTGCACCAATTCTTCGACGAGCTCCGTTATCCATTGGTGGGCTGTTGCGGGATTCGCTCTTCAGCAAAACGCCCGTGGTGCTCACCAGTGCCACGCTTACTGTTGCGGGCGGGTTTGATTCGCTGATCACCAGTCTTGGGTTAACGGATTCAGACGTGACCACAATGGATGTGGGTTCGCCGTTCGATCACGCAAAACAAGGAATTTTGTACGTGGCTCACGAACTACCAGCACCCGATCGTGACGGTGTGCCAATGGAAGCCTTAGATACGTTGGCTGAACTCATTGAAGCTGCAGGCGGGCGCACACTGGCCTTGTTCTCAAGTTGGCGCGGGGTGGAGCGTGCGGCCGAATACTTACGCGTACGCCTTGATAACAAGAAGTATCCGATGTTGGTACAAAAACGCGGAGATGCTGTGGGCACCTTGGTGAAATCCTTTGCCGACAATCCAGCCACGACGTTGCTGGGCACCGTTTCGCTCTGGCAAGGCGTTGATGTGCCAGGGGAGTCGTGTATCTGTGTCGTGATTGACCGCATTCCATTTCCTCGACCAGATGACCCGTTGATTGCGGCCCGCCAGCAAGCGGTGGATGACGCTGGAGGCTCAGGTTTTCGCAGCATCTCGGTGCCACGAGCGGGCCTCTTGCTTGCTCAAGGGGTGGGTCGACTTATCCGGGGTGAAACCGACAAAGGTGTGGTCGCGGTGTTGGATTCCCGGCTGGCCAACGCTGGATATGCCAAATCGCTGAGAGCAAGTTTGCCGCCCTTTTGGTTCACCACCGATAAAGACATTGTTATCGGTTCGCTCGAACGACTTAATGAGGGCTTTCTGAGTTCGTAGTGCGCAATCTGCGGGCAATATTGAGGATCACAGCAGATTTCTATTGCTTACTATTAGTTAGACGATTATCCTGCAACGGGCGTTCGCGTCTGGCACGATGAGTTCACTTGGATAAAAGGAGTAGGCCCATGTCTGTTATGACTGAAGAGCGCGAGGCATTAAAAAGTGCTGTCGCTGATTACCTAGATTCAACGTTTCCCATCGACAAGGTGCATCGCATCGCAAATGGTAAAGAAAGTGTGCCGGCCGATGAATGGACCAAGGTCGCAGCCGGCTTAGGTCTTGCCGGTCTGGTGATTCCTGAAGAGTTCGGTGGCCAAGGCGCCAGTCTGGGCGAGCTCGGCGCGGTATTGCAGGAGTTCGGCCGCACGATGGCGCCACTTCCGATGCTCTCCAGCGCAGCACTTGGCACTGTGCCGTTTCTGGTGTCAACGGATGCCGCAGCAAAGAAGCCTTTCTTGGAAGCCCTAGCTGCAGGCACTGCCACAGCGGCTCTTGCATTGAGTGAAGGACCGAACCAATGGCCATCAGTTGCGCAAGGCACCAAGGCCACGAAAACGGGCGACAGCTGGACAGTGTCCGGCAAGAAAACTTTCGTCCTCGATAATGGCGGCGCAACCTTTTACGTCGTCACTGCCAGCACCCCTGAAGGTGTGGGAATCTTCGTGGTGAATGCAAATGACGTTACCCGCGAAGCCTTGAACACTTTGGATCTGACTCGCGAGCAGGGTTCCATCACGATGAATAACGCGCCAGCAACTGCTTTGGCCGTTAATGCTGCAGCACAGGTAAAGCAGATCGAGGATTTGGCAGCAACGCTTATTGCCAGCGAGCAAATTGGTGGGGCTGACGCCATCTTGAAAATGATGGTTGACTACGCAAAAATTCGCGCGCAGTTTGGTCGCATTATCGGCTCGTTCCAAGCCATCAAGCACATGTGTGCAAACACGTTGGTAGATGTTGAGCAGGCACGTGGCGCTGCAGAAGATGCAGCGGATAAAGCTGCCGAGGGTGAAGACCTCACATTGGCGGCAAGTCTTGCCAAGGTTGCTTGCTCGCAAGCTTTCAACGATGCAACGCTGACCAACATCCGCGTTCACGGTGGCATTGGCTACACCTGGGAGCATCCCGCTCATCTCTACTTCCGTCGCGCACGCAGTTCTGCAGCATTATTTGGTACGCCAGAGCAGCATCGCGAAGCAATACTCGTCGGCTTGGGTTACTAGGAGGAATGACCATGACTACAACAACTGAAACTCCAGCAGAACTCGAAGAGTTCCGCCTGCGTGCACGTGATTGGTTCGCCAAGAATGCCAAGCGCATCGACGCCGTTGGAGATGGCGAGGCACAAGAGGGTGAGACTGAGGATTTTCTCGTCATCGCTCGGAAATTTCAAAATCAGCTCTATGACGATGGTCTGTCAGGGTTGTCGTGGCCAAAGGAATACGGCGGCCAAAGCCTGACGATGAGTCATCAGCGCGTCTTCAATGAAGAAGCCAGCGGTTACGTCATGCCAAGTTCACCATTCATGGTGACCCTTGGCATGTGCGCGCCAACGATTTTGGAATATGGAACTGAAGAGCAGCGCAAGCGCCACATTGGCCCGATGCTTCGTGGCGATGAAGTCTGGTGTCAGCTATTCAGCGAACCAGGTG
>JBAXJN010000011.1:0-23834 GCA_037137855.1 Actinomycetes bacterium
TGCAGGTGTTCCGTTGTAGAACATCTTCAAGTTTGCTTCGTTCCAAATTTCATACCCTGAAATACGACCTTTATAACGTTGCACAACCTGCGTGACCCAGTTGTCCCAGTCGGCCATATTTTTTGGTGCACTGTTTGCACCTGGGTATGGCGGATACACCGGTGTGGTTTTTTTGGAAGCAGCCCAGGTTGGTGTGGTTCCAAGAACCATCAGCACATCTTTCATGCCTTTGGACTCAGCATTTGCTAACGCACCGTCAAGGTTTTTCCACTTGAAATTGCCCTTGCTCAGTTCGATCTGAGACCAAGCAGTGCCGTTGTCCCAGAGTCGAAGCGCACCAAAGGGAGCTGAGGACCAAGCCTCAACTTCTGCACCTTCAATTTGCATACCAACTAAAGAAGGCTTGATGGCATTGGGATCAACCCCTGTTGATCCTCCGCTGTTGGTGCCAGAATCGCTGCCTCCACCGCAAGCGGTGAGGACTAAACCAGCGGCAAGGGCTAGAAGCCCAAGCCTTGCTGATTTGTTTTTGCGCGTGCGGCTGAACCGAACCATAGTGGGCTACTTCCAATCGTGACTGAGGTTCCTGGGGCAATTGCAGAGCATGAATTCATCACGTCGCATTGAGTGGTTGCACTGGCAGGAACGGTGAACTTCGCGGATCCTGAAGATACCCATGCGACTATTTCTGGATTGACGTTATCTCCTAGTTGACAAGTATTCGCTGCGCCGTTTGTGCCGCGATTACAACTATGGAAGGCATTGCCGATCCAACGTTCAATTGTTGCGAACGCGGTTGCCGCTGGTGAACCATCGTATGTAACGATCCCAACGCGGCCATCCGAAGGAGCCCAGAAGTACCAGTACGAACGGGCAACACCAAGGGTGACATTGTCGAGGTACGTCGTTGCGAGCCAGCCAGCGCCTTCGGCAGGTGCAATGTTGCGCTCCGCAATACTTCCAGGGCCCTTAATTCCGAAGTTCACTTCGGTATCCCAAAGTTCAATTGCTGCAGGAACGCCAGCCTTCGTCATGTCTGCCTTGGTCTTATTGATGTAACCCACACGCTCTGCTGGACCTTGATTTCCTGCAGGGTAGGTGTGAATCGCTATGGCATTCACTGGCCAACCCTTCTTTTTAAGGGCACTCAAATACGCAGGGAAAAATTTGTCATATGACGCAGTCAAGCGAACAGTGCTCGACGCAGAAACCACCTTGGCGGTTGGATCGCCGGCTTTAATAATTTTGTAGGCAGCTTGGGTCAGATCAGCCATTTGTTGTGGCGTACCAGCAAAGAAGGTACTCAGGTTGGCTTCATTCCAGATCTGGTACGAGTCAATTGATGCCGCGTAGCGTGTGACAACTGCGGAAACCCAAGCCTTCCAATCAGCCATTCCTGGCACCGAAGCCGCACCCTTATTTGGGTAAGTGCCTTGCTTCACATTTGTTGCGGCCCAGGTTGGAGTTGAGCCAAGAACGTAGAGCGACGACACCTTTTGCGCGTTCGCATTTTGAATGGCTCCATCTAGCCCATTCCACCAAAACTTGCCCTTTCCCTGATTGACCTGGCCCCAGGCCACGCCGGCATCCCACAGGCGCACGGTGCCATACGGCACGGTCGGCTTGGTGCCGTTAGCGATGCCGGGAACGTGCTGGCCAAACATGGTCGGCGGCAGTGGGTTACCCACTGATGCAGCTTGGGAAGGAACGGTCATAGCTACTGAGCCCAGAGCGATTGCTCCAGCTACAGCTGCAATAAGGGCACGACGCATGTAGAAACTCCTGAGCGTGGAAGACAAATGTTTTTCGACTTTAACTGACGATTTCCGGTTTGTCCGCCAATGACACCGGCCTCAAGGCAGTCAAGGGCAGTTGTTTCCTCAATCGTTACCAAAGGATTGCCTGTGGATAACTTGCCGCGACCGCTCTGGCTTGCTTCGCGCAATTAGCGCTTACGCAAGACGTACAGGCTCTGACCGTCGGTCTCTTGCCCATACTCAAAACGATCAACTGCAAGGCGAGCTGCATTGACATGATCCTCGAAATGCCCGCGGGCAAAGCGAGTGCAATGGAGACGACCCTTCCAGTCCAATGGCCCGTAACCCTCTGGGTTTTCTACCCAGCCGGGTACATCTTCTTCGACGAAGCAGGTGACAAAAGCTCGGCCGTTCGTGCTCAATGATTCTGCGATGAGTTTCAAATAAGCCTGGGTGTCTTCATCATTCATATGGGAAAACACTGAGTAGGCATAAAAGACATCGACCGTTCCTGGATCGGCAGCCAACGTGCGCTCAGGCGAACCATCTGGGTTGTAACGCTCATTACTGACGTTTACGTGCGTGAAGCGAAACCCTGGACCTGTCAGATTCTCGTTGGCCCAATCGATGAGTTCTGCCTGAATATCAACACCGTGATAGTCACGGATTTGGCCAAAATGCTCACGCACGCCAACGGCGAGACGACCAGCGCCACAACCCCAGTCCAATAATGAAGAAGAGGTGTCCAGACCGCAGTACTTCTCTAGGCGCCGCACATCGCCGACGGCAGTTTTGATGAATGCCTTGTCGTTCTTGAAGTGCTTGCCACCCATCCGGTATTTGCCTGGAGGTAACGGTGTCTTCTTGCCGCGCTTAAGCATGGCAGCACCATAGTTGAGAGTGAGCGAGCTTGCATTGTTTCGCTCTGAGCCCACGCAAGGAGCATCAAAAGTCAGTCAACCTTGTGACAGACTGAGGTAATGCTTCCTGACTTCGCCTGGGGCGACCTCAAGGTCTACGTCGCTGGACATAACGGGCTCGTGGGATCTGCCATCGTGCGAGCCCTTGAGACTGCCGGCGTCGGCGAAGTCATCGGTTGGCGCTCATCAGAGCTGGACCTTCGTGAACGAGATGCCACCTTCAGTGCCATCAGCGAGGCTAAGCCTGACATCGTGATTGATGCAGCAGCCAAAGTTGGCGGCATCATGGCCAACTCAACGTTCCCCGTTGAATTCTTGCGTGACAACGTCTTGATTCAGACCAACATCATGGATGCCGCACACGCGATTGATATTGATCGGCTGCTGTTCCTGGGTTCGTCTTGCATTTACCCTCGTGCCGCAACTCAGCCGATCCGTGAATCCTCACTCATGACTGGACCTCTCGAGCCAACGAATCAGGCTTATGCCATGGCAAAGATTTCAGGCATCTTCTACATCGAGGCGCACCGCACTGAATATGACCGCCACTGGATTTCGGCTATGCCAACAAATCTCTACGGTCCGGGCGATAATTTCGACTTGCAAAGTTCACATGTGTTGCCAGCCTTCATTCGCCGCTTCCACGAAGCAAAACTCTCTGGCGCGCCCTCGGTCACAGTGTGGGGCACCGGCACTCCACGCCGCGAGTTTCTGCACGTTGACGATCTAGCGGATGCGTGCCTGATGCTGTTAAAGAAATATGACTCGCACGAAACAATCAACGTTGGGCTTGGCGATGACATGCCAATCAAAGAACTCGCAGAAACCGTTGCAGCTGTCGTTGGCTACGAAGGAACGATTGAGTGGGATTCCAGCAAACCCGATGGCATGCCTCGCAAGTTGCTCGACACCACACGCATTAATGAATTGGGTTGGCAGCCAAAGATTTCGCTGCATGACGGCATCACGTCGACTTACGCCTGGTACCTAGAAAACTACGCGTAACCACTACTTCGACCTCTGGAGGAATTGTGGGCGGAAATACCAACGCGACCCCACCCGTGCAAGTACTTCTTGCCGGGCGCGCAGCAGTACTCGTTCGGCTGACGTGCAAGCCTGGGATGCGCCCAGCACTTCTGGAAGTGTTGAATAAATATGTTGATCGCCTAGACGAGGAACCTGGCACCGAGTTCTACACCTTGTCGATCGATCCCGACAGTGACAATCTGGTGTGGTTGTATCAAGTCTATGCAAATGACGAAGCCCAGGTAGAACACCAACAAGCGCCTGCCCTTGCTGAACTTCTTCCAGCAATGCAAGACTTACTTAACGAACCACCTGCGATTCTTCGGATGTCGCCACTTCGGATGTCTTTGCAGGAAACGATTTTGAGTGACAACTTCGAGCTGTAGTTATTCGAGCTGTAATTACTCGCCATTCGTTTGAATGCTTTTCATGGTTGCTATCTCTACGCTCTGACTGTCGATGACGTTCTGCGCAAGTGTCTTCACGCCTGAATCCTTGGTTGTTACAAGTACCGCACGAGCCATCGAGACTGCGCCTTCGTGATGTTGGATCATCATCTGCAACCACAAACGATCAAAACTTGGTCCACTTAAACTCGACAGGGTTTCCATGTCTGCAGCGGTCATCATTCCCACCTCTGACATGTTCATGTGACCCATATGGTCGTTGTTCATAACCTCTGGTGCTCCCCATGAGGTGAGCCAGCCGCGCATCGTCTTGATCTCAGGATCTTGGGCACTTTTGACTTGATCAGCAAGGTCTTTGACCGCATTTGAATCTGCTTGAGACAGAGCCATGTTCGCCATCTCAATGGCTTGCTGGTGATGTTCGATCATTAATTGCGAGAAAGCGATGTCGTCGGCTTGTGAATTCGCATTCACTGAAGACGAGGCAGAAGTGACCATCGGCATTGGGGTTGGAACTACGACTGTCTCCGAACCACATGCCGTGAGAAGTCCAACAACAGCAGTAGCCGTGAAGCAAGTAGCAATCAATCGTGTGCGCATACTTCAAATGATACGTTACAAAAACGGTGGTCGATCATCTAGTTTGATACTCGCTCGACCTGCAGTTCGCCAAAGTTTCGCTGTGGCGTCCTTATCTGCCTCGGTAACCAAGTTTCCCATTACCCGAAGTGCAATCGTCATCAGAAACTTTGAACGCATTCCAACCGGGCCAAAAGTCTTAATAAAACCTGGCACGGTGAGCAAGCCCGCGATCCGGCGAGCAATCGAGAATGCGATTCCATACTGCGCAAGTAGTTGAGCTGGCCATACCGCGGTGAGATCAGCGTTGGGATTGTTCGCAGTTTCCAGGAGCAGCTGCGCGGCCAAATGACCAGTTTCAAGGCCATAGTCAATGCCTTCACCGTTGAGAGGATTCACGCAACCTGCCGCATCACCAATAAAGACCCAGTTCTTGCCAGCAATATTGCTGACGGCCCCACCCATGGGAAGAAGTGCTGAAGAAAAATCCTTGAGGTCCCCTTCGAGATTCCACAAATCTCGTTGTTGATCTGTGTACAACTCGGTGAGTGAGCGCAAATTAATGTCAGCGGGCCGCTTGTTTGTTGCCAGAGTGCCAACGCCAATATTCACTTCGCCATCCGCAAGCGGAAAAATCCAGCCGTATCCTGAAAGCACTTCATTCTTTTCACCCCGCAGTTCAAGATGAGAGGAAATCCACTGATCTTTGGATCGGCCACTGTCGATATATGCCCGCCCTGCAATTCCATAAGCCGTGTCTTTGTGCCACTCGCGCCCAAGAGTTCTACCTAGCTGCGATTTCGCTCCATCTGCTACCACCAGGCGCTTACAACGAATTTCTTTCGTGATTTTCTTGCCGTCTTCTTTAATTTCAAATGTCACAGCTACAACGCGACCGTTTTCTGTCACAACATCAACGGCCCGATAACCATCAGCTGCAATCGCGCCAGACTCCAAAGCAACTTCACGAATTTTTGCGTCAAGTTCCATTCTTGGAACAGCAGACCCGTAGTCGGGCAGTGAACCACCAGGCCAAGGTAGGAGCAATGTTTGTTTAAATCCTGCGGCCCGTAGACCAAGATTTCTGGGCTGGGTTGCTAACCAATCACCTAGCCCCAGATGCTGAAGTTCGGCAACCGCTCGGGGCGTAAGGCCATCTCCACAAGTTTTATCTCTTGGAAAATACTTGGCATCAGCCAACACCACATCAAGGCCAAATCGTGAAGCCCAAGCAGCAGCTGCCGCCCCGGCCGGACCAGCCCCAATAACCAAAACATCGGTTTCGGTGGGCACGGTCAAGGACACAAGGTTAATTCTCGCTTGCCACCTGCGCGCCACCGCACTGCGGGGTAAACGATCCAACTGGAACCCGATTTAGCGAGGGCAGGTGCACCATTCTTCGGGGGTAACCATCGACTTCACCTGATCAATATGGTCACCGCAGCCTTGCCAGGTGACCTTGCTGCAGCTTGCGCACTTCACTGGGCTACACATATTTCCTCCAAGATGAATGTTGTGACCTACTATACCCCAGGGGGTATACAACTGACAACTCTTAGACAGCGGACACCCCCTGCGCTTAGGGTTGCCTTATGACTATTGCTATCGGTGACACCATCCCTGACGTTGAACTTCTCGTTATTCCAGAAGATCGCCCCACCCCTGTGTCTTCTAAGGAAATCCTCAGCAAGGGCCGAGTGGTCCTCTTTGCGGTTCCGGGTGCATTTACACCGGGCTGTTCCAAGATGCATCTGCCTGGTTTTGTGAATAAGGCAGCTGAACTATCAGCCAAGGGAGTTGACGCCATTGTCTGTCTCGGCGTCAACGACGCGTTTGTGATGGATGCTTGGGGTAAGGCCCAAGGAGTTGGTACGCAATTCGTGATGGCCGCCGACCCACAAGGTGCCTTCACCAAAGCTGTTGGCATGGACGTTGACGTTCCAGCCCTGGGCGGCTTGCGCTCAAAGCGCTATGCAATGGTGATTGAAAATGGCGTCGTCACGCAATTTTTGCCAGAAGAAGATGGCTTCAATGTGCTTGCTTCAACTGCAGAATGCGTACTCGACACCCTCTGACCCCAACAACGCTTGAACTGCTCGACAAGAACATTTCTTAGCGTTTGCTCTACCGTGCAGATATGCATCGGGGGAGCGCAGTAGCTTTCGGCCTCGCAAGTCTGCTCGTGACTTGCGGGGTCGTTGCTGTTGCACCAGCCCAGGGGTCAACACAAAATGTGCAGGCGCTTTTGAACTCACTTCCAGTTTCACCTGAACACCAGGGTGGCTATGACCGCTCACTGTTTCAACACTGGATCACCCAAAACGGTTGCACAACGCGACAAGACGTACTCATTCGCGACGCGATTTCTGGGAGACCATCAGGCTGCACGGTGGTTGATGGACGTTGGTACTCAACGTATGACGGAGTCACCACCTCTAGCTCCCGAACTTTTGATATCGATCATGAAGTTCCCTTGAAAGAAGCCTGGGACTCTGGGGCCTGGCGTTGGACCCCAGATAAGCGCAAAGCCTTCGCAAACGATCTTGGTTATGTGAATTCACTCATCGCCGTGTCTGCTTCATCAAATCGTTCCAAGAGCGATCGAGATCCAGCCGAATGGATGCCACCAAATTCATCAGACACCTGCCGTTACCTCAAGGCCTGGGTCGGTGTGAAATACCGCTGGAGATTAGCCGTTGACTCACGTGAAAAGTCTTCAATTCTTGGGCTGCTGCGCAACTGCCCCGAACAAATGCAACTTCCTGATCTTGCTTAAACGATCACGCACACACCAAGAATGAGATTTGGTACTTCAAGGAAATCCACCACCAGCGCCAACTCTTCGTCGTCAATACAGGATACAAAATGTTGGGTTCCTTCGGTATAAACGATCGGCCAGCGTCGAAGATCGCCACCTAGCCCAACACCAACTGCCTTGGCTGCTGCTTCCTTTGCAACAACAGCACTCAGCAAAGAGATGCGACCGTCGTCAAATAATTTCTTTTCAGTCTCGGTAAGTACCCGCTCAACAACAGGCGCTAATCGATCTGCCTTTTCCACATCGACACCAACACCTTCAGCGCTTGCCACGGCTGCAACGATCACGCCCTTCGTATGAGCAAGGGAAATCACCGGTAGCGGCAGCGGATTTTCGCTTGTCCACACCACGCCGGGTGCGCCTGCCTCGGTGCGAGTTATCTCAATCTGCTTCGCTGTGATTTTCGTGAGCTGAGTTTCAAGGAGGTACTCACTCACTGCTTCCTTTAAAACGATTCGCCCAAGTAGCCACTCCATCTTGCGAGCTGTGTTCGCCTGCAGGTCCAGCCATGTCTTTGTTTCAGTGTCAGTGAGTGACTCTTTGACGAACTCGGCAGCGGCTTCTTCTGTGTAGGGCTTGAGCTCCGCAACGAGCGTCACATGGACGCGCGCAAGCGGTCCAACAACGAACGAATAGGTAGCCACTTGCGAACCCTACGTTGTTCTGAACATCTCGTAGGCGACTTCCAAACAAACCTCAGAAAGTTAATTAAAGTCACTTAGCCAGCACACGGCTTGGTGACACAGGTATTGTCTTGCGCATTCAATGAAGGAGATCACATGAAGGTTTGGTTTATCACTGGCACCTCCCGCGGCTTCGGAAAAATCTGGACTCAAGCAGCGTTGGAACGCGGCGACAAGGTCGCTGCCACTGCTCGTGATCTCGCACCCCTTGATGACCTGGTTGCAAAGTTTGGAGACTCAATCCTGACATTACAACTTGATGTCACGGACAAAACTGCGGTTGAAAATGCCGTCCAGCGGGCAAACGCCCACTTCGGCCGTCTCGATGTCATCGTCAATAATGCTGGTTACGGCCATATGGGCTACATCGAAGAACTCACTGAATCCGAGATCCGTGCGCAATTTGAAACTAATGTGTTCGGCCCAATCTGGGTTACTCAAGCAGCACTGCCACTTATGCGCGCCCAAGGCTCAGGCCACATCATTGCGGTCAGCAGTTTGAGCGGGCTCACGGCTTCAGGTGGCATGGGTCTCTACAGCGGATCCAAATGGGCTTTAGAAGGAATGACAGAAGCTCTGGCTCAGGAAGTCCGCAAATTCGGAATCAAAGTCACGCTTATCGAGCCTGGCGGATACGCAACCGGATTTGGCACCGAAGGACGACGCAACTCTGAAGTTCATCCTGCTTATGTTGAGTCCCACGAAAAGCTCGGAAAGCTCTTGGCGACCTCCGCGGCATCTAATGCAGATAACAGTGTTCAAGCATTGATGACTGTCGTTGACGCTGAAAAGCCGCCGTTGCGCCTGCTCCTAGGAAATCAAGCTGTCGATGTCTTGCACTCGTTTTATGAGCGGCGCCTCAACGACTTTCGAACTTGGGAAGAGGTTTCGCGCTCCGCTGACTAAGCCAAAGTCAGGACTTTGCGCCCGTAATCAATCCAGAGTTTCGCCACAAGGGGCTCACATTTTGTTCACGGATGCTCTTGCGTCATGCTGTTCCAATGGGTGGTCGACTAGTCATTATGGGATCGGGTGAAAATGCCCCGACAATGGTGAAGTTTCATCGCGCCTTAATGCAAGACGTGGGCGACGGTGCCAAGTACATGATCGATACGCCCTACGGTTTTCAAGTCAACGCTGATGATTTGGGAGCGAAATATCAGCAATACTTTGACGAATCAGTCGGCACCAAAATCGAGCTCGCACAGTGGCGTCGCAAAGACGCATCAGTAGTGGAACATGAACGCACCCTTTCGCAATTGCAACAAGCATCTTGGTTACTTGCGGGTCCTGGAAGTCCGTCTTACGCATTGAATCAATGGTCCGATACTGCGATCCCCGCTGCGTTCGCTGATCTCGTTCGACGAGGCGGAACATTCGTCACTGGTAGTGCTGCTGCAGCAACAATCGGTGCGCACGCGATCCCGGTATATGAGATCTATAAAGTTGGCGAAGACCCCTACTGGTTAGCCGGACTTAACCTGTTGGGTGATCTGCTCGGCATTCGCGCTGCTGTTGTTCCACATTTCGATAATCGCGAAGGTGGTCGACACGACACTAGCTGCTGCTACATCGGACTCCATCGCCTTGAAATCCTTGAAGCGCAACTACACGATGGTGCCGGAATTCTTGGAGTCGATGAACACACTGCGGTGCTTATTGAACTTTCTTCCGGCAAAGTTTCTGTGCAAGGCGCCGGTGGTCTTACTCTTCGCCAGAGTGGCAAATCTGTTTTTGTTGCAAGCGGTGAGTCAACGACTGTTGAAGCAATGCGAGCCGCATTGCACGGTACTAACACTGTTGATGTTGTCGTTGCTACTCACCAAACATCACAGTCAGATTTGCTGGCAACTTTTCGCTCAGCCCTACAGTCCGGCGACTCAACTGCAGCACTGGCGGCGGCCTTGAGCACTGAAGATGCAGTTTTCTCAAGTGACGTTGCCTCGCATCAGGAATTACGCACCATGTTGGTTGAACTCGCAGATGCTGCGCATAGCGGCCTACAAGATCCGCGCACGCTACTTTCACCACTCGTTGACGTGGCCCTTAACGTGCGCCGGCTTGCCCGAGAAAACAAGGACTACGCGATGAGCGATCTAGTTCGCGATTCCCTTGCTGCCGCTGGTATCGAAGTGCGCGACACTCCAGAGGGTGTGCAGTGGGATCTCACGGATCGCATCTAGGAATCTCAAGCGCTCCAGCAGTGCTTCAGCTCTTCATCCAATGCAACTGAAAAATCCCCCCACAATGGTGAGGGGATCTGGTGCGCGAGAGGGGATTTGAACCCCTACACCCTTTCGGATACAGCGACCTGAACGCTGCGCGTCTGCCGTTCCGCCACTCGCGCATTACTTTTTAGGCAAGTCAAGCCTACAGGCACATGTAAGGAGGTACTCTCCCTTATCTCTACCTATGAATTTCCCCGTTATTGAAGGTCATTTCCACGAGGAGTCCGATGTCTGAATCCATGCGAGTTTCGGTTAGCCGCGAGATCCCTGCTTCGTCAGAAGTGATTTTCTCGATGATCACCCTTCCTGCTGGCCACGTTGCGATGGATGGCTCAGGGACATTAATGTCAGCGCCTTCGAATCATCAACTTCGTGCCGTCGGTGACAAGTTTTTAATGGATATGGACCGTGCGTCCTTAGGTGATATCCCTGAAATAACCACATACCAGGTTGAAAATGAGGTTCATTCCTTCGAGGCTAACCGGCTGCTTGAATGGACCGTTGGCATGGTTGACCGCCCGAAAATTGGTCATTTCTATGGCCTTCGCCTCACGCCAATCGATGTTTCGTTAACTCTGGTCGAAAACTACGTGGACTGGAGCGGAGTGGAAGAGAAGTGGCAATCTCGGATTTCCTGGCCTGTGGTTTCAGCCAGCATGATGCAGGATTCGCTTGCTCGTTTGGAAGCTGCAATTCTTTCAGCCTGAACTTCTGACCTCACACAGCTGCCGATAACCGCTGATGGCTCTCAACTCAGACACGAGTTTGCTCATGGCGTCGGGGTAATATGAACAGACTGCTATCGAGATAAATGGGGTTCTTGTGGGTCTGCTTGCTCGGTTTGAGGATTCCCTCGACCGGATGGTGAATGGAGCCTTCGCGCGAGCCTTTAAGGCTGAAGTGCAACCCGTCGAGATCGCATCCGCTCTCCAGCGTGAACTTGATGACCGCGCAGCCATCATCGATCGCGAACGAACCATCGTTCCTAATATCTTTCACATTGAACTTTCCCCGCATGATTACACCCGACTTGCCGTATTTCGCGATGCCCTGCAGGGTGAACTCACGAACTTGGTGAAGGGCTACGCAACCGAGCAGCGGTACACCTTGCTTGGCACGGTCCAGATCGTGATCTCCCAAGATGATGAACTCGATACTGGGATTTTTCGGGTGCGCAGCGAAGCCCGCGCCGAGGTTGCCGCCAAAGGCACCACTGATCTCGACAACGCTGTCGGTGCTGCAGTCATTGCTCACCAACCAAGGCTTGAAATTGGTCGCACCGCATATCCACTCGTTCGCGCCATCACTCGTATTGGTCGTGGGGCCGATGTTGACATTCGCATCGATGACCCCGGTGCGTCTCGTAACCACTGCGAAATCGTGATGGGTTCTCCCCTGATCGTTCGAGATTTGAATTCCACTAACGGCACCATGGTCGATGGAAAACGCATCACTGATCTTGCGCTAACCGAAGGAACCGCGATTCAAATCGGTTCAACAACACTCGTCTTTCGGAGCAGCTAAGTCGTGTCCGAACTCGGACTGACTCTCGCCCGGTTAGCGTTCCTGGGCCTACTTTGGTTATTCGTTCTTGCAACTGTGCTGGTGCTTCGTCGGGATCTCTTACAGCCCGCAGAAGCTCGCCCCATCGCTTTAGGCCGAACAGCACGCCCGCCAAAGCCGGCGAAAATGCCGAAGTCCAAGACCTCAAAAGTGCGCGGCGCAAAATTGGTCGTTACCGAAGGTGCCCTTGCTGGCACCGTTGTTCCGCTGCTTACTGCAGACGTCACCATTGGCCGCGCGCCCGATTCAACTGTTGTTGTTGATGACGATTACGCATCCAGCCGGCACACGCGAGTGTTCAATTCAGATGGTGTTTGGATGGTTGAAGATTTGGGTTCAACGAACGGCACATGGATTGACCGCACGCGCATTACAGCTCCAACTGCACTCCCAGTTGGTGTGCCATTGCGCGTAGGTCGCACGACGCTGCTCCTACAGAAATAACGCGGTTAAGAAATGCAACTGCGATACGCCGCACGTTCAGATGTTGGGCTCGTGCGTCAAGGAAATGAAGACTCTGGCTATGCAGGACCGCGTCTGCTCGTTATTGCCGACGGTATGGGCGGCCACGCAGCTGGTGAGCTTGCATCAGCTACAGCGGTGGCAATGCTTGCCGAACTTGATACGAATCCACCGATTGAACCTGTCACTGCGCTGAACGATGTTGTCGGGCGCATAGCCGCAACCCTTGTCGCGATGGTTCAAGAAGACGAAGAAGTACAAGGCATGGGTACCACAGTTACCTGTGTCTATTGGACTGGCGATCGCATGGCAATCATGCACGTTGGTGATTCGCGCGCATATTTATTACGGGGTGGCGAGCTTTCGCAACTCACGCATGATCACACTTTCGTGCAAACGTTGGTTGATGCCGGGGAGATCTCGGAAGAAGAGGCTGCCAGTCATCCTCGTCGCTCATTGCTTATGCGTGCGCTTGATGGCGTGAATCCCGTTGAGGCAGACCTCTCAGTACGCGAAGCCCGAGCCAATGATCGATTGCTTTTGTGCTCGGATGGACTTTCCGGAATTCTCACATCGCAAGAAATACATGCCTTGCTCTCAACTGGTGAACCCACTGGCTGTGTGAGTCGCCTCGTTGATCTAGCCCTCGAACGAGGCGCTCCTGACAACGTCACAGTCGTGGTAGCTGATGTCATTGACTACGAATTGGCTATCGAAGATTCGCAAACAATGCCCGTTGTCGTGGGTGCTGCTGGCGAACATCGAGTTCGGCAACGCCTGCCTCGCGTGCAATTCCCACTTGATGCTCAGCCTGATCCTGAACATGTTCTACTCGCTACGTCGCGTGCAATCGCTGCCAAACCACAAAGTGCGCTCGAGGTTCGCACGCGCGAGGTTCGCCGACGCCGATACGTGCAGACCGGTGTGGTGTTGGGTGTTACTGCACTACTCCTCATCATTGGTGGCGTTGTTGGCCGAATCTGGATCAGCACTCAGTGGTACGTCAGCGTCCTAGGCAATCCCGGTACCGGAACAGTTGCCGTATACAACGGAGTTCCAGGTTCGCTCATTGGCATTTCACTCACCTCAGTTTCAATGGATAGTCACATACCTGTCGGAAACTTGCCACTCTTTGATCAGGAACTGGTGAGCAAAGGAATCCCTGCCGCTAACGCACTTGATGCGCAAAGAATCATTAATGAATTAACCCAACGAGCAGCTGAATGCCGGACCATGCCAACTGCGGGATGCCCTGGGGCAGCCACCTGATGGCCTTCACTTCAGTTCCTACGCGCCAACCCAACCGGCGCACCACAGAATTGCTCCTCGTCATTGGTGCTTGGATTCTTGGCGTAGCTGGCACGATGCAAATTGCTTGGGCCACTGGCGAGGGCATGACGCCTAGGCTTTGGATCACCGTAGTGATTGTTGGCATCCTCGCGGGCGCCATGCATGTGGCTGTGCGAATAACAGCTGAATATGCGGATCCTTTGTTTTTGCCCCTAGCCACCCTGCTCACAATCTTGGGTCTTGTGATGATCTACCGCATTGATGTGGCCTCCGCTTTGCGCGCTGCACGTAACAGTGCACCGGTACCAACACCCGACGTCTATGCCCAACTCACTTGGTTCACTGTTGCCGTCGTGTTATTTATTGCTGTTTTAGTTCTCGTCCGCGATCATCGCCGCCTACAACGCTTCACGTACACCTTCGGCTTCATTGGCTTACTTGGCTTGCTTCTTCCCTTGCTTCCAGTAATCGGCAACACCGTCAACGGTGCGACCCTTTGGATTCGAGTTTTTGGATTGTCCTTTCAGCCGGCTGAAGCATCCAAAATATTTCTGACGATCTTTTTCGCTGGCTACCTTGTAATGAAGCGTGACTCGCTAGCCCTGGTGCGCACAAAAGTTTTTGGTGTTGGTTTTCCTAGGCCTAAAGATGTTGGCCCACTCGTTGTTGCGTGGATCATTTCCTTGGGCGTATTGATTTTCCAACGTGACCTAGGCACCTCGTTGTTGTTCTTTGGGCTGTTTGTGTTGATGCTCTACATCGCAACACAACGTCGTTCCTGGCTCATTATTGGCGCCTCACTTTTCTCCGTTGGCGCGATCCTGGCTTATTTTGCCTTTGGACATGTGCGATTGCGCGTAGATATCTGGTGGGACCCGTGGGGTGATGCAAACAACACGGGTTATCAACTTGTTCAGTCGCTCTACGGTTTTGCTAGCGGGGGATTGTTTGGCAGTGGGCTTGGTCAAGGCTTCCCTGAATTTGTTCCTTTTGCGAATACCGACTTCATTGTTGCCGCAATCGGTGAAGAACTTGGACTCGTGGGCATGTGCGCTTTGTTGCTGTTCTTTGGCATTCTGATTGAACGCGGACTTCGCACGGCAATCGCTGTAAGGGACTCCTTCGGTCAATTACTGGCTGTTGGCCTATCTATCGTTTTGGCACTTCAACTCTTTGTAATTGTTGGTGGTGTCACACGGTTGATTCCACTGACTGGTCTCACTACGCCCTTCCTCTCATATGGCGGGTCCTCGTTGGTTGCCAACTGGGTGATCATTGCGCTGTTGATTCGAATTTCAGACCGTGCCCGTCGCCCTGACGTCTTTGTGCCATCAGTTGATGAAGCATTCACCCAAGTGGTTCGTCGCGTATGAACCGACCAATTCGCCGCATAGGCGCTGTTCTGGCCGTTCTCCTCTTGGCCATGATCGCCAATGTCACTTACATTCAGGTCTTCAAAGCCGCTGACTATCGAGAACGCCCCGGTAACCAACGTCAATTACTCGCGCAATACGACCGCGAACGCGGGCCTATCGTCGCAGTAACTGACGCTGTCGCCCGTTCCATGGAAACGGGAGACTCGCTTCGCTACGAGCGGGTGTATTCAAACGGACCGCTCTATGCACCAATTACGGGGTTTGATTCGCTCGTGTACGGAAAGACCGGATTAGAGCGCACGGAAAACAAAATTCTCAACGGCAGCTCGGATCTACTCTTCGTGGATCGCACGAAACAACTTTTTGCCGGTCGCCAGGTGCAAGGTGGCTCAGTTATCACAACGATTAATCCTGATGCGCAATTTGCCGCGTTCCAAGGTTTAGGTACAAAAGTTGGCTCGGTTGTGGCTATTGAACCATCGACAGGAAAAATACTTGCCTCAGTTCAGTCGCCGTCGTTTGATCCCAATCTTTTATCTAGTCATAATCCTGCAAGCATCCGTACCTACTATGAAAAGCTCACGGCTGACCCTAAGAAACCGCTATTGAATCGTCCGATTGTTGGCTTAAATCCTCCAGGTTCGACTTTTAAATTAGTCGTCACCGCAGCGGCGCTGGCCTCGGGCAGGTTCACCCCGGATTCATTACTCCCCGGACCAAAAACCTACCGATTGCCCAATACGACAACCTATTTAAATAACTGGAATCGCAAAGCCTGCAGCCCGACCGGCATGGTCAGCCTGCGCACTGCGCTGGCTATGTCATGTAACACCGCCTTTGCCTGGCTCGGCAACGAACTAGGAGCCGACGCTTTACGCAAGCAAGCACAGCTCATGGGCTTTGATACCCGGTTTGAATTGCCGCTTCGCGCAGCGCGCTCAACCTTTCCAACTGATCCGGACGCACCGCAAACCTCTTTGAGTGCCATCGGTCAATTTGAGGTGCGCGCAACTGCCCTGCAAATGGCCATGGTTGGTGCCGCGATCGGAAATAAGGGCGTACTCATGAACCCATTTATGGTTCAAGAAGTTCGTGGCCCTGATCTTTCAATTTTGCGCACGACGCAGCCGTCAATCTTTAACCAAGCAATGACCGTCACGGATGCGGCAACCGAAACTGAACTGATGGTCAATGTCGTGAATAATGGAACCGGCTCAAACGCCCGAATTTCCGGAATTGATGTAGCTGGTAAGACGGGGACTGCCCAAACGGGTAACGACCGGCCTTCAGTTGCATGGTTCGTCGCCTTCGCGCCAGCAAATAATCCAAAGGTGGCCGTTGCGGTCTGTATTGAGCAAGCAGGAGCGGCCGAAATCAGCGGTAACGGGTTGGCTGCACCGATCGCAAAGAAGGTCATCCAGGCGGTTCTCAAACTATCGTGAGCACACCTGCGACAATAAGAAGTCTTAACGTGATGGAGGGTAAGTGAGCAACGTGCGCATGCTCGGTGATCGCTATGAAATTGGCGAGGTCATTGGGCGTGGAGGCATGGCCGAGGTCCATGAGTCACGGGACATTCGCCTAGGCCGCAGAGTTGCCATAAAAATCTTGCGTCCAGATTTGGCGCGGGACCCTGATTTTCAGGTTCGTTTTCGGCGTGAGGCTCAATCTGCCGCTGCACTCAATCATCCAAACATCGTTGCCGTCTACGACACGGGCGAAGACCGCCTAGATGTTGAAGAAGGCGAAACACAAGTAGTTGTTCCGTACATCGTCATGGAATTTGTTGACGGCATGACGTTGCGCCAACTCTTAGCCGCGGGACGACGCTTACTTCCAGAGCGTGCCCTTGAAATTGCGTCTGGAGTTCTGTCGGGTCTGGACTACGCGCATCGCCACGGCATTGTGCATCGCGATATCAAACCAGGCAACGTCATGCTGACGCGCTCAGGTGATGTCAAAGTCATGGACTTTGGTATCGCGCGAGCGATCAATGAACTCAATACTTCCATCACTGCGACCTCAGCTGTCATGGGCACGGCTCAGTACCTTTCACCCGAGCAAGCGCGCGGTGAAATTGTTGACGCACGCAGCGATCTTTACAGCACAGGTGTGTTGTTATACGAACTCCTGACTGGTAGACCACCATTCACTGGCGAATCAGCCGTATCAGTTGCTTATCAACATGTCTCTGAAATGCCAACACCACCATCGCAGATAGACGATGGAGTTTCCCCTGAGATTGATCTCATCGTGTTAGCCGCGTTGGCAAAGCGCACTGATGAGCGTTACCAGACTGCGAGCGAATTTCGCTCCGATGTTGATCGCATGATTCAAAGTGGTCCAATGACCGCAGCAGTCCCCGTCGTGATGGCCAACGATCACACTCAGATGCTGTCACCCGTTGAAGCCTCAGGCACTGCTGCTTACGCGCGGGCCCTTGCGCCAACGCGGCGCAGACGCGGTGCGGGTTTTTGGTCTATTGCTATCGCGCTTGTGCTCGGCATCATCGCTGCTGTACTTCTCGCTGGTCAGTTCATCCTTGGAGGTGCCGGTGCCAGAGTTTCAGTGCCAAACCTCGAGGGACTAACCATCGAGAGTGCCCAACAACTGTTGGAAGCAAACAACTTAATCTTGGGTGGCCAGACTGCCGAGGTATCAGACCGTCCTGAAGGCCGTGTCATCGCCCAACAACCAGCAACCGGTGAAACCATTGAAGAAGGTCAAGCCGTCAATGTTTCGGTGAGTAGCGGTAAAGAAAAGTCGACAGTTCCGCTGCTTGTTGGTTTGACTTCCGTCAATGATGCACGCACTGCCCTAAGCGATGCCAATCTTCAAATTGGTCCGATAACTGAGTCTGATTCAGAGCAACCAGCAGGTTACGTACTTTCACAATCACCACTAGCAAGCACACAAGTAAATGCTGGCAGCACAGTCGCTATCACTGTTGCTTCCGGTTCACGCACCGTTCCTCGTCTTATTGGTAGTTCCGAGGCTCAGGCGCGAAGCGACATTGTGCAAGCGGGATTTGACCCGCAAATCATTTACCAAGACACTGCTGCAGATATTGCCGGTACCGTTCTTGCGCAATCGCCACAAGGTGGAGCCAAGTTGGATCGCGGATCTGTCGTGACTATCACCATTGGTCGAGTACCAGCACCAACGACTACTCCGTAGTTACGTACTGAGCTCTTTGTTTGAGAAGTTAGTGATGCACCACGGGTGCTAAACCTTCGCTTTTTGCAAGCGCTTCTTTATCGCCACATTCAGTGAGCCAGTTGGCCAACATCTGGTGACCGCCTTGAGTTAACACAGATTCTGGGTGAAATTGCACGCCTTCGATCGCCATCGTTCGGTGTCGAATACCCATAATGACTCCACTGTCAGTTTCACCTGTCACAAAAAGTTCCTCTGGCATTGTGGCGGGGTCTACCGCTAGCGAGTGATAACGCGTGGCAGTAAACGGCTCGGGTAATCCGGCCATCACGCCAACCTCACGGTGGTGCACAAGTGAAACCTTGCCGTGCACGAGTTCAGGTGCGCGATCAACCGTTGCACCAAAGGCCGCGGCAATCGCTTGGTGTCCTAGGCACACACCGAAGATCGGCACTTTGCCGCCACACTCACGAACAATGTCCATACAGACGCCTGCATCTTGTGGGATTCCTGGTCCGGGCGACAGCAAAACTCCATCAAAATCCAAAGCTTGCGCGGGGGTGACCTCGTCATTTCGCTTCACCGTGACCTCCGCACCGAGCTGGGCTAGGTACTGGACAAGGTTGAACACAAAAGAGTCGTAGTTGTCCACAACCAAGATTCGCGTCACAAGGGGTATCTTCTCAGGAGGAAGGCGTCAGTACCAATGCCGCCTCAACGAGTGAAAGGTGTGTGCCGTGCCGGTGTCCAAGAAACGTAAGAAGGACGATGGCTATCAGGCGCCCCCAACCATGGGCGAGCACAAGATCGCCCGGCTGGGTTCTTCCCGTTGGCTAGCCCCCGCCATGGTGGCTTGCTTTGTGTTCGGATTGCTCTACATCGTGGTCTTTTACATCGCTGGGCAACAGGTGCCCATCATGAAAGACCTGGCAAATATCGCAAATGTCGGAATAGGCTTTGGTTTCATCATTATCGGATTCTTCTTATCCACAAAGTGGCAGTAGCTCGACTTACACCCTTGTAATTCATCCACACCTGTGGATAAGTCTGTGGATAAGTCCCTTTTCTGTCGTTAGGTGTCGATCCCAGGTACAAAACCTGACAAAAGTTCTTGCAGTTGGCTGGTGCGAACCAGCGCGACCACGATCAGCACGACCAATACCGCCGAGCACCCAGCTATTTGAATCCACACCTGGTTACGTCGTGGCGCAAAGACAAATATTGCGGCAATGAGGGCGCCCACTACTAATCCACCAATGTGGGCTCGCCAATCAATTCCCGGCTGTAAAAAACCAAAGACCAAGTTGATGCCAAGCAGCACCAAGACCTGAGTGATGTCATAGCGAAGGCGCCGGCCAGCGACCACGAAGGCGCCCATTAACCCGAAGATCGCACCACTGGCACCCACTGAAACGGTACGAAAATCCGAGAACACATAGGACGCGACTGATCCACCAAGAGCTGCTAGTAAATACAACGCAACAAAGCGCGAGTGCCCAAGGATGCGTTCGAGTGTTGGGCCCATGATCCACAAGACATACATATTGAACGCAATGTGTAAAAACGATCCATGCATGAACGCACTGGACATCAGCGTCCAGTAATCACCATTTGCAGCAATACCAACAGGCCACATGCCCCATTGCGAAGCCGACTCATCGATACCGACACTAAGTTGAAGTAAGAAGACTGCGACGTTAATCGCGAGCAAGGTGAACGTCACGTATGGCTGAGAAATTACCGGTGCTCCCGCGGGCGTATGCACCGCCGAAACCTTAGCGCTACCAACACAACTCGGACACTGAAAGCCAACCGAGGCTGAAATCATGCACTCAGTACAGATGGGGTTATTACATCGCGTACAGCGGATATAACTGATGCGATCTGGATGAGAAGAGCACACAGGCTCAGCGTTTACACCTGTGTGCTCTGTCATCGAATCTGTAATTAGTCGCGAGTAATTGTGACGGAGTTGATCGTGATGGGTTCTACTGGGCGATCTCCCGGTCCAACCTTGGTGGTGCCAATGGCGTCAACAACATCGCGGGATTCTTGATCAGCAACTTCACCGAAGATGGTGTGCTTAAAGTTCAACCAGGTCGTCGCTGCAGTCGTGATGAAGAACTGCGAACCATTCGAGCCTGGTCCCGAGTTAGCCATCGCGAGCAAGTAGGGACCATCAAAGCTGAGTTCTGGGTGAAACTCGTCAGCAAACTTGAAGCCTGGGCCACCGGTACCTGTGCCCAGGGGGTCGCCGCCTTGGATCATGAAACCGTCGATAACACGGTGAAACACGGTTCCGGCGTAGAGGGATTTCGAAGACTTCTCGCGAGTCCTTGGGTCAGTCCATTCGATCGTGCCCTCAGCAAGACCAGCGAAGTTCGCCACCGTCTTTGGAGCATGATCGGGGAAGAGGTTGATCTTGATATCACCTTTGGAGGTGTGCAACGTGGCAGTCATAGTCATAACCGCATCCTTTCATGAGGTTGCCGTGCCCTTACTACCGTGGGTCAGCCGACATACACATGACCTCGGCTCACGCCGAGGCCAACTTGTGGAGGTTAGGAGACTCGAACTCCTGACTTCTGCCTTGCAAAGGCAGCGCTCTACCAACTGAGCTAAACCCCCTGGTGACTACGAGTAACTATCGTAGGTCAGGTGCTTGAGTCGGCTCTGACCAGAGGTCGGAATCGTCTTGATTTGCCGCATATTGCTTATAAGCGTAGTAACCCACACCAGCAAGCAAAGCGAGCACAAATAGTTTCTTCACGTGGGCCTAGATGGACTTGAACCATCGACCTCTTCCTTATCAGGGAAGCGCTCTAACCAAGCTGAGCTATAGGCCCGTTTCACGTCCATCCACAGAATTCGCTGCTTAGAGGCGCGAGGGGAAACACTACCGGACATTGGCTCTCCTATTTCCCCCGGGCTTTGCAGGCCCAGGGGATCAAGAATTCGAGCTACGAAGGAGAAGAGTCAGGGTTTTCGCCCGCAGCTTCGGGCACTGAAGGGGTACCAGACTCAAGATCAACGCTTTCGGCAATCTCATCATCATCGAGTTCGTCCTCGTCGTCGGACTCACCACCTCGAGCAACGGCCACAATCGCATCGCCGTCGGCCAAGTTCATCAAACGCACACCCATGGTGTCTCGACCCGACGGACGAATCTGATCGACCTTGGTACGAATCACAATGCCGTTTGACGCGATTGCGAAGATCTGATCACCTTCGTCACACACCATTGCGCCAACCATCGAGCCGCGTTCTTCAACGAGCTTCATGGCACGCACACCCAAGATGCCACGTCCCTTCGCTGCCCACTCGTCCACATTGGTGCGCTTGGCAAAGCCGCCATCAGTGATAGTGACCACGAAGGCGCCTTCACGAATAACATCCATTGCGAGCAATGCATCGTCACCACGGAACCGCATGCCGATGACTCCACCGGTGGCTCGACCCATCGGACGCAAGGTTTCATCCTTGGCATCGAACCGAGCTGACATCCCCTTGCGGGAGAACATGATTAGGTGATCTTTCTCGGACACCAAACGGGCCGAGATCACTTCATCTTCTGGAGCTAAGTTGATGGCGATGATGCCGCCGGTGCGATTTGTGTCGTATTCGCTGAGGCGCGTCTTTTTGACCATGCCTCTGCGAGTAGCCAATACCAAGTGCTCACCGGCTTCATAATTTTCGATGGCCAAAACCTGAGCAATTGTTTCGTCAGGTTGGAAGGCCAATAGGTTCGCGACGTGTTGCCCACGTGCATCTCGACCAGTTTCAGGCATCTGATAACCCTTGGCGCGATACACGCGACCCTTGTTCGTGAAGAACAGCAACCAATGGTGGGTTGTGGTGACGAACATGTGCTCGACAACGTCATCGGTGCGAAGTGCCGCGCCCTTGACACCCTTGCCGCCGCGGCGCTGTGCGCGATACAGCTCACTCTTGGTGCGTTTGGCATAACCACCAGAAGTTAGTGTGATGACAACGTCATCAACTGCAATGAGATCTTCGTCTGCAACATCTCCATCAAAGGCGGTGAACTGCGAACGGCGGTCATCACCAAACTTCTCCGTCACTTCAAGAAGCTCTTCAGAGATGATTGAGCGCTGACGCTCTGGTGAATCCAAAATATCGGTGTAATCCGCGATCTTGGTCATCAGGTCGTCGTACTCATCTTGAATCTTTTGATGTTCAAGAGCAGCAAGACGACGTAACTGCATGTCGAGAATTGCAGTTGCCTGTAGTTCATCAATATCTAGCAGTTCCATCAAGCCAGTGCGCGCAGTTTCAACTGTTGAAGATGCGCGAATCAGTGCGATCACTTCATCAAGTGCATCCAGAGCCTTGAGGTAACCACTCAAAATATGTGCGCGCTCTTCAGCTTTGCGCAGGCGATAGCGCGTACGGCGCTGGATCACTTCAACCTGATGGCTGACCCAGTGGCGAATGAACTGTTCAAGAGTCAACGTACGCGGCATGCCATCAACAAGTGCAAGCATGTTCGCACCGAAGTTATCTTGAAGCTGCGTGTGCTTATAGAGCTGGTTCAAGACCACCTGTGCAACAGCATCGCGTTTGAGTTCAATAACCAAACGCATACCGGTGCGCGAAGACGAATCATCACGGATATCAGAGATGCCCGTGAGCTTGCCTTCACCAACCTGCTCAGCAATACGCAGCAGTAAATTGTCGGGGTTCACTTGGTATGGAAGTTCGGTAACAATCAACACCTGTCGACCGCGCGAATCTTCTTCGACGGTGACGACCGCGCGCATCGTGATTGATCCACGACCAGTGCGATAAGCATCCTCAATACCGCGACGACCAACGATAAGGGCTCCCGTTGGGAAATCTGGGCCCTTAACAATTTCGATTAACGCAGCTTGACGTTCTTCGATTGAAGCCTCTGGGTTAGCCAGTACCCACTGAGCTGCAGCACCAATCTCGCGCAAGTTATGTGGCGGAATGTTTGTTGCCATGCCCACTGCAATGCCCGAACTGCCATTGACCAGCAGGTTTGGAAACCGAGAAGGCAACACGAGTGGCTCTTGGGTGCGCCCGTCGTAGTTTGGTCCGAAGTCGACCGTGTCTTCGTCGATGTCGCGCACCATCTCCATGGCGAGTGGGGCCATGCGACATTCGGTGTAACGCTGGGCAGCCGGAGGATCATTTCCCGGTGAACCGAAGTTTCCTTGGCCTTGCACCAATGGGTAACGCAGGGACCACGGTTGTGCCAAACGCACAAGAGCGTCATAAATCGAAGCGTCACCATGTGGGTGATAACTCCCCATCACGTCACCAACAACACGTGCGCTCTTTGAGAAGTTGCGATCAGGTCGGTAACCACCGTCGTACATCGCAAACAGCACGCGCCTGTGCACGGGCTTTAAACCGTCGCGCACATCAGGTAGTGCGCGAGACACGATGACTGACATCGAGTAGTCAAGGTATGACCGCTGCATTTCCGTCTGTAAATCGACGGGTTCAATTCGGCCGTGATGGTTGATTAGGCTTGTTTCTTCAGACACCATGAACTCCTGAAACTAGATGTCGAGGAAACGCA
>JBAXJN010000012.1:0-23558 GCA_037137855.1 Actinomycetes bacterium
AGAGCCGCTGGATCCTGCGCTGCCACATATCGCCCACACATGAGCACTACCCTTGTCTTAATGACCCCTTCAACGCAACCGAGTTGGGCTGCTCCGCGCGCCTTGACGCCAATCCGCGCCACCGTCAGAATTCCCGGCTCCAAGTCAGCCACCAACCGAGCATTGATCTTGGCCGCGCTCAGTGAAGGTCCCAGCACAATCCACCAAGCCCTTGACGCCCGAGATACCCGACTCATGGTTGCTGCCCTTGCCTGCCTTGGCACCGAGATCTCAGTGAGCGAACCCACAGCTGTGGGAAATGTCGATATCCAGGTTTCCCCCACACTTCTCACCGGCCCTGCAACTATTCATGTCGGCTTAGCCGGAACAGTCATGCGTTTTGTTCCACCTGTTGCAGCCCTTGCCACCGGCGAGATTTCATTCGATGGAGATGAGGGTGCGCGAGTTCGCCCGATGGCAACAACACTGAACTCTTTGCGTTCACTTGGCGTGTCTATCGTTGGTGAAAATACGTTGCCATTCACCGTACGTGGCATTGGCAAGGTTACCGGTGGAGAAGTGATCATCGATGCCTCCGCTTCAAGTCAATTTGTTTCAGCTCTTCTCTTAACTGCAGCGCGATTTGATGAAGGCCTCACCATTCGCCATGAAGGCCCGCCCGTACCAAGCCAACCGCACATCAAGATGACAATCCAGATGCTTGCTGAACATGGTGTTCACGTTGACACACCAGATGCTTCAACTTGGCACGTTGCCCATCAGCGGATTGCGCCAATTGACCGAGTTATTGAACCCGACCTATCTAATGCGGCTCCATTTCTTGCTGCCGCGATGGTGACCGGTGGAGAAGTGGCGATTCCTGATTGGCCAGCGCACACCACTCAGGCAGGAGACTCTTTGCGCGATCTCCTGGCTGCAATGGGAGCAGCTATCTCACACAATGGCCAAGAATTATCTGTTGCTATGCATGGGGAAATTCGTGGCATCGACGCCGACCTGCGCGACGTAGGTGAACTCACTCCTACCCTTGCCGCAATCGCAGCCTTAGCCACAACGCAATCTCGCTTTCACGGAATTGCACACCTACGCGGCCATGAAACCGATCGACTCGCAGCTCTCGTGCATGAAATAAGAAACCTAGGAGGGGATGCGACTGAAACCGAGGATGGCATTCACATCCGTCCCGGCGTTCTGCATGCAGGACATTTCAAAACGTACAACGATCACCGCATGGCAACTGCAGGCGCGGTCATTGGTTTGCGCGTCTCCGGCGTTGAAGTCGAGAATATCGACACGACTGAAAAAACTCTTCCCGGTTTCGCTGCGCGATGGGAAGCATTAGTTTCTGGATCACCTACTCCGTGACGAGCAAGAAAACTCACGAGCGCTGGGATGAAGATGACGTACGCATTCGCCCAGGCAAAACCAAATCACGCCCGCGCACAAAAGAACGCCCCGCTCACACCGAGGCCGAATCCGGAATGGTCATCGCTGTTGATCGGGGACGATTCACTGTTGCCCTGAATTCAGATACCAACGAAGTTGCGATGGGCAAACAGATTTACTCAATCAAAGCCCGCGAACTAGGCCGCAAGGGGATTGTTGTTGGAGATCTCGTAGATCTCATCGGCTCGGACACTTCTGGCACCGATGATCTTGCTCGAATCGTTCGTCGACAGGAACGAACTTCTACGCTTCGCCGAACTGCTGACGATGTTGACCCTGTCGAGCGCATCGTGGTGTCGAATGCGAACCAACTAGCGATCGTCACCGCAACAGCGGATCCGGAACCATCATTTGGGCTGATTGATCGAGCTTTAGTTGCCGCTTTCGACGAAGGCATTCAACCCATGCTCATCATCACTAAAACAGACCTTGCAAGCGCCGACGCGCTGCTTGCCATGTATGGACCACTTGACCTACCGGTATTCACGATTCACAACCGAGTGCCACCAGCTGATCTGCTTGTTGCCCTGAAAAATCAAATTACCGTAGTGCTCGGCCATTCAGGTGTTGGTAAATCCACGCTGGTGAACGCCATCGTCCCCGGTTCTATTCGTAGCACTGGCCATGTCAATGTCGTTACGGGCAAGGGTCGCCACACCTCTACGAGTGCAGTAGCGCTTGCCCTCACCGACGGTGGATGGATCATCGATACGCCAGGCATTCGTTCCTTTGGTCTTGCGCATGTTCGCGCTGACCAGATGATTCATGCATTCCCTGAGCTAGAACCAGGCATTGAACACTGCCCACGTTCGTGCTCGCATAATGAACCTGAATGCGGACTCAATGAATGGATCCAAACTCAGCCTGAACAAATGCGCGATCGGTTGTTGTCATTGCGGCGCTTACTTGCGCAACCAACGCAGGTCAAATCAGAAGACGGTTTCCCGACCGAACAATCACCACCCATTTAGCGAATCAGCGAAGCTCTAGCGAATCAGCGAAGCCCAGACCGCTTCGGCGCCACTATGCCCAGCGGCTACGACGTACAACGTCGCGATAAGTGAAAGTGCCACGACTCCGATCCCCGCGATCCGAAGCCAAAGCGGGCGAGCACGATTCGATGGAATACCGCGATCTACGAACCAAAATCCGATGACGGCCAATCCGAATAATCCCACCCAGAGCGGCGCCTGTGAGCCCCAATGCAAATGATCAGCACTCACTGGCTTCACCTGAGCTAATTGTTCACCTGCCTCCTTGGCGAGGACTGCACTGCCAATACTCACAAAAGCCCCCAGGGCCACGAGCGGCCCGAAGCGACGAGAGAACTTAGGAACAATGGCCATCACAATCGCGCCTAGAGCAGTCAGCGGCACCAAAACAACCACAACATGCACGATGAGTGGGTGAACCGGAATTCCGCTGATGGTGACAAGATCCGACATGATTGCCTAGTCTACGGGGGAACCTCACCCACAGACTAGATTCTGTTCCGTGTCCAAATCATTGAGCGCTGACCCGACTTCATTACGTGCTGACCTAGACCTCGCCTTGGCAATGGCCGACCACGCTGACGTCATCACTATGAAGACTTTTCAGTCCAGTTCATTACGCATCGAAACCAAGCCCGATCTCACGCCCGTAACAGAAGCTGATCAGGCAACTGAAAAACTTCTGCGTGAAGTTCTGATGCTTGAGCGTCCACTTGATGACATTCTCGGTGAAGAATTTGGTGCATCTGCGACCACGAGCAACCGTCGCTGGATCTTGGATCCGATCGATGGCACGAAAAACTATGTTCGCGGTGTACCGGTTTGGTCTACCTTGATTGCACTCACCATTGATGACGTGCCGGTGCTCGGGGTGGTGTCTGCACCAGCTTTGAACCGACGATGGTGGGCCGCAAAAAATTCTGGCGCTTGGACACGAGCACTGGGAGCGGAACCTAAGCGCATTCAGGTGAGTGGCATTGCTGAAATAAGTAACGCTTCGTTCTCATATTCAGATGCGATCGGGTGGCCCGAAAATGACGCGCTTTCTTCGCTGAACTCTTCAACTTGGCGCCAGCGCGCTTATGGTGATTTCTGGTCGCACATGCTCGTTGCCGAGGGCGCTGTTGATATTTCCGCAGAACCAAAACTTGGTGCCTGGGACATAGCTGCGCTGATTCCGATCATCGAAGAGGCTGGCGGCAAAGCCACGGCTTTTGACGGGAGCCCCGCCCTACAAGGTGGTTCGCTTGTTGTGACAAACGGTTTGCTGCACGATCGTGTGATTCATCAACTAGAAGTCTGAATCGCTCGGGACTCTTTCCCCCCGATTCGAGTTCTCACGTGCAGGTGCAGCCCACCGACCGGCCGCATAGTCACACTCGGATTAACGTCAGGAATCACGTCGCCATCTGGGTAACTCAGCGTAAAACGCGCTGCCAATCGAGCCACTACAGCGATGGCTTCGGCATAAGCAAAATCCCTGCCTACGCAAAGGCGTAAGCCATTACCAAACGGAATGAATGCGTGCCGAGTGACACTGCCGTCAAGAAAACGACTGGGAATATAGGAGTTTGGCTCGCTCCAGAAGTCTGGGTGGCGATGAACGAGCCATGGACTCATGATGATGAGGGCCCCTGCTGGGATATACGCGCCTGTAAGTTCATCTTCTGAAAGCGCCTTACGCGTGATGAGCCATGCCGGTGGATATAAACGCAGGGCCTCATCGATGCAAGCTCGAGTGAATGGAAACTCACTTAACTGATCCAATGAGAGATCAGCTGGCGTAACCACAGCACTGACTTCATTGTGCAACTGATCTTGAATCTGCGGATGGGCAGCAAGCAAAGCCCAACTCCACGTGAGAGCTGCGGCAACGGTTTCATGGCCAGCCACAATGAAGGTCACAATTTCATCGCGGATCTCACGCTCTGTCAGCGGTTGCCCACCTGAATTTCGCGCAGCAATAAGTAGATCTAACACATCAGGTGTTGATGACGGCTGACCCGCACGACGCAAGGCGACAAGTCTTGAAACTGCCGCATCAAGGGTTGCATTTGCTCGCTGCAGCCGCCGATTCGCTGGAGTAGGAACCCACGGAGGTGGAGTGATTGGTACCCGAGCGCGGGCAACCACAACTTGGAGGGCCTCTAACGTGGCACTCGTGAGCTCTGCAGCATCACCAGACAGATCCTCGGTGAATAAAGCGTGGCCAACTGTTTCTAATGCCACTCTCAGCATCGCTTGTTCGATGTCGACTAATGCGCCATCTGGAAGTTCATCCCATTGCGCCACCAATCGTTGCGTTCCAGCGTCCACCTGGCGAACAAGCGGTTCAAGTTGTCGCGGATGAAAAGCCGGTTGCAGCATCAACCGATGCTCTTTCCATGGTGGATCCAAAGCAGTAAGGAGACCGCTACCTGTTACAAGTGATAAGGCTTTGTATTGAATGGTGTCTTTACTGTATTCGTGAGGGCGATCCACAAGCACGCGCTTGACCGCATTGGGATGAGACACAAGATAACTCGGAGGCCGAGGAATGGGGAATTGTGCGACATCTCCGAAGGTCTGCCAAATGTGATTGAGATACTTCAATGGATCGCTACGGATTGCTGCAAAGGCCGGCAACATTTGGGGCCCAGATGGCCCGGGAGCCGTTGCCGGGGTGCCCATGTATTTACGATCAGGAATTACCAGCTCCGGCACATCACACCTTTACTGGAGCGTGCACTGGCCCATAAAGAGTTGATCGCTCCTGCAGAATTCGATCAATTGGATTCGTAATCTCAGCAAACTCTTCAACAGTGATGCCTTGACCATGGGTTGCGCCAGCTGCCCGCGAAATATTTTCATCCATCAACGTGCCGCCAAGGTCATTGACACCAGCACGCAACAGTTGCTGCGCACCACTCGTTCCGAGTTTGACCCACGATGCCTGAATATTGTGGATAGACCCGTGGTATGCGATTCTGCCAACTGAGTGCATCAACACAGTTTCACGCCACGTTGGTCCGCGGCGAGCACCCTTTTTAAGATAAATCGGCGCGGCCATATGCACAAACGGAAGCGGCACAAACTCAGTAAACCCACCAGTTCTCGCCTGAAGTTCGCGCGTGCGAATCAGATGCCTAGCCCAATGAACTGGCCGCTCAATGGTGCCGAACATGATGGTGACGTTTGATTTCAATCCGACTTCATGCGCAGTTTCGTGCACTTCAAGCCACTGCTCAGTATTGACCTTATCTGCGCATATAACTTTTCTGATTTCATCATCAAGGATTTCGGCGGCCGTTCCGGGAAGTGAGCGAAGACCGCTGTCGCGAAGGCTTATAAGGAATTCGCGCAACGGTATGCCGAGCCGGTGTGCGCCCTCCCAAACTTCGAGAGCAGAGAAGGCATGTATATGGATGCTAGGTGCTGCATCACGCACCTCTCGCAAAATATCCAGATAAGTCTGTCCATTGAAATCAGGATGAATTCCGCCTTGTAGACATACCTCTGTTGCACCCAGCTCGAGAGCCTCGACCGCACGATCGGCAACGTCAGAGCCTGTGAGTAAGTACGGTTCACCGCGAAGATTCAACGTGGCTGGGCCCTTGGAAAACGCGCAAAACTTACACTTGAATGTGCAGACATTGGTGTAGTTGATGTTGCGATTTCTTACGAAGGTAACAACATCACCATTGACCGCTTCACGAAGTTCATCTGCAAGAGCTGCCACCGCGAGAACTTCAGGACCTCGCGCAGAGAACAAGGAAACCAACTGCGCTTCATCAGGAATTTGGCCTTGCCTGACTCCTTGGAGCACCTCGCCAACCGCGCCGCCGACTTCGGGAGTAGCAGCCTGGCCGATGAGAATCTCTGGGGTTTGATCTGAGCCTGAGTACCAAGAGGTCGAGCGTCGACCAATCTGAATAACCTCGGGTCCGGTGCCCACATTCTTCGCTTGTTCATAGCGTTCGGGAAAAAATGCACCGGTATCATCACGGGCAAGACCTTCAGAATCGCTTCTGTCCATCACTGCAAAATGCAGACGCGGATCGATCCACACATCTGCTTGCAAAACAAACTCAGGGTGAATTGTTAATCGTGGAACGAGCGCCTGACCTCGGTCTTCAGTGATCTTGCGCAGATCTGAGATATGCGGCCATGGCCGTTCGGGGTTCACATGATCGGCCGTAATTGGTGAGATCCCACCGAAATCGTCGATGCCTGCACTCAGTAGTGAGCCAGCATCGTCGACCAGATTCGGTGGTGCCTGCACGTGCACGTCAGGCGGCAAGATCGCTCGAGCTAGAGCAATCGCGTCCAAATGATCTTCTTCACTGCATGCCGGAGTTAAGCGCATCACCGTGTCAGCCTTAGGCATGAAATTTTGAACGATGACTTCTTGAACATGTCCGTGACGGGCGTGTGAAGCAGCAATTGCTTCGAGTGCCTCGATTCGATCTTCTCGAGTTTCACCAATACCCACAAGAATCCCCGTGGTGAAAGGAATCTTCAATTCGCCGGCAGCTTCCAGCGTTGCCAAACGGCGTTCTGGGGTTTTATCAGGCGCACCACGATGAGCTGGCAAATCGGCTCGAAGGGTCTCAATCATCATTCCCTGACTTGGCGCTACTGCGCGAAGCCGCAGGAGTTCTTCTTTTGAGATAGCACCAGCGTTGGCGTGCGGCAGTAGACCTGTTTCGTCGAGAACAGCTTGGCAGGCAGCCACAAGGTAGTCGACCGTTGAGGTGTAGCCGTGGGCATCGAGCCATTCACGGGCCACCGGGTATCGATCTTCAGGTGCTTCACCGAGTGTGAACAGGGCCTCGTGGCATCCCACTTCAGCGCCCGCTTTAGCGATCTCAACAACTTCTTCGAGAGTCAAATACGGGGCTACGTGTGCTGGCGACTGGGCAAAAGTGCAGTATCCACAGCGATCGCGGCACAACGTGGTGAGTGGGATGAAGACTTTTGGGGAATAGGTAACTCGACTGCGAGCAACTTTGCTACCCACCATCGCCTCCACTGTGATCACATCCGAACTTATGACAATACAGGTGTCATGTTTTTCTCAGTGTGAACTACTCCAGAAACGTTGATGAAGCATTCCGGCCCAATGCACAGGGTGGCAGGCGCAAGACTGAAAAGGCCGTTTTAGGTAGAAACTAAGCAGAGGCCCAGCCTCCGTCAGCGGAAACTACCGAGCCATTCATATTGGATGCTTCGTCGCAGGCTAGCCAGGAAATAACGGATGCGATCTGATCAGGCTCGGCGGATTTGGTGAGCGTTGCCATCGATAACAGCGCACGCTGCATTGCCCATTCTGAATGTGGCGCCGAAGTCGTGCCAATATTCGTATCAACCGGTCCAGGCAAAACTGCGTTGGATCGAATGCCTTGGGTCCCATAAAAATAAGCAGTGCTCTTCACAAGTCCAATGACCGCATGCTTGCTTGAGGTATACGCAATGCCAGACGCTCCCGCCCCAAGCGATGCCTTTGATGCGACAGTCACCATGGCTCCCCCACCTTGAGCGATCATCACGGGCAATGCGGCCCGCGAAAGTCGCATGACACCTGTGAGGTTCACATCAAGGACGCGATCCCACGTTGCATCGTCAACCTCGCCTAGAGGACGGAAGTTGTCCATGATTCCGGCGATATTGGCCAGCACATCGATGCGAGATCCCACCTGAGCAACTAAACGATCGACATCAGCTTGAATCGTGACATCACCACAAATAATTTCACATTTGCCCCCGCTGGCGGCAATCAGCTTCTGTGTTTCCTGCAACCCGGTTTCGTTGACGTCGAAGGCGAAAACTGATCCACCCTCAGCGGCAAAGCGGATCGCGGATGCACGACCAATGCCACTCGCTGCTCCCGTGACGATGACGATCTTGCCCGTATGTCGTGCAGTGTCCATTTGTCGCTCCCGCTGTTGACTGATCTTGACCCCAGAGCATATGTCACAAATGCGAATCCCGGCAGGTTTAGTCGCAACTTGAGAACCATCGCATTCGTCACCAAAGTGGTCGAGCGGCAAGCTTGCCCTTGATAACCGCTCGACGCAGGATCTCTGCGAGATCCTCAAGTTCTTGGGCCCTACGAGTTGATGCGCGGTAGACCAAGCCGATCGTTCGCCCTGGAGCAGGCGCTTTGAAGTGCGCGATCCCTAAAGCCGCACCACGAGCTTCCACCGACACCGCAGTTTCAGGCAGCAGCGTGGCTCCAAGCCCCGCGGAAACGAGCTGCACAATTGTGGCAAGAGACGATGCACGAGCAGGATCGCTACCCGCCTCATGCGCACCAGCCTGAGCACACACATCGAGTGCTTGATCACGAAGGCAATGCCCTTCGTCAAGGAGTAAGAGGTGCAAACTGGCAAGAATCTTGGGGTCTACGTCAACCCGACCAGCCAACTCACTTTTTGCTGGCAAGGCTAAGACGAAGTCTTCGACATACATTGGAATTTCCTGCAGGCCAAGTTCACTCGTCGGCAATGCCAAAATCGCGACATCGATATCGCCACGTTTTAGCGCATCAATCAAACGCCAAGTTTGATCTTCATGCACAGATGGTTCGAGATCTGGAGCTTCACGTTGCAAAAAACGCAGAACTGAAGGCAGCAAATATGGCGCGATCGTTGGGATAACTCCCAGCCGCAAGGGTCCGCTGAGCCATCGAGCTGGTTCGGCCGCTTCCACTACTGCGTCTACCGACGCGATTGCTTGTCGGGCAAGCGGCAGTAACTTCACCCCGGCTTCCGTCACCAAAACTTTTCGAGGATTTCTCTCGATGAGTTGCAGGTCCAGATTCGCCTCAAGCGTGGATAGGGCCTGGCTGAGTGTTGGTTGAGATACCCCGATCAGTGCAGCGGCATCGCCAAAATGAGCAGTCTGAGCAATCGCGACGAATGCGCGAAGTTGAACGATCGTGATTGCGGCCATAGCTAAACTCTATGAGACCAACAAGGGATCTCGAACTGACCAATGGTGAAAAGTAATCGAAATACTTTTGATAGGCTCCATGAACTCGAAATGTCCACTGCCTTCCTCTACAGCATGAGATAAAAGACCAACCCAAAAGGAAAAGATGGAAGACGAAGGCTCCCCCGGCTGGCAGCGTAACAACTACGCCTCGATGCTCGCCGTCTTCTTGTTGTGCATCACGTTTTCCTTCACAATTCCCTTTCTCCCGCTCTACATCTTGCAGATCGACCCGTCGGTCAGCGGGCCAGATGCAGCCATGTGGGCCGGAATCGCTACCGGTCTCGGTGGAGTTGGATCCTTCATTTCAGGCCCAATCTGGGGAATTCTCGGCGATAAATATGGGCGAAAGCCCATGCTCATCCGCGCCTGTCTTGGTGGCGCGATCGGCTTGGTGCTCTTTGGCTTTGCTACCAGCATTTGGCAAATCGTTGCGATTCGAACCTTCATCGGCGTCATGGCAGGGGCACCAGCCGCAGCTATGGCTCTCATCGCGGCTGGAACACCAGCAATGCGCCTGCCTAAAGCGCTCGGCCAGTTCCAAGGCGCAACTCTGGGCGGTATCGCGATGGGGCCTGTCGTTGCTGCTGGTTTTATTGCGGCCTGGGGCTACGAGACCACGTTCTATGTCGCGGGAGCATTGATGTTTTCTGGAGCTGCCGTAACAATCTTCATGATTAAAGAGCCTAGGCGAGCACTCGCACCAAAAAATGCAGCAGATAAGCCAGGGATGCGCACTGTCTTGAAGTCTCCACTTGTTTGGGCTGCACTTGCACTTGTGTTGTTTCTGAGTTTCGCCGCACCAATGGTGCAGCCGATTTTGCCGCCATACGTGGTGAGTTTGTTGAACGATAAATCTAATGCAACAGTGATCATCGGCTGGTTGTTCTTCGGAATTTCTGCAGCGGGTGCGGTTGCTTCTGTGCTCGCCGGTCGAGTGATCACGAAGGTGGGACTACAAAAGGTTCTGCTTATCGCGGCCATCGGTGTCGCTGTGTTTTTGATTCCTATGGGATTCGTGAACTCTGTTGCAGCGCTCGCCGTTCTGGCGATCACCGTGTCATTGTTCGGCGGATTCCTGACAACGAGTGCGATTACCCTGCTGCCAACGGTCGTTACCGCAGCAGCCTTGAGTTCGATGTTTGGGCTTTACCAGAGCGTTCAAGCACTTTCATCGCAGCTCGGTCCGGCTTTTGGCGGCATCATCGCTGCCCACATCGGTTACGAAGCCGTATTTCTTATTGCGGCTTCCGCTCTCATCCTGCTTGGGCTGCCAATGTTCTACGTTTTCAAGCGAGTTGCTGCGGTTCACAAGGTTCTAGCCGATCCCTCGATGCAAGAGGTGTAAATGAGACCTCTGGAATCCGGGCATTTAAATAGAAAAGTCAGTGGACTCCCAGACTCCATCAACTGGCCGGTAAACGCCGCCCGGTGATGCCTTGCCTGTCACTTCGGTTTCCAATTTTTCGACTCGAGCCAACAGTGCGTGAACTGCGCTTCCGACGGGATCAGGAGCATTGCCGTCTTGTGCATCGTGGCGAGGCCGAGCGGTATGGACACCAGCTCGAGCAACTACTTGACCCGGAACGCCCACAACTACTGAATCAGGATCTACCGAACGCACTAATACTGCATTAGCACCAATGCGTGAATCAGAACCAACTTCAATATCGCCAAGAATTTTCGCACCTGCGCCGATTGTCACGCGATCGCCAACAGTTGGGTGACGCTTGCCATGATTCAAGCTGGTGCCACCAAGAGTGACGCCATGATAAATAGTGACGTCAGAGCCAACGATGGACGTTTCACCAATAACGACGCCAGCACCGTGATCAATAAATACTCGTGGTCCGATAACGGCTGCTGGGTGAATCTCAATCCCTGTCACTGCCCTCGTGGCCTGCGATACCGCGCGGGCCGGCAAATGCGCTCCAGCCTTCCAAAGCGAGCTGCTGACGCGGTGCGCCCACACGGCATGGACGCCTGGATATAGCAGTGCCACTTCTAGCGCTGAACGCGCAGCTGGGTCACGCTCGAGTACTGATGCAACGTCTTCTTTCGCTTGCGCGATGAACGAGACCAGTCCTTGGGGAAGGAAAGACATAGGTTCAGTGTCTCAGTTAGTCGCCGAGGCCCGCAAATAACGCGGTCGACAGATAGCGCTCACCGAAGGAAGGCACGATAACGACGATGAGCTTTCCGGCGTTCTCCGGTCGCTTTGCAACCTCAGCGGCAGCCCACAGTGCTGCTCCTGATGAAATACCAACGAGCAAGCCTTCTTCGGTAGCCGCTCGACGAGCCGTCTTCATTGCATCCTCGGCCTCAACTTTGACAACCTCGTCATACACCGAAGTGTCAAGAACCCCAGGGACGAATCCCGCGCCGATTCCCTGGAGTGGATGCGGGCCCTTGGTTCCACCTGAAAGCACAGGCGAAGCCGCTGGCTCAACAGCAACGATAGAAATATTGGGATTGCGCTCCTTCAGTACCTGACCAATGCCGGTGATCGTTCCACCTGTGCCTATGCCGGCAACAACGATGTCAACCTTGCCATCAGTGTCATTCCAAATTTCTTCAGCAGTGGTTGCCCGGTGAATTGCCGGATTCGCTGGGTTCTCGAACTGCTGCGGCATGAAGTACTTTGGGTCAGAGTCAGCGAGCTCTTTAGCTTTAGCGATCGCGCCACCCATACCTTCGGGTCCTGGGGTAAGGATTAAATCTGCGCCATAACCGCGAAGCAACATGCGACGTTCGATGCTCATTGTTTCTGGCATCGTCAGCACGATCTTGATCCCGCGAGCCGCACACACCATGGCTAGAGCAATTCCAGTGTTACCGCTGGTTGGCTCCACCACAATGGTGTCAGGCCCAATAAGTCCGGCAGCCTGAGCCGCATCAATCATCGCTACACCGATGCGGTCCTTGACCGAGTTGCCTGGGTTGAAGAATTCCAGCTTGGCCGCCACCGTCGCATTAGCCCCATCGGTGATGTTGCGAATCTTCACAAGTGGGGTGTTACCGATCAATTCAGTGATGTCATTTGCAATACGCATGGTTCAATCATGCCCTGCCCGATACCTAACCCGCAGCAGACCCGGCGAAATCGGCCATTTTTCACATCTCGAGGCATATTTGTGTGTGACTGAAGCCAATCCATTGGCCTTGCCCGCGCTGTCAACGTTCTTTAGGCGATAACACCTGCAGACTCACTAGCTGTTTCTTGCACACGTCGATCCTTGCTATCCACAAAGGTTCGAATACCAAAACCAATCACTGCACCAAGAATCGCGAAGGGTGCCACGGCCGGGCCTGCGCCGACAATCAGCACCATCCCCAAAAGAGCCGACGTCGCGGGCAGTTTAATCATTGCAGCAGCTGAAGCGGCAATCGCAGCAGCAGCCAGAGCGCTTACTGAATCACCGGGGATTATTGCAACGGTTAAAACTGCAATTGCGACACCGAGAAATGTTGCTGGAAAAATCGGTCCGCCTCGAAAGCCGCCACCCAATGCCATCGCGTATGCGATTGACTTGCCCACCAAAATTACGAGTATCGAAACAATTGAAGTCTGCTGAATCAGTGAAGACATCCCAGCATTTCCGCTAAAGAGAATCAGGTGGGGCGAAACATCAAATATCGTCATTGCAATACAAATCACTACGGCAGTCACAATTGCGCCAATGAAAAGTCCACGCGTGACTCGAGTTGATGAAAACCTTTCAAATGCCAGGCCGCCCTTGCGCGCCAGTATTGCTACGGCACCCGCTAGGACTGACACCACGAGCGCGGTCACAAGATCTCCGGCCGCGATACTGGTGTAACTAGGCAAGCCCGGCACCGCCAGCGAATGCACGCCGAATCCTGGAATACCCCACATCCCAATTTGCGTAACGTATGAACTCGCCAGCGCTACCAAAACTGGTGTGATCAACATGGCCGGGACCATCCCAATTGCGGTGAATTCCAGAATCATGAATGCCGTGACGAATGGATTACCAAAGACTGCACCGATTGCTGCCACTCCGCCAAGCAACATCATCGCCTTGCGTGTTTGCGGATCGGCGTTACGAGCAAGAATCGCCCCCACTGCGCTGCCCAACACAATAAGCGGGGCCTCTGGCCCAAGCACAATTCCAAAAATCAAGGTGGCTAATGCGGCGGCGAGAACGCTGGGTACTACGACGAGTGGAAGATCAAAATGGAATCCACTCAGTGGACCTGGGCCAGTTTTCCCGGGCAATTTTTTTGCTAGAGCGACGGCTCCAGCACCGATGAGGAGTAGACAGGCCACCCACCACCAGGGCAGGTCAGTTATGCCCAGTACTGATGGCAAATGGTCGTAGAAAAGTTCGGTTCCTTTTTCAATAATCCACAACATGATCGATGCTGCGATACCTGCAATGACACCAACAAGAACAGATCCCCCTAGGAGTCGTATGACTTGGGTCTGCGAAGGAGTACTCATTACTGCCTTTTCTTAGGGTCTAGATGATGGCGCTGACGATATCTGCATTCTGCTGGGCATGAGGCACTTGGCTTGCAGCTGCGCAGATTGACTCGAATTCATCAACTTCATCAACGTGATATTTGGTTGAATATTCAACTGAATGACAAAGTGCGCAGCTACTGAGAAGGCACCGGTTAAGAAGCAAGGCAAATTCTTTGCCCAGCTTTTTGGTTGAGTCGCTAACCTTACGCAGTGTCGATGTCATGCGCTTCTGGGAGCGAACCGCTAATAGCCATCGTCACTTGCGCCGCATTCAAAGATTTAGATCCTGACGATCAGTTATTGCTTCCTGCGCTTTGGGCACATGGCCTGTCCCCGCGAATCGTGGTCTGGGACGACCCAACGGTCCAATGGGACTTATTTGATCTCGTGCTCATTCGTTCAACCTGGGATTACAGCCCTCAGCGAGAAGCCTTTCTTGAATGGGCACAGGCTGTGAGTACAAAAACTCGGCTACTTAATCCTAAGAACGTCGTGCAGTGGAGCTCAGATAAACATTATTTGCTTGAACTTGCCGCTGCCGGAGTCCCAATCGTGCCCACTGAATTTATCGAGGTCGGCCAGGCTTTCGAACTTCCCCACCACCAATTCGTGGTGAAGCCTGCCATCTCAGCCGGATCACGTGACACCTACCGCCTCAGTGCCAACAAAACCGACGAAGCCAGTACTGCGATCCACAAGATTCATGCCAGTGGACGCAGCGTCATGATCCAGCCATATCTCACATCGGTTGATTCCGAGGCAGAGACTGCGCTTATTTTTATCGCTGGTGCCTTTTCCCATGCAATCCGAAAAGGCCCACTGCTTGAACTGGATAACGCAGCACAGGAATTTCACGGTGGTCTTTTTCTCAAGGAAGCGATCACTCCAAGAGTTGCCATGCAGAGGCAACGCGAGGTTGCTCAACATGCACTGAGCCTGGCGCCATCCGACTGGCTCTATGCCCGAGTGGACCTCATTAACGACAATGACGGACACCCCGTTGTACTCGAACTCGAAATGGTGGAGCCCTCACTCTTCTTTGCAGTTGATCCAGACCCGATCACTGGAGCCCCTGGTCGACTCGCGAAAGCGATTGCCGAATATCTGGAAACCTGAACACCCCGATAAAGACTTGTGGGCCTTCCCCAATCACCAAAGTGACCAGCGAAGACCCACGAAGCAGCCTCTTTGAACTTAAAGGATATGCAACATTTCTTGGTAGGTAGGAAGTGGCCAAAGGTCGTCTGCCACGACACCTTCGAGGGTGTCTGCCGCAGAACGAGTTTGGGCCATCGCTGGAAGAAGCACACTTTGCGCATGACGAGCTTCATCCATCAGGTCGTGACCCGCGTCAGCATTCAGCGCCGCACCAAGCGTGGCAATGGCGGCACTCAGTTCATTGACAGTTGTCGAAATTGACTTCAGTGCTGAGATATCTGCATCGATTCCTGCAGCCTTGAGCGCCACAACGTTTCCAGCCAGTTCTGTCTGGTAGCGAATCGCAGCTGGCAACACCATGGTGGTGCCTATTTCCAGAGTGATCTTTGCTTCAACCGCGATGCTATTGATGTACTGCTCGAGAGCAACTTCGTAACGGCTATGCATTTCTCGTGAACTGAAAACCCCATACTTCTCAAACAATTCAATTGCCTCTGGAGTGATCAACTGCGGAAGAGCATCGATAGTGGTGCGCAAGTTCAGCAATCCACGCTTCGCTGCTTCAACTTGCCATTCATCTGAGTAGCCATTGCCATTGAACACAACTGCGCCATGCTCGTTCATGATTTTCGCAAGAACCGCTTGTACGGCGTCATTAAACTCAACGCCCTTGGCTAGGGAAGCTTCAAGATCGTTAGCAATAAAATCCAATGCTTCTGCGAGTATCGCGTTGATCGTGGTCATTGGGCCGGCCACGGACTGCATTGAACCTGGTGCGCGGAATTCAAAACGGTTTCCGGTGAATGCGAATGGGCTCGTGCGGTTGCGGTCGCCTGGATCTGCTGGCAGATCAGGCATGGTGTCCACACCAACACGTAAAGTTCCCTTGCGCTTCGAACTCGTGGCACCACCGTCGGCAATCTGCTGGAAAACATCTGCGAGCTGGTCACCCAAGAAGATCGAGATGATGGCTGGCGGAGCTTCGTTAGCGCCCAGACGGTGATCGTTGCTAGCCGACGCCACGGAAACACGAAGCAGTCCTCCGTATTTATGCACAGCGCGAATGACTGCTGCACAGAACACGAGGAACTGGGCGTTGTCGTGTGGCGTATCGCCAGGGTTGAGCAAGTTACCCTGACGGCCATTGCCCATCGAGAAGTTCACGTGCTTGCCAGAACCGTTGATCCCAGCAAATGGCTTCTCATGGAACAAGCAAGCCATACCGTGGCGCTTGGCAACGCTGGTCAACGTGGTCATGAGTAACTGCTGATGATCCGAAGCAATGTTTGCCCGCTCGAATACAGGCGCAATTTCGAACTGGCCAGGTGCTACTTCATTGTGACGAGTCTTGGCTGGAATTCCCAACTTAAAGAGTTCACGTTCAGCATCCATCATCATGCCAAGTACGCGCTCTGGAATTGCACCGAAGTAGTGGTCATCAAATTCTTGACCCTTTGGTGGCTTGTGACCGAACAAACTGCGTCCGGCATTGAGCAAATCAGGACGAGCTAGAAAGAAGTGGCGATCGATCAGGAAGTATTCCTGCTCTGGTCCGCAGTACGAAACCACGTGATCTGGATCATTGCCGAAGAGCCGAAGCACTCGCTCTGCTTGTTCTGACATTGCCTGCTGCGCACGCAGGAGCGGCGTCTTGAGGTCAAGCGCCTCACCTGTCATAGATAGGAACACTGTCGGGATGCACAAAGTGTTGCCATTTGGGCTTTCAAGAATGTATGCCGGGCTGGTGACATCCCAGCCGGTGTAACCACGGGCTTCAAACGTTGCGCGTAACCCACCATTAGGGAAGCTTGATGCGTCTGGCTCTCCCTGGATCAAGGTCTTTCCGGCAAATTCTGCAAGCGTGGTTCCATCACCCACTGGTTCAAAGAAACTGTCATGCTTTTCTGCCGTGAAACCCGTCAATGGATAGAACACATGCGCGTAGTGAGTTGCACCCTTTTCTAAGGCCCAGTCACGCATTGCTGCCGCAACGGCATCAGCCACTGTTGGATCAAGTTTCGTGCCATTTGCAATGGTGTCAGAAACGGACTTGTACACATTCTTTGGCAAGCGGCGCTGCATCACTGCGTTGTTGAAAACATTCTGGCCATAGATTTCGCCGGGAGCTTCAGTTGGGTCATAGCTCACCGCCGGTGGCACGTATGCCTCTACGTCTTTGATTGCTTGCAGGCGTACAGCGTTTCCACTCATGTTCGATCCCTCTCGACAAAGAGCACGGCATCCAGCGCGGTGCATGTTGGGGATGAGCCTAAGAAATGAAATCGCTTCAATTGTTACAGGGGTGTGACAAATAGGTCATTTCAGACAGAAATTGTCTGAGTTTCCCCACGAAGCTCAAAAATTTGACTCATCAACAGCTTCATCTATCACGGTCTGGAAATCAACGGTGGCGTCAATGCTGGTCAACAACGCCAGCATGCCAGTAATGGCCCGATGCTCAAGCAGCAGACTTGGTGGAAATGACAACTTCCCTGCATCCTCCAGCGAACCACCTGGATCTGACCAGTCACCGGCTCGCTCAGTAATCCAATTTGAAGAAAAATGGAACTCGGGCTGCACATAAGGCGTGACATCTAAGGAAATAATGCGCGCGAGTTCTTCGGCACTCGTCGAATTCATAATCATCCCGGCGTTCAGCCATAACTCTCGAACTCCTTCAAGATCATCGGCTGCTGCAAGCTGAAAAGTTCGAACAAAAAGATGCGTGAAGTCGCCCGCAGGGTGGCCAACTGATCCGAAGTCGAGAACGCCGATGGAGCCGTCATCCATGAGTCGGAAATTACCCGGATGCGGATCTGCATGAATTGCGCCAACAATTTTAGGTGACCACAGGGTGAAGCGAGCAAGATTTCTTGCAGCTTGATCGCGCTGCTCAACGGATTCAGACTGCAAATTTGAATATGGGATACCTTGCAACCATTCGGTAACTAGCAGTGTTGAATCCGCGAAAATCACTGCTGGAATAGTGACCACCCCTGGATGCTCTGCCGCCCACACGAGTCGGAACTCTTCTTGCCACTTTGCTTCATGGGTGTAATCGAGCTCATCCCACAAGCGATCTGCGTGCTCTTGAAGAAGCGCCTTCACATCCAACGTGGGAATGAGCCGGTGAATCAACGGCATAAACGTGCGTAGTTGCAATAAATCTGATCGCACAATGCGATGGGCATCTGGGTATTGGACCTTTATCGCTACGTGCTGGCCATCAGGCCAGGTTCCCGTGTGCACCTGACCAAGACTTGCTGCAGCGACTGCAACCTCGTCAATAACCGTGCCCTTGGGCAGGCGCTTGAAGGCCTCTTCGACATCTTTGAAGGGGCGCGGTTCAGCGTTTTCGTATAGGCGGGTCAAAGACGAAAGCATTTCAGCTTGTTCTGGTGGCAACGTGGATGAAAACAGCGCGAGGAGTTGTCCGAACTTCATTACCGGGCCGCGCGCCTTTGCAAGAGCATTCGTGAGCTCTTCAACGGATGCTTGCGTCGCTTTGCCGTAGGCAGCGTCTTTATCGCCACCGAAGGCAGAAATTGTTGCAGCGCCGGCGAACCGCGCGCCACTTTTTACTGGCACCACGGCTAAAGAAGCCGCACGAGAAAACAGACTCAAAGTCGCTCCTGACACTTCTGGGACAAGCCCATAGGTACTGATCGTAAGCGACCTTTGTGAGCCTGCTGACCAGGGCCTTGGCTCATCACTCCCCAGAGCCAGCGACGATAACAATTTTGGCTTGGGGTCATTGGTGTTTTCAATTCCCTGAACAGCCACACCAGGTTCACCTATGCTGATTCCATGACTTTGACTCAACTCAACGGACGTCGCATCATCATCACCGGCGGAGCAAGCGGTATGGGTGAAGGCCTCGTGCGAGCCTTCCCTAGCTTGGGCGCACATGTTGTTTCCCTGGACTTCAATACCGCGGCTGGATCAGCCATCGCTGTCGAATCCGGTGCGCATTTCATTCACGTTGATGTGGCCGATAAATCCTCGGTAGATGTCGCCATGGCGGCGGCGATCAATTATCTTGGTGGGCTTGACGTACTGATTCACGCAGCTGGAATTGCACCCGCTTCATTGTCTGAGAACAACACGGTTGAACTCTGGCACCAAGTCATGAACATCAATGCACTTGGAACGATGCTCACAAATCAAGCAGCATTTGCGCATCTCAAAGATAACGGCGGGCAGATTCTTAACTTCACATCTGCCGCTGGCATCATCGGGCTTCCAAATAAGTCGGTGTATGCAGCGAGCAAGGGTGCAGTGACCGCTTGGAGTCGCACCATTGCCAAAGAATGGTCTCAGTACAACATCACCGTGAACATGATTTGCCCAGCCATCTGGACACCTATGTACGACAAGACTCGATCAGAAATGCCCGCTGAAGTTCTTGCAGCGCATGACGAAATCATGAAATCCGCAGTCCCAATCGGCGGCAAGCTAGGTGACATCGCCAAAGACTTCGTGCCGGTACTTGCCTTTTATTCTTCCCCTGGCGCGAAGTTCATGACAGGCCAAGTGATTGCCATTGATGGCGGAACTCTGATGGTGCGATAACACCAGAACTTATCTGCGACGGCCCTGCTGTGCTTTTGGGCGTGCAGGAGCTTTACGCGAACCCCCACGAGGCGCAATAGGTCGACGAGGTGCATCCGCGCTTTCAATCTGAACCGGGGTCGGCTTCACAAATGGCGCGGCTGGCCCCACGAGGTTGCGAATGACTTCGTCACCTGGGATCACAGAGTGCATCGTCGGAGAAATTGCTGCAAGCTTCATCAGCGTGCGAACGTCGTTTCGCTGATCAGGAGTGCCAACGGTGATCACGATGCCATCTGCTCCCGCACGAGCGGTACGGCCGGAGCGGTGCAGGTATGCCTTGTGCTCTGATGGTGGATCAACGTGAACAACAAGTGAAACACCATCAACGTGAATCCCGCGTGCGGCAATATCTGTTGCTACGAGGACCCGCACCGAACCGTCAGAAAATGCTGCGAGGTTACGTACCCGCGCATTTTGTGAAAGGTTGCCGTGCAGATCGACAGCAGGAATACCAGCAGCGGTGAGTTGACGTGCCAACTTCTTAGCGCCGTACTTTGTGCGTGTGAAGGCAAGAGTGCGACCTTCACCCGAAACAAGTTCTTTCACAACTGATGGCTTGTGATCAGAGGTGACATTCATGACGTGGTGGGTCATTTCGGGTACTGGCGATTCAGCACTGTCAACCGAATGTGTGACCGGAGAACTAAGGTAACGCTTCACCAATACGTCAACACTGGCATCAATCGTTGCGGAGAACAATAAGCGCTGCCCATTTTTAGGTGTTGCGTCAAGAAGCCGCTTAACAATTGGCAAAAAGCCAAGATCAGCCATGTGGTCTGCTTCATCAAGCACAGTTACTTCGACCTGATCAAGCTTTGCAAAGCGTTGCTTCATGAGATCTTCGAGGCGGCCTGGGGTCGCAACTAAAATGTCGACACCATTGCGTAGTGCATTGATCTGTGGGTTGATTTTTACGCCGCCAACCACCACAAGCGTGGTCATGTTCATGGCTTTTGCCAGCGGTGCAATTGTCTCATTTACCTGTGCCGCGAGCTCACGCGTTGGAACCAAGATCAGTGCGCGAGGCGCACCAGCCTTGCGCACAGCTTTGGACTCAGCCAGGCGGACAACGGTCGGCAACGCAAAAGCAACGGTCTTACCGCTACCGGTGCGACCACGACCAAGAACATCGCGGCCAGCGAGTGAATCGGGAAGGGTGGCCGTTTGGATTGGAAAAGGTGAATCAATACCGGAATTGCGAAGGGCTTGAACGAGCTTTCCGGGAACTCCAAGGGCAGCAAAACTGTCAGCGGACATGGTGGAAGTAGAAGGTGTTACAGATGGCAAAATAAATCCTTTGTTGGTGCGCGATTGGCCGCAGTTGCTGGCCCGATTACGCGTCAACGCAACAGAGAGTGGGAGATGAAACTTCCCGAGCAGACGACCTCGAGTGGTTCAGTTGAACGACTCGGTCAAGCGACAACGTAACAACAATCAGTGCCAGAACCGAATTCTCGGCGTGTTTCCTCATAGATCTTCCCTCATAGCGAACAACTCATTGGCCACCTCACGTGCAAATCAGCATCAGGTGCAAGTAATCTTGGCTCGTGGTTATTGGTCATCGTCTCCCCCAGCCCTTGTACAACTGTCTTGCCTGAGGAATGCGTGCCCACCCCACCCACGAGAAACTTTGGCTGACATGAATTCAATGAACTGGGACGACTATTTAAGAGAACATGGCGTGCGCATCACGCCTCAACGCCAGATGGTCATCAAAGCTGTTGCAGACCTTGAGCATGCAACGGCCGAAGAGATCCTGACGAACATTCAATTGGTCTCATCGGCAGTAAACCTTTCAACTGTCTATCGAGCCCTCGAAGTGCTTGAAGACATCGGCCTCGTTGCTCACGCGCACCTTGGCCACGGAGCACCTACATATTTCTTGGTTGATGATCGTGCGCATATCCACCTGGTCTGTGACATCTGCAGCAAGGTCACCTGCACTGGTGCAAACCTTGCCAATGAACTTGGCATGCGCCTTGACACCGAGCATGGCTTCGACCTTGACCTAAGTCATCTCGCAATTCATGGCACCTGCAAGAAGTGCCGCTATATGGATACTGCTGCGTACATTTAATTCGAGAATTAAGCGTTCACACCCACGGATAAATACTTATCTACAGAGACCCACTGCGCGCATGCCCCTTCGCCAGGGATGAAATCTACGACCACACAGCCGCTGGTTTCCGTCCAGTGCACATGAGTGGCTCCCGAATATCGTGTTGGTGGACTCTCGTGAACAATCGTGTGGACATGAACATGTCCAAGCGCCACATAATCCGCGGATAGTTCAGAAATTTCTTTATTTGTCATTGGTGATGAGCGTCCTTCTCCTGCCTCCACCAGTCCGTGCGCCGCGATCACACTCCAGCGATCAACTCGCGCCATGGGAGCATTGGCCAAAGGTCGAAACTCTGGAGAATGTTCGACCATTGCGCGTCCCCAAACAGAGATATCGGACCCCGGGAGATCCAAACTCTTACCGTCGGGGTGATCCAGCATGATGAGGCGTTCACAGGTGTCTCGTAGATCATGTCGACGATGAACAGAAGCGTCATGCAAGCTGTCGTGATTTCCCACAAGAAGCACGACCGGCCCAGGGAAGCGATTGAGCTGGCTCGCAACCCAAATAACGATCTCCGCGTTCACACGGTTGTGGTCGAATAAATCACCGGCAATCAGCAAAGCATCGGCCTGCCGGTCGATGGCCATGTCGATGACAGCTTGAAAAGCCATCTGTTCAGGCCCGCCATCAGCCTTTTCTAAATGACAATCTGACGTATGCACGAGAGTTGCTGGCCGCCGTCGATCGTCACCTGAAATCCCACTCATAGTAAGAAATTTATCAGTTACAGGCTCCGTACGGAGACAAACTTGAAGACTCTGCAATATTGCTCAAAGGCTAATTTCAAAAGAGGTTTGATCTAGAAAAGAGCTGTGGCGGGCAACCGAAGTTACCCGCCACTGCTTCTTCTAGATTTATGAGTGGCTGTAAACAACCTGACCCGTATTGGTGTCAAGAATCTTGACGCCACAGGTTGGCTTTGCATCAGGCACCAACTCAGTGCCTTTCACAATCATGTACCAAGTACACGATGGTGGGTTTCCATTGGGAACCAGCCCTGGACCCTTGAAGCTGATCTTTTCAGCAAGCAAACCTTTACCGTCATAGTTCGTCACATTTCGAAGGTTCGTTATAAAGGATTCGCGCGTTGGGCACTGGCCCGCAACTTTGAGACCCTTAATCAGAAGGTCAGCACCTAAGTAGCCCTGTGGAGCCGCAGAGACGTAGGGATTAAGTCCTGCTGCCCTCATGCCATTCGAAAAAGTCTTCACTGCCGGTACGTTCACCCCAACAGGGACTGTGCCGTAGTTCGTGCCGAGCACACCTTCAAGTGCGCCACCCGAAGTCTTCAACACAGCTGGGTCAGAAAGACCAACCATGCTGACACCTTTAAGGGTGACACCTTGTTGCTTGAGTGCCTGCATGATCGCGATTCCGCCATCGATGTAACCAACGATGATCGCACCGTCTGCTCCTGAATTCTTAATTCGAAGAGCAGTTGACGTCGCATCATGCGTGCCTTGTGGCTCATCAGCAATGCGAAGTACCTCAGATAGGCCAATCGATGAGCCCACGAGCTTAATCAGATTAGACGTCGCATTGCCAGATGCCGAAGCACCCGTGCTGATGTGGTTGATGTTTGCGATCTTGGTGACGCCCATTTTGCTCAACTTCTCCAAGACTGCAGTGCTTGCATAGTTTGGTACGGACGACAAAGTCGCGCCGCTATCACCAAAAGCATTGCGATCTGTACCGAAAGCTGGGTTAGAAAAACCAGTGACGGGAATGTTGTTTTCTTTCAGCGTTGGATACATCGATGTGG
>JBAXJN010000013.1:0-22634 GCA_037137855.1 Actinomycetes bacterium
AAAGAAGAGTCGCCCTATAAGCCGGAATCAGCTCTTGATGAATCCATTCTTGACTAAGTAATCAGCGGAGTCCTTTAGAGATACTTTTGCCGGGATAAAGTTGATCCCGAGCAATTGATGAGCTTTCTCCCCGCTAACCTTCATCGGTTTGCCAAGCTGGGGCAAAATCGACTTAATCGTGCCGTCAAAGAGAGACAGGAACTTGATCAGGAAAGTAGGGGCCTGAGCAGTTTTAGTCTTGCTCTTGGGATAAATTGACTTGAGGTATTTCGCAGCCCCGACGAATGAAATTGTTTCTGAGGCCGCAAGGATTCTTTCCCCTTTGCTTGCCTCGTTCTTGATAGCCACAACGTGCATCTGAGCCACATCTCGCACATCTACGATAGAAAAATTCAGATCAGGCAACATTGGGTCTTTACCATTAAGAATTCTCTCAACAACCGACATCGATGATCCAAAATTCTTATCGAGAGGTGGGCCAAGAACGAGTACTGGATTAATCGTCGTAAGCGCAATTTCTGGCGCTGAGTTCTTAACAAAATCCCAAGCTGCTTTTTCAGCTAAGGTCTTTGACTTTGTATATGCGCCGCGACCCACTGGATGATTGATATCTGTCCAAAGCGTTTCATCAAATTCAGTTTTTCCTGTAGGTAACTCACACCCATAAATCGCAGCCACAGACGATGTAAGAATCACCCGCTTGACGCCTGCATTCTGTGCAGCTCTCAAAGCACGCAATGTTCCATCTACTGCAGGACGAATTAAGTCATTCTCATCCTTTGGCGAAGCAAGCGGAAATGGTGATGCAGTATGCAAGAGAACATCAATACCATTTAGAGCCTCACCCCAGCCAGAATCCTTTTCAAGGTCTAGCTCAACAAATGTAAGGCGGGCGTCCACGTCACTTGAGTCCAAGAGGTGAGGAGTAACTGCATCTCGCACCTCGGAAGCCTTTGAGAGATTACGAACTGAAGCCCGAACGTTATAGCCCTGGTTGAGAAGTTGAAGAGTTACATGCTTTCCAATATATCCACTTGCACCAGTAATTAATACGGCTTCCATCGTCCCTCGATTGACTTGAAATTGAACTTTGCTTCAGACAACCTTAATAACTTGCCAATATGCTCGTCAAACAAAATTTTACCCTCATGCCCGCAGATTCACTCGTTATTCATTAGAGTGCGCCCATGCCACTAGAAATTAAAGACACAGCCCCCGCGTTCTCCTTGAAGAATGACGCTGGCGAAACCATTCGCCTTTCGCAATTCAAAGGCAAGCGTGTGATTTTGTATTTCTATCCGGCAGCATTAACTCCAGGCTGCACCAAGCAAGCCTGTGACTTCACGGATAACTTGAAACTATTCAGTTCTTTAGATTTCGTCGTCATCGGCATATCCCCGGATAAGCCAGAAAAGTTGGCAAAGTTCCGGGAACAAGAAGCCCTCAAGATCATTTTGCTGTCCGACCCAGAAAAGGAAGTGCTCACCAAATACGGAGCCTTCGGGGAGAAGAAGCTGTACGGCAAGACAGTTGTCGGAGTGATTCGATCAACCTTCGTTATCAGCCCAACCGGGAAGATCGAGCATGCGTTTTATAACGTGAAGGCCACCGGCCATGTGGCTAAGTTGATCCGCGATTTAGCACTGACCTAGCAACCATTAGACTTCCCTTGCTTCATGCGGGAGTGGTGGAATTGGCAGACACGCAGGTCTTAGGAACCTGTGTCTTCGGACGTAGGGGTTCAAGTCCCCTCTCCCGCACCAAATGAACTATTACTTCTTCGCCTCTGGAATGAGTTGCTCGATTACCGGGGCCAGCGCTGCAAGCGCTCGTCCTCGGTGGCTAATCGCATCTTTCTCGTCATCAGACATTTCTGCCGTAGTCATTTCATAACCAAGCGGAACAAAAATCGGGTCATACCCAAAACCTCTCGTGCCTCTTGGCTTCGTGAGCAGGGAGCCTTCTAGGGTGCCCTCAACAACGCGCTCATCGCCCTGCGGCGTCACGATGGCTGCTGCACAATGGAATGCGGCCCCACGCTTACTTGGCGCCACATGATCAAGTTGAGCGATGAGCAAGTTGAGATTGGCTACATCATCGCCGTGATTTCCGGCCCAGCGAGCTGAATAGATCCCTGGCATGCCGTTGAGAGCATCGACGCTGATTCCGGAATCATCTGCAATCGCAGGCAAACCCGTGAATGCGCAGACTTCCCGCGCTTTTAAGAGTGCATTCGCCACGAAGGAACTGCCTGTCTCGTCAACATCGGGCAGGCCAGGAAACTCATCCGTGCCAACGAGATCAATATCAAGACCAACCTGTTCAAGAATTCGGCGCAGCTCAATAAGTTTGTGCGCGTTCTTACTAGCAAGCACGACCCGAACAGACATCAGGATTCCTAAAGAGCCAAGTTGAGCGCTTCGCGCTGCATCTTTGCAAGATCAGCACATCCTCGTGCACCTAGTTCAAGCAGGACATCGAGTTCCGAACGATCAAATGGAACGCCTTCGGCTGTTCCTTGAACTTCAATGAACCGACCATCACCAGTCATCACGATGTTCATGTCGGTGTCTGCGCGAACGTCATCGTCGTAGTGCAAATCAAGACGAGGCACACCATCGATGATGCCCACACTCACCGCTGCAACTGAATCAATCAAGGGGTTGGTCTTGATGTGCTTCTTTTCCATGCCCCAGGTGACCGCATCAGCCAGTGCTACGTATGCACCTGTGATTGCTGCCGTGCGAGTGCCGCCATCAGCCTGCAACACATCGCAGTCAATGACGATCGTGTTCTCACCCAGCACAGACATATCAACAACAGCGCGCAAGCTTCGACCGATGAGACGTGAGATTTCATGGGTGCGACCACCGAGCTTGCCCTTGACCGACTCGCGATCATTACGCTCGTTCGTTGCACGCGGGAGCATTGCGTACTCAGCGGTTACCCAGCCCTTGCCACTGCCCTTCAGCCAACGAGGTACTCCTGGTGTAAACGAGGCTGTGCAGAGCACTCGGGTGCGCCCAAAGGACACCAACGCTGAACCCTCTGCTTGCTCAAGCCAGCCTCGCTCGAAGGAAACAGCACGAATTTGATCATTGGCGCGGCCGTCAGAGCGTGGGGTAACAGTGGTCATAGGACAGCACTCTAATGGTCGTGCGCATGCTCAGGTTTGCACTAGCCGAAGTGACCGACGGATCCGATTTCTGGCCCAAGGAATCGGCGGCCGAGCTGTTCAAAGCTTGTCGGATCTCCAGTGGCGGTGAATTGATGAACAGGATCAGCCAATTCGGGGTCGCGCAGGAGATTGTTAGCTACAAGAGTGCGATAGACGTCCTTCGCGGTTTCTTCAGCGCTAGATACCAGCGTGACGTTTTCGCCCATCACGTATGCAAGCACACCTGTGAGAAGTGGGTAATGCGTACAACCCAGAACTAAGGTGTCGACATTCGCCGCTTGCAATGGCTCTAAGTATTCGTGCGCGACTTCCAAAAGCGATGTGCCTGAGGTTCTTCCCGCTTCCACAAACTCAACAAAACGGGGGCAGGCTGCAGAAATAATTTCAAGGTTTGGAGCCGCAGCAAATGCATCGTCGTACGCACGCGAAGTGATTGTCATTTCTGTGCCAATGACACCAATGCGTCCGGTTCTTGTTGCTGCCACGGCGCGACGCACAGCTGGATGCACTACTTCCACGACAGGAACGTCGTAGCGCTCGCGTGCATCTTGAAGGGTTGCCGCACTCGCAGAGTTACAAGCAATCACCAGCATTTTCACGCCATCAGCCACAAGCCGATCCATGATCTCAAGAGCAAACTGACGGACCTCGGCAATTGGACGTGGGCCATACGGGCCGCGGGCTGTGTCCCCCACATACCGGACAGGCTCGTGGGGAAGCTGATCAAGAATTGCTCGGGCAACAGTGAGGCCACCGACCCCAGAGTCAACGATGCCTATCGGAGCGTCAGTCATAACTCCCTTAGCCTACGGCGCGGTTCAGCGAAAGCTACGCCATGATCCATACGCTGTTGTAAACCAACCGCCCAAACCAACGAGGTGGGCGCTGAAACAAAGGAAAATATGTCCACAACAACCAGCCCTTCCCGCCCGTTTGGTGTCTTGATCGTCACCGCACTTCTGGTTATCGCAGCCGTCTACAACCTTTGGATTGGCTTCCTCGCCATCTTTTCAAGCTTTGGTGAAAACCCAACCTGGGATGACATTTACGGCATGGCACACACCATCCCAACCTTCCAACTTTGGATGTTCGGGTTACTTTCAATCTTCCTTGGGATGATTTACTTTTGGCTCACCAAAATGACGATGATGGGATCAGCCACTGCTCACACCATCATCAGCATGTTCATGGTGATCAACATCGTGTTCGGCTTCTTCCGCCTGCCTTACGGCTGGGCATCAATCATCATCAGTTTGCTCGTTCTGTTGATGGTCAACACAAAGTCAGCTGTGAACTGGTTCAAGCAGACCGCTTAGGCCTGTAAGAAACCGGCGCCCATCCATGGATGTGGCGCCGGTTTTTTCATTGCGCGTACTTCATTTCAAGGCTCAAGTCGGTAAGGGCTTGCTAGGCCCAAAGTTGGCCTTCGATTTTCGTTTCTGCTTCTGCGAGGGTCCCTTCGTAAGCGCCGGTGGAAAGGTACTTCCATCCGCCGTCGCAGACGATGAATGCAATATTGGCTACCTGCCCGGCCTCATCAGCTTTTTTGGCAATACCCAAGGCCGCATGCAAAATCGCTCCTGTTGAAATCCCGGCAAAGATGCCTTCAATTTCAAGGAGTTGGCGGGTACGTTTCAACGCATCAAGTGGTCCAACAGAGAAACGACTCGTCAATAACGATGCGTCATACAACTCAGGAATGAATCCCTCATCGATATTGCGCAAGCCATAGACGACTTCGCCGTATCTAGGCTCAGCAGCCACGATCTGCACCTCTGGCTTGTGATCACGAAAATAGCGGCCAACACCCATCAAGGTTCCCGTTGTGCCAAGCCCCGCAACAAAGTGTGTGATCTCAGGTAGGTCCGATAAAAGTTCTGGCCCAGTTGAGTCGTAATGAGCCTGCGCATTGGCTTCATTGCCATATTGATAAAGCATGACCCAGTCGGGATTTTGTGCAGCGAGACCTTTGGCAACTCGAACTGCTTCATTGGAACCACCTGCTGCAGGGGAAGTGATGATTGTGGCCCCCCACATAGTGAGAAGTTGAGTGCGCTCGACAGAAGTGTTTTCCGGCATCACACAAATCAAGTTGTAGCCCCGCTGCTTGGCCACCATTGCAAGTGAAATGCCTGTGTTTCCTGACGTGGGCTCAAGTAACGTGCACCCTGGGCGCAGAAGCCCTTGGGCTTCAGCCTGAAGAATCATGTTCAGTGCCGCACGATCCTTGACTGAACCTGTCGGATTTCGGTCTTCTAATTTTGCCCACAAGCGCACATCTGAAGATGGCGATAACCGAGGTAGCCCAATGAGTGGGGTGTGTCCAACGGATTGAAGCAGGGAATCAAATCTCACAGTGCTGGCTTTCAACCACCAGCGACAGCAGGCAGAATTGTGATCGCATCCTGATCGCCGACTGAAGTGTTGAGGCCATCTAGGAATCGCACATCTTCATCATTGAGATACACATTGACGAACCGGCGCAGTCCGCTGTCATCCAGAAGTCGGCCACCGATACCGGGGTAATTGACTTCAAGGTTGGTGATCACCGCTTGGAGGGTGTCACCTTCAGCATTGACGGATTTTTCCCCACCGGTGTACACGCGAAGGATGGTTGGCACGCGAACTTCAATTGCCATGAGTCCTCCAGGATTGACGCAGTAGTAGTTTTCCGTTCAACAACAGGGTAGGCCGCAGTATTCCGGCTGACTACTAGCATTTACTCACTTGCCAACCCTTTGCAGCTAGATGACCTTAACCGTCTCCTCCGTCACCACGCCATCCACAATTCGATAGGACCGGAACTCATAAGGACCTTCCTCTGCACCCGTCTGCCTCGTTGAAACAAGTACGTAGTGCGCACCAGGCTCAGCGGCCAAAGAAATGTCCGTTCGTGAGGGATATGCCTCGGTAGCCGTATGAGAGTGATAAATCACCACCGGTTCTTCGTCCCGATCATCCATCTCCCGGTACAGCTTGAGAAGGTCCCCTGAATCAAACTCGTAGAAAGTTGGGGACCTGGCCGCGTTAGTCATCGCAATAAATCGTTCAGGCTTTCCGCTACCCACTGGACCGGCAATGACGCCGCAGGCTTCGTCTGGATGATCGGCCCGGGCATGCCGCACGATCTGGTCGACTAGTTCTCTGGTGATCTCAAGCACGAGCAAACCCTACGCCAGCATGATCTGAACGAGGGACTCTTGCAGGTAGGTCAACCAGTCATACACATCCAGCATGGCCAAGAGTGGGTCATCTTCAGCAAGCTCAACTGCTGCATCGTGGAAATCATCGTCAATCCCCATGCGAGCACCAAGAGCAAGCCGAACGTCGTTCAGGAAGCCCAGCCAGCTCGGAGCCACGGCCAATCCCAAAACCACTTTTTCGCCAGACCTCTGCAAGGTTTCTTGAACTGTTTGCGCATGGGTGGTCTTGGTTTGGCGAAGGTCACGCTCGGTAAAGCGCCTGAAATCTGATGCCGCAGTTTCATCATCGCTATAGGCGTCAGGAAAAAGCCTCAGCATGACGTCATCCTCTGGACGTTCTACAGAGGGTTCTATTCCGACGAGTGCGAAAAGCGGGTCTGCGTCAGGATCTCGGTCTTTCGGCGTTACTAGCGTGACTATTTGGTCACAGAGAGATAACAACATCATCCGCTCGACTTCATCAAGTCGAAGAATAATGCGCCCGTTAGATTCGAGTGTGAAGCCTGTGGACATCAATCGTCCTTCTGCAGAGTGGCCCATAATCCATATCCATGCATCGCCGCGACGTCACGCTCCATCTCTTCACGCGTGCCATTTGATACCACTGCACGACCTTTTTCGTGAACGTCCATCATCAATGACTCGGCATGGGTTTTGTCGTATTCAAAATAGGTCATGAACACATACGTCACATACGACATCAGATTGACTGGGTCATTCCAGACCATCGTTATCCAAGGTCGATCGGGATCAACCTGTTCAACAACCTGTGAAATTTCTGCAGGTGCGATCGACATAGATCTAGTGTCGCGTATCGCGAAACTGCGCGACTCGGCAGCCTTATCTCACCTGAACTGAAAATGGTTCCGAAACTCCCAAGGTGAAGGTCCCTATCGAATCTGCAGTGGCTCGATACACATAGGTGCCCTTGGTCGTCGGTCCGATGAATGGCACTAACGCAACCCCTGACTGACTCGTGACACCTTTGGCTACCCGAAGCCAACTTCCACCACGTTGCACCTGCACCACGACTTTTTGGCCCTCCTGGGCCGGCAATGCCACAACCCGCACCGCAATTTTCGACCTAGCCTTCACGGACTTTTTCTTCGCGTTGGCCTTCACCGATGAAGCGACTTCTACCGAAACTGGGTCACTTGCCTGCTCGCCCCGAGACGCCTCTGCCGGTACAAATACTCGCCACTTGCCTGACGTAGTGAAAATAGGTGCGAAGGCTGCCGATCCATCGGCAGCTAATGGGGCGGTTGCATTTTGAATCCAGGCACCCTTGCCTTTGGCCTGAAATTGCAACATCGCATCTACTCCCGTAACTGGGGCGCCTTGCGAGGAAACGCTGGCCGCTACTGGAGCTGACGTATTGAAAGTGACACGCGAAGCAATGGTGAGCGTTACAGCAGTCGCCGCAGGTGCAAGTTGAGTTGCATAGCCGCGAAGCAGCGGCCACATTGCGGGATCATCGCCCCCAATAGTCCAAAAACCTGCTGAGTTTAATCCAAGTTGCCCAACCAGTTGAGTGCGTACAAGCGCCGCCTGGGGACCCACCCACCACATGACTCGCTTAGCAACACAGGTTTGCGCCGCGCCATTTGCATCGGTCCAGGCAACTGGCTTGTCGTATTCAATCCAGTTCTCCGCCGTTGCTGCATCCCATTGAATGTCAGCCGGCGTCTTTCCAACTTGAGTAATAAGTGCCGGGATTTCTGCTGCTGTGGCAGACGCCATCGAAGTCAATGAGTTGTATGCAGTTTTTGCTGACCCCGAACTTCCTGAAGAAGGGCACACGCCTGATAGTTGGAAAGAATTTCCAGTCTTCTTCGTCCAAGACCGTCCGTAGGCCGGAATACCCACGACCAACTTATTGGCAGGCGCCTGCGTTGCTGCATATTGCATTGACGTTGTCACCCAACCAATGGGAGCAATCGCACCTGGTGAGTTGTAGTGAAAGTCGTATGTCATCACTCGAATGCGATCAGCTGACGCGGCGATGCCCGGAAGGTTATAAACCCAGTAGCCGTTGGTGCCACCGCATTTATTTGTGGTGTCGCACGGGCTTGGAATCGTTACGGAAAGGAGTTTGCCTTGGGCGTGCAACGCTGCGGCAAGTTCGTTGACGAAAGCGGTCCAGTTCGGTTGAGTTGCTGCCCAACTCGCCCGACCATCTGCAAAGGCGAACTGCTCGTAGTCAAGATCAATACCGTCATAGCCTCTGGACGTAACAAGGTTGACGATGTCGCTTACGTGGGCTGTGCGGCGGACAGGGTCGGCGAGGGTCGCTGCCATTTTTGCCTTGCCCGAACCATCAGCGATGCTTGGCAAGATTGCCAAACCTGCACCACGCAATTGCGCAACTGACCAAGCCGCGTTTGCTTCCGCTCCCCCAAAATTTGGGTTGAACTTCACTGTGACGCCAGCCGCGCCTCCTGATACAGCAGAGAACCAAAAGGGCGACACATCTTTCAACACATCCGCATTAGCCACAGCATTGGTGATACCCGCTGGCTTTGCCGGGCTTGTCATCCAGTACGGCATCCAGCCAGTGATGATCTTTGGGCCGCCGTCAGCGTGCGCCGCAGGCATAACCAGAGCAGAACTCATGATCGCAAGCGCAATCAGTGCTACCCGGGTCTTTGCAACTACCTTGCGCACAGAACAGCTCCATCAGTCTTGAGGACGAATGCCTATTGTGCGCTATGAATGCACGAGACCCGAATTGCGCCATTCACTTTGCCGTGTCGCATGATGGTTCCATGTCCTCGAAAGTATCCCCTCACAAATCTCGCTATAACGGCGTAATTCTTGGGTGGGTCTTGGCTGTAGTTCTTGTCTTAACCGCAGTGAATTCACCGGCGTTTGCCCAAGATTCCACAGGACACACACACGCCGAAGCAAAGATGAACAGTCGCATTGCAAAACGAGCAATCAATAAGGCGATCGGTTCTGACCTTTCTTATGTTGTGATGGATGCAACAACTTCCCGGATCGTGTCTTCACGCAATGCAGATAAAGCAATGCTGCCAGCCTCAAACATGAAGATAGTCACTGCAACGAATGCGCTTTCGACAATGTCACCCACACAGGCATTCACCACATCAATTTTTAGCGGACCCACCTCAAATTCGGTCATCCTGCAGGGTGGTGGAGATCCATTGCTCACTAGAAACACGCTGAAGACTCTCGCTGCCCAAACAGCAGCTCTGGTAGATCACACACAACCACTTATCGTTGACACCGATATCAATTTGTTTCCACAAGCAACGGATGGGCCCGGCTGGACCAAGGCATATGTACCTTCAGTTATTTCGCCTGTGACTTCACTCGCTCTTTATCGGGATTATTCGCGCACTCCAGTTGACCGCGCAGTTAAAGAATTTATTGAAAGCTTGAATGCGCTAGGAATACGTGCTTCGCGAGGTGTTGAGGTTGATGTAGATTCCCAAAAGCAGCCATTGACGAGTGTGAGTCCCCACACCGTTGCTGAGGCAGTGCGAGTCATGCTGCTCGATTCAGAAAACAATATTGCTGAGAATCTCTTTCGTCATGTTGCACTAGCAACTCAACACCCCCCAACCTGGCAAGGCGCATCAGATGCAGCAATTGCAAACCTCAATGCTTTGGGAATTCATACGGGCGGCATTCGTCTTGCGGATGGAAGTGGGGTCTCCCGTGACGATCGACTCAACGCACTCACCCTCGCTCTTCTCCTGCGCCTAACCAGCACTCTTGAGCCTGCTCGCTACGCCGCCATGTTCGACACCGGTTCCTTGCCAACGGCTGGCGTTGATGGAACTTTGAGCGCGAAGTTTCATCGCTATGCAACAAAACCAAGTGCCTGCGCACGCGGTGCAATCCGAGCAAAGACTGGGACCCTGTACGACACGATCACACTGTCCGGAACTGCCAACGATGTTGACGGGCAACTCAAAGTGTTTTCATTTCTCGTGAACAACCAACCCAAGAATGTGGCTCCGTTGCGCACTCGCCAAGCCCTTGACGGGCTGGCTGCAACAATTACAGGATGCTGGTAGCGCCTTAGCGCAAAGCGCGAGAGATTTCTCCGGCAGCACGCGCCACTCGTGGGCCTACTTCAAGTTCTGAAAGTTCCCGCAAAGACACCACGCCAACGCTTGCTTCAAGACCAGGCACCGAGATGATCGGAGCCGAAATACCAAATGCGCCTTGAGGACCATCATTCGTCGCAAGAATCCAAGGTGGATCAAGCGGCCTACCAGCTGCTGTGCGAGCAGCAAGAATCGCACGTCCTGCAGCTCCGGCTTCTAACGGATGACGTGACCCCACCCGATAAGCCACATGAACATCGGAACGACTTGGCTCAACAACAACGGCAGCCACAGCTTCCAGGCCATCAACAATCGTGAGATGCGCCGTAGCGCCAACAGCATCGGCAAGTAACCGCAATGCAGGGAGCGCCACATCTCGGACAACTGGCTGCACTTGACGGCCCATCGATAAGAGGGCAAGACCCAGTCGGCACTTTCCATCGGCTGAACGCCTCAGGAAGGCATGTTGTTCGAGTGTGACCACAAGTCGGTAAATCACTGTGCGGCCAATTCCTAGGGCCTGAGCAATTTCAGTAACAGTCAGGCCATCTGGTGCCTCAGCTACCACCTCGAGAATGCGAAGTCCTCGTCCAAGGGTTTGTGAGGTTTCTGCAGCCATGGGCTAAATGTAGTGGCCCGCAGCGAAAGCTGCGGGCCACTAGGAAGTAAAACTATTGAGTCATGAATTTACGCACCATGAATGCGCCCATGATTTCAAATAGGCCGATCACGATCAACCAAATTCCCACGACCCAGGCAAGCGCGATAACTGACAGCGGTGCGACCAAAATGATGATGCCACCAATGAGAATCACGAGGCCACTGAAGATTGCCCAGCCGCGTCCTGGCATGCCCTTTGCTGAAAGTCCAGTAATGAGGTCAGCGAAGCCACGCATGAGGAAACCAATGCCAATGAAGATCGAAAGTACCCAGCCAGCAAGAACGATGCTGTCCTGATTAAAGAAGTAGCGCAATGAAACGAAACCGATGATGAGCGAGAGTGCTCCGGTGATGATGAAAAGTGTGCGCGAGCCCGCGCCGATACCCATGCCAAATGCACGAACAATCTGCCAAACACCAGTAACAAGCAACCAGATTGCAAAGAGAAGCGAGAGCGTTCCAAATGCCTTCTCAGGTGCGGCTACTGCCCAGATCCCTACGCCAAGGCTGACGAGACCAATGAACAAGAGCACCCACCAGTTGCGACCAAGCGCAGACAGCACTTCATTTTCTTCACCAGTAACCGTAGACATTGAGCCTCCATGATTTTGATTAGTGTGGGCTCATTGCCCATAGCGCCTGATCGTAGAACCGCCTAGCCCATAGCCATTATTGCCACGCCACAAAACAGTGATAAATGCTCACTCTTTGGCTGAAATTGTTCGATTTACCCCTGAGGTGAACCAATTTGCCTGCAAATTTGCCAATTTGCCAGATTTAACGAGGTCGACAAGCACGTTGTTGACGCAATCGAGGAGAGGATCTGAAGTCGGCATAGCCAATGCATAGGTCACTGCACTCTTCGCCGCAGGGAACTGTCCAACAACAACAAGTGCTCCCGTGAACGTCTCAATCGTTTTGGCAACATCGGCGATTGGGACGACCATTCCATTGACATAGTAATCACGCATTGCAGACTTAAGTACGTTGTTGGAGACGTAGGCAGTTGAGGGCAAACCCAAAATATTTTGCACATACTCATCACTTGAGGTGCCCTTCGCCACGCCAAGCTTTGCGCCGATTAACTCTGAGGTTTTTCTTACCTTCGCCAAACTTGAATCAGGCCGAGCAAGAAGTACCTGTGTCTCTTTGAAGTACGGAAGAGTCAGAACCACACCCTCGGTGCTCGACTTCACGTCAATACGGCCAACTGAAAGATCAAGATCTTGCCGCGTCGGTGCGGTCAGCTGCTTGATCGCAACTTTGTTCCACAGCACTTTTGTGGATTCAATGCCCAATCCGTTCGCGATCGCATTCACCACTGCAACATCAAATCCAACCGGAGCCGCTGGAGTGCGCTCAATCAAATAAGGAGCCATCGGATGCGAATAGGCCACATTGAGTTGCCCTGAATTTCGGGTTGTTAATTGGCCGGGGGCGCAGTCGCCTGTGGTTGCAAGCGGGCTGGGGCCCGCGACTGCCTTTGCGACCTGCTGTTGTGCGTCCAAGGACGGGGCGCTTGCAGACCCGCAAGCACTGAACAAGAGCACAGAACTCACCGCGATAAGTGGGATCGTGAACTTCATTGACCCACATGTGCCAAACCTAAGAATCGGAACCGCCACCGGCTAAAGATTCGTGAATCTTTTTACAGTCAGGGCAAATAGGGAATTTCGAAGGATCACGCCCTGGAATCCAGGTTTTCCCACACAGAGCCTTCACTGGCGTTCCTGTGACTGCACTTTCAACAATTTTGGCTTTTTCAACATAATGCGCGAACCGCTCATGGTCACCATCGTCGTTACTGAGGCGCGTGTCCTCTTCCAGCAGAGTGCCACCTGACAATCCAGGGGTATCCAACGGCGTCGTCATAGAGCTCAGCCTAATTGCTTAGGTGCTCACGAGGCCTTAAGGCTAGGAGTTAGGGACCTAAGACCTTGGACGCAGGTTGGATTGCCTCCTACGTTTGGACTATGCCTCAACAATCACTCGCCCGAGTACCCACCGACGCCCAGTGGTTTTGGCAGGACCATGGTTCCTGTCGAACTGTCGACCCGTTGCTGTTCTTCCATCCTCAGAACGAACGCGGCAGTGCCAGGCTCAAGCGCGATCGGTCGGCCAAGATCATCTGCGCTGGGTGCGCTGTGCGCCTTGAATGCGCCGATTACGCGGTTCGTGCACGTGAGCCGTATGGGGTGTGGGGCGGACTTTCCGAGGATGAACGCGTGCAGATTTACGCACGCATTGAGACTCGTTTCTACCCACGAGCTCGGGGTGAAGGTTCTCGAGTCGCTGCCCAAGAAATCGCAGCAGCTGTGTCTCCACGCGCTTTGGGTATCGCCTAAGTAATTTCCGTTCCACGCTTTTGTCACCCAATCGTTCTTTCCCAACGCTCATGGCGCTAGCGTTCGGAACGTGAACCTCAACAATCGTGACTTTCTCCAAGAGTCAGACTTCAGCGCGCTAGAACTTCAGGGGCTCCTTGACCTAGCGGCCATGCTTAAAGCAGAAAAGAAGTCTGGCAATGAACGTCAGCGCCTGGTGGGAAAACATTTAGCCCTGATCTTCGAGAAGACTTCTACCCGCACCCGAATTGCATTTGAACTCGCGATCAAGGATCAAGGGGGTCATTCCACCTTGCTCGATCCGGCTAGTTCACAAATAGGTCACAAAGAATCGATTGCAGACACTGCGCGAGTTCTTGACCGCTGGTTTGATGGCATTGAATATCGTGGCGCTGACCATGCGACAGTTCTGGCACTTGCAGAATTCTCAGATGTTCCAGTATTTAACGGGCTAACCGACCAGTGGCATCCAACTCAAATGCTTGCTGACTTCCTCACCATGCAAGAGCATTCACCCGATACACATTCGCTGCGCTACGCCTACGTGGGTGATGCTCGCTACAACATGGGCAACTCACTTTTGATGATGGGCGCAATCATGGGTTCAGATGTGCGTATCGTCGCCCCCGCTGTTCTATGGCCTGATCAGGACATACAGGAAATGGCTCAGGCACGTGCCGAGCAAAGTGGTGCGATCTTGACGCTCACTGAAAATATTGAAGAAGGTCTCGCCGGGGTCGATTTCGTGCACACCGATGTGTGGGTCTCGATGGGAGAGGCCAAAGAAGTGTGGGACGAGCGAGTGGCACTACTACGGCCTTACCGCGTGGATGCCTCATTAATGCAGCATGCGAGTAATGCAAAGTTCATGCATTGCCTGCCTGCATACCATGACCAAAACACCGCGATCGGCAGGCAAATTGCACAACAATTTGGGCTTCTCGATGGCGTCGAAGTAACTGATGAGGTTTTTGAATCGCCTTCAAGCATCGTGTTTGATCAATCAGAAAATCGGATGCACACCATCAAAGCCTTACTTGTTGCAACCTTAGAAAACTAGAACCGCATAGGTAAGGGCCCAAAGCGATTCGCTTTGGGCCCTTACCTATGACGAATATTGAAATTACGCTTTGCTGAGTCGATCTCTCAAGCCGGCGAGCTCAGTGCGCAATGCTGCCGGCACTTGGTCACCAAACTGGTTGTAGTACTCCTCAGTTAAGTCTGCTTCAGCAAGCCACGTCGTTGGATCAACTGCGAAAAGCTCAGCGAGCTTGTCGGCACTGATGTCTAGACCCTCGACATTTAAGTCACCGACAACTGGGACACGGCCAATAGGTGTCTCAGCTGCATCGACTTCACCATCGAGCCGGCGAACAATCCACTCGAGAACTCGCGAGTTTTCGCCATAACCCGGCCACATGAACTTGTCCTCTGAATCCTTACGGAACCAGTTGACTGAATAGATGCGGGGCAACTTGTCAGGTGTGGTGGCTGCGCCAACCTTAAGCCAGTGACCCCAGTAGTCAGCCATGTTGTAGCCACAGAACGGCAACATGGCGAATGGATCGCGGCGAAGCTGACCCATGCCACCAACTGCCGCGGCGGTCATTTCCGAAGAAACACTTGATCCGATGAACACACCGTTGTTCCAGTCAAATGACTCGGTGACCAATGGCACGTTTGTTGCACGACGACCGCCGAACAACATTGCGTCAATCGGCACGCCTGCTGGGTCTTCCCAGTTAGGAGCGATGGAGGGGCACTGATCAGCCGGAGCAGCAAAGCGAGCGTTTGGATGGCTCGATGGTTCGGCGGATTCTGGGCTCCAATCGTTGCCCTTCCAGTCGATCAAGTGTGCTGGAGCTTTCGGGGTTAGACCTTCCCACCAAATATCGCCATCATCGGTCAAGGCCACGTTGGTGAAAATGCAATTCGCATTCAAGCTAGCAATCGCGTTGGCGTTGGTATCCATGCCAGTTCCAGGAGCAACACCAAAGAATCCAGCTTCCGGATTGATCGCATAAAGACGACCGTCCTCGCCGAAGCGCATCCAGGAGATGTCATCACCGATGGTCTCCACTTTCCAACCTGGGATGGTTGGTTGAAGCATTGCCAAGTTTGTCTTGCCACACGCTGAAGGGAAGGCTGCTGTTACGTAGCGCACGCTGTTTGTTGGCGAGGTGAGCTTCAAGATAAGCATGTGTTCGGCAAGCCAGCCTTCATCGCGTGCCATTGCCGAAGCGATGCGCAGTGCGAAGCACTTCTTACCGAGAAGCGCGTTGCCGCCGTAACCTGATCCGTAGGACCAGATCTCGCGGGTTTCTGGGTAATGAACGATGTATTTGGTGTCGTTACATGGCCAAGTGACATCGTCGCGCTTTGAGCCATCTGCATCAATCAATGGGTAGCCAACGGTGTGAATTGCAGGAACGAAGTCACCGTTTTCGCCAATAACATCTAGGGCTGCTTGACCCATGCGCGTCATGATGCGCATGCTGGCCACGACATAAGGCGAGTCTGAGATTTCAACCCCAAGTTGTGCGATTCGTGAACCGAGTGGGCCCATTGAGAACGGGATGACATACATGGTTCGTCCGCGCATTGAGCCCGCGAAGAGTTCGTTCATTTGAACGCGCATCTCTTGTGGCTTAGCCCAGTTGTTTGTTGGTCCAGCATCGACTTCATTTTCCGAGCAAATGAACGTGCGATCTTCTACTCGAGCTACATCGCTTGGGCTTGAGCGCGCAAGGAACGAGTTTGGCCGAATCTTCGGGTTCAATTGAATGAACGTGCCCGAGGCAACCATCTGGGCAGTTAAGCGATCCCATTCATCCTGCGAGCCGTCACACCAATAGACCTGATCCGGCTGGGTAAGCGTTGCCATGTCATGCACCCACTGAAGCAACTTCTTGTTTGTCGTTGGGGGATTCTCGAGACCGGGAACCGACATGAACACTCCTCATTGAGTAACTGACTAGACCTAAGGATGCTCCATTTTTGGAGCGCGAACTGCGTTGGGAGCCATGAAAACGTTCTCTTGTGATGAAGTGCACAACTTTAAGCCAAGGAACGGTCGAAAAATAGTGGCGCGGCTCACGTTTGAGAGCAAATTTAGTGCTTCTCGGCAACTGACCGAGCCATCCGGATCACGATTTCTTCGAGGATCTGTGCCGAGGTGGCAAAGTTTAGACGAGCAAAACCGGCTCCACTCGGGCCAAAGGTGGGGCCAGAATTAAGTGCCACCTGACTTTGATTCAGAAAGAACATGGCGGGATCGAGCTCCAGTTCAAGCGCTCGACAATCAAGCCACGCCAGGAACGATGCTTGCGGTGCAACAAAAGACACCCCAGGCAAATGCAGATCAAGTAACCCCCGAAGTAACGTCACTTGCGTGTCCAAATGCGCCAGCATGGTGTCTAGCCAAGGTGCACCTTGCGTGTAGGCAGCCACCGCAGCCATTGCTCCCAAGTGACCTGAACTTTGTTGTACTTCGATGGGGATAAGCCCAGCCAACGTGTCATGCAATTGCTTGCTATTCGAAACAACTTGAGCGCACTTGAGCCCAGCAATGTTCCAAGCCTTTGACGCAGAAATCACACTCACGGCACGGCCCTCGCCCGCGACTGACAAATAAGGAATGAACTCGTAATCAAGATGTGTGATCGGTGCATGAATCTCATCCGCAACGACCAGTACTTGATATTTCTTTGCAAGGTCGGCAATGAATTGCATCTCGCTGTGATCAAATACGCGACCAGTTGGGTTGTGCGGACTACACATCAAATATGCAGTCACTTCACTACGACTAAATACTTCTTCCATCTTTGCTTGATTAAAGGTGTAGCGCACACCATCCCAAATTAATGGCACATCAACAACCTCGCGCTGGGCTGCATTGGTGATCGTGGTGAAGAACGGCGGATATACCGGGCTGTTAATCACCACCGATTCGCCAGGGTTTGTCATTGCGATTAGTACGTGAGTGACTCCCGTGATGACATCGCCGACCGACATCACCTGCTCAGGCTCGACAATCCAACTCCATCGGGTGGCGCTAAAAACACCGAGGGCTTCGCCTACTTCACCTGTCCACGCATAGCCTGTGTCGGAACGATGAATCGCATCGTGCAGCTTCGCTGCGATCGGTTCTGCTAATGCGAAATCCATTTCAGCTATCCAAGCTGGAATGACATCGGGATTGAAGGCTTGCCACTTCACGCTTTTGCGCAAGTGAAGTTGCGCCAAGGAATCAATCGGAAAGTCCGCCACGTGCTTAGGATCGCATATGTGCGAGTGACGTAAAGCGTCGCAACCGCAATGAGTTCGCGACCACGAATACTGACGAGAAGGCCATGGCAGCACCAGCCAGAAGCGGACTAAGAAGACCGAGCGCCGCGAGCGGAATCATTGCCACGTTGTAGGCAAAGGCCCAAAAGAGGTTGCCCTTGATTACTCTCAACGTCTGCCGAGAGAGCCGCAACGCATCCACTGCAGCAACGAGATCGTTTCGCACCAAAGTGATATCACTAGCTTCGATTGCAACATCTGACCCAGCACTCATTGCAATACCAAGGTCTGCCTGGACTAAGGCTGCGGCGTCGTTCACACCATCGCCCACCATCGCCACGACAAAGTTCTGGCTCTGTCGAGTTCGAACAACCTCGACCTTGCCCTCCGGAGTGACTTCGGCAATCACGTCAAGAATTCCCACTTGATTGGCAACATTTCGAGCAACCACTTCATTGTCACCACTAAGCAATACCGGATGCACACCCATCGAGATCAGTTCTTCCACGGCTCCCGCACTCGTGGGACGCACCGTGTCGGACAAAGTTATGAGTCCAATGAGCTTTCCTGCATTCGCCACTGCAACCTGTGCCAGCCCAAAGCGTTGAGCTTCATCTACTGCCACACGGAACCATTGAGGCTCACTTTGTGCAGTTTGGGCAAGTACCCAACTAGGACGACCGATAACAACTTCATCTACCCCGAGGTGGCCTTTAGCCCCTAAGCCCGGGAAGTTTTGAAAATCAGTAACAGTCACCGAAACGTGTGGCTGAGCTGCGATTGCTTTTGCTAAAGGATGTTCGCTGAACTGTTCAATCGGCGCGGCCCTATTGATCACATCGGTGTCGCTCAAGTCAGGTGCAGAAGTAATGCTTCGCAACTGCACCTTTCCAGTGGTGACTGTTCCCGTTTTATCGAGCAACATCACATTGACTCGGCGACTCTGTTCAAGGGTTTCTGGGCCACGAATGACAATGCCCATCTGCGCACCTCTACCTGTGCCGACGAGCAACGCAATTGGCGTGGCTAGGCCAAGCGCACACGGGCACGCGATAATTAAAACTGCAACCGCTGCGGTGAAAGACTGCTGCGCATCTTGAGTTGAAAGAAACCACGCCAACCAAGTAATTACTGCCGCAGCAAGCACTGCTGGTACAAAAATCGCCGAGACTCGATCTGCAAGTCGCTGAATGGGGGCTTTACCCGCTTGTGCAGCAGTCACCAGTTGAGCTATCTGTGAAAGTTTGGTTTGCGACCCGACACCTGTTGCTCGTACTTCAAGACGTCCATCTAAGTTGATGGTGGCTCCAACAACTTTGGAGCCTGGCTCTACCAGCACTGGCACCGATTCACCGGTAAGTAGCGCCTCATCAATCGAGCTGGAGCCCGACATCACAACTCCATCGGTCGCCACTCGTTCACCTGGTCGCACAATAAAGTGATCATGAACTTTGAGTTCGTCTAGCGGTACGAGGCGTTCGACGCCATCTACTATCACGGTTGCATCTGCAATTTGGAGCGACAGCAAGGATCTAATTGCCGCACTCGAGCGACGTTTCGCTCGTGATTCAAACCAACGACCTGCCAGTACAAAAACAGGCACTGCAGCTGCAACTTCAAAATACAGAGCCGGCATATTCATGCCATCAGTCATGACGCCCAAGCCATGTTCAGCCTTGTAATCCAGCGCGCCAGATCCGCCAAAGATCAGAGCCCAAGTGCTCCATGTGAATGCAGCGAGCACTCCGATACTGATGAGCGTGTCCATGGTGGCTGTACCGTGGCGAAGGTTGAGCAAAGTTGCTCGATGAAACGGCCATGCCCCCCACGACACAACGGGCAGAGTGAACAAAAACACCACCCACTGCCACCTATTAAATTGCAGAGCGGGAATCATCGAAAGGAGTACCACAGGTGTTGCAAAACCTAAGGACACCCAAAAGTGCAACCGCATTTTGCGAACTTCATCCGCGATGGCTTGTTCAGCCGTCACACCAGAATCTGGAGCCACCGCGTCATAGCCCGCGTCTCGCACAGCCTGCACCAAGTTTTGAATAGTCACTTCAGCAGGCATCGTGATGTGCGCTGATTCAGTCGCGAAGTTCACCGACGCTTGCACTCCAGGCAGGGTATTGAGGCGATTTTCAATGTGACGGGCACAGGCAGTGCACGTCATTCCTATGACCGGGAGGTCAATCTCCTCGAGAGTGTTCATCCGCATCGACACCACATCTATAGCGAATGGCTGTGCACCTGACTTATTCAGCATACTTTCCTTTTCACCAGTGAAGGAAGTTCAAAGTGCAGGCCGAGAGTGAACATCCGCCAATCCGCACGTTTAAGCCGCGGCGTGGGCGCATCACTGCTCGCCAATCCTTGGCTCTAGAGATCAGCAGCCCCTACTTATTAGCCACAGACGAACCGCTCGACCTTGGGTTGCTCTTTCATGGCAAGCCGGTGATCGTCGAAATTGGTTTTGGTGCTGGCATCACGACTGCTGCCATGGCACAAGCCGAACCCGATATCGGGTTACTCGCAATTGACGTTCACACCCCTGGCGTAGGCGATCTCATAGCAAGAATCCACGAAGAAGAAATTCACAACCTTTTGGTCATTGAAGGAGATGCCATCCAGGTCCTTGCGCAAGGCATCAGACCAAACTCGTTAATTGGGATCCGAAGTTTCTTTCCAGACCCGTGGCCCAAAGCCCGCCACCACAAACGGCGACTTGTTCAGCCAGAACGAGTGCAACTCATGGCGAGTCGCGTCACTGCTGGCGGCACTTGGGATCTGGCTACGGACTGGCTCCCTTATGCAGACCACATCACTGAATTCATGGCTACTCAACCTCAGTGGATCGGTGGGCCCATTGAGCGACCCAGCTGGCGTCCCATCACCCACTATGAGTCAATTGGCCTTTCCCACGGCAGGGTAATTACCGATTTTCGGTACGTGCGAACCGAAGTTGCCTCCACCTGATCAAAAAATAGGGCATCATTCCGTCATGGCCCTTCTCGGTACTACCTCACTGGATGTTTTCCCACTCTGCTTCGGCGGCAATGTTTTTGGATGGACTGTTCAGCAAGACGCAGCCTTCGAAATTCTTGATGCTTATGCCGCGGCCGGTGGAAATTTCATCGATACCGCAGATATGTATAACTCCTGGCTACCTGACCACCCAATCGGCGAATCAGAAACCATCATCGGCAACTGGATGCAGGCTCGAGGTAATCGCAGCCAAATGATTATCGCAACCAAGGTCTGCAGCCTGCCAAGCCGTAAAGGTTTATCCGCAAGCAACATTGCGGCAGCAACCCAAGATTGTCTTGACCGATTGCAAACAGACTACGTCGATGTTCTCTACGCGCACCGAGACGATCTTGACACTCCGATGCTGGAAACAATGACCGCGTTCGACACGCTTGTGCAATCAGGCAAGGTTCGCTATCTAGGCGCCTCAAACTTCACCGCTGAACGACTACAAGAATCACTTGACGTCAGCGCAGCAAACGGACTGGCTGCGCACAGCCTCATCCAAAATCACTACAACCTCATGTTTCGTGAAGAGTACGAGCATGGTGCTCGAGTTGTGGCTGACAAGGCTGGCATCGCTCATGCCCCTTATTACGGACTTGCAAGTGGTTTCCTCACAGGCAAATACCGTCCGGGTGTGGATGTTGACAGCCCACGAGCCCGCGGTGCCGCAAAAATGCTTGATGAGCGTGGGCTGGCAGTTCTTACTGCACTGGATGCAGTTGCTGCAACTCACGAAGTTCCGTTGGCCAGCGTTGCTTTGGCGTGGCTTTATGCCCAGCCAACGATTGGCGCTCCCATTGCCAGTGCCAGAACCATAGAACAACTCAATGAGTTACTTCCTATGGCGACACTGACTCTGACATCGGCGGAATTGGATCTGCTCACCAAAAGCTCTGAACTTTAAAGCAGTCTTGCCAGTGGGTGGCACGAAATTTTCTGAATTATTGAAGGACTCACAACGCCGCTAAGATAACGGCGTGTCCCAGGAACCGAGCAACACCGCGGCAGCTGACCTCGTTCCCGGGGTAAACACGGACTTTTCAAATCAGTTGATGCTGCGACGCATTGATCGCGACATCTTTACTGGTCATGCCAATGGCGGTGGGCCTATCCGAACCTATGGCGGTCAGGTAGCTGCTCAGTCGCTTATGGCTGCTGGCATGACCATTGATGATCCAGAACGTCATGTGCATTCCTTGCATGGTTATTTCCTGCGGCCTGGCCGAAGTGAAGATCGCATCACCTACATCGTGGAGCGCCCTCGAGATGGCGGTTCATTTTCCTCGCGCATCGTGCGCGCAATTCAAAATGGTGAAACTATTTTCATGATGACCGCTTCATTTTCAGTTGAAGACTGGGGACCGGAGCATCAATTTGAGCAGCCGATAGCTCCCCCTCCCGAAGAGGGAACGGGAGATCAACATATGGACCCCGAGATTGAGGAAACCGATAACCGTCCTGCCGCGCGCAACCGGCGTCGCTGGATTGACCTTCGACTTTTTAATCCTGAAGAGTCAGTAAAAATGAAGGATGGGCGATACGAACGTATGGCTTGGGTGCGCATCCTCCAAGAGTTGCCACAAAATCCGCTCATTCAGGCTTGTGCACTCACCTATCTTTCCGATCTCACTATGGTGCCAACAGCGTTGAGTCCAAATACGCACATGCGGGACCAATTACAGATGGCATCAATCGATCACGCCGTTTGGTTTCACGCCCCAATTCGCACAGACCAATGGTTGCTCTTCGCGCAAGACACTCCAGTAGCTCGTGGTGGCCATGGTTTAGCGCGCGGACTTTTCTACGATCAAGATGGCATTCTTGTCGCATCAGTCGTACAAGAATCACT
>JBAXJN010000014.1:0-21604 GCA_037137855.1 Actinomycetes bacterium
TGAAGCTGCGACGTGTAGGAAACGGAACCAAGCTCCCTTTCCATCTGGTCGCAAAGAGCCTGCACCAAAGGCATGTTCCATCCAGGGTCAACGAAGTCTCCGGTGGTCATTCGGCGAAGTTCCGCCAACGTGAACGTGGTAAAGACGGCGAAATAGTCCAAGTTGGACCGGTCGCGTAACGTTAGCGACGGAACCAAGATGTCTTCCACGCCTCTAGTGTGGGGACACCATTCCTGACGTTTGGTCCACACCGAAGGTCCGGGACCATGCAGGACGGCACTTCCAACCTTGCTTTTGATTACCTCGGTGAGCTTGTGACTCCGTTTCAGAACCCGGTTAATCTCGTTGGATATGGTAAGCCCCCATTCCATTCGCTTCGCCTGTGGGCCGGTGTCGAGTGACCAATCGAAGTAGCGGGGTGGCTTCAGATACGCCTGACGAGTCTGAAGCTGTGCGGTTGCCAGAGCGCGTCGAGGGTCAAGGAAGTTGACGTTGGTGAAAATCTTGTTGTCCGTCGCCTCGCGTTCCGTGAATGGAGGCGCACCAACCATGAGGGCGTTGATGCGTTCACGGTTCTGCGCTCGCGGGATGTCCGCGATTATCATCTGGTAAATTGTGAACCAAATTTCGTCTGCGTTTTTGAAGCTCATGGGGTATATCCTCTGTCAAGAAGCCATTGATGTGCAAGCATAGGATGCTGCGCGTGGAATTCAATCAAGTCACCATCTGGAACCACAGATGATGGGTTTTCAGTCCAACATTCTGGAACTTTTCCAAAAGCCCAATCCTGCATCTTTCCACACTTTTTAGCCCAGGCTTTATTTAATCGAATGTGACCATAGTGATATATTTCCGCTTTTAACAAAAGTGTCTTTGGAGGCTCAATCAAGTCTCCGCTAACCGTTTGAGTTTTAGGAACTAGCTTGTGACACAGATGATTGCAGATAGTCCCGTTGGGAAGTATGTGCTTAGAATCCTTCCAGAACGTTCTCCGAATGAAGGTTCCGCATACCTCAGTCCCGGCTGTTATTTGTGACCTGAAGTGGTCCTGTATCACCGGGTAGTCAGATGGAAGGATTATCTCGTCCGCATCCATTCCAATATACCAGTCGGTTCCAATCTCTGATTTTGTATCGGAGTATATCGACGTGATCCATTCCAGCCCGGTTCGGCTTGGTTTCCACGGGTGGCGGATTACTTTTATCTTTGGCTCCATAGAAGACATCTGCGCTAGAAGGTCTTGTGTTCCGTCCGATGAATCGCATTCGACGATCAGTATTTGGTCGCATATTGGAGCAACACTGGAGACGCACTCATGGATGCAGTAGTCGTGCTCTATCAGGTTGTGTGCTATTATTTGGCAGCCAAGGGTCATACTTTGTAACCTCGCTCACGAAGCCATTGGTGCGCCACCGGAGGATGCGGACCTTCGTAATGGAGGCATTGAGACAACGGAAGGTGTTGCTCAAATCCACGCTGAGAATCCTGAGCCACCACGTCCAAAACCGGATCATAACTTCCCGTGAACGCTATGTGCATCGGCTTCGCCTTGGCGACGTATTCCTTGGTGCGCCGAATGAATCCGTAGTGAAATATCCTGGGAAAACCTAGTAGGATCGGATTGTTTCCAAGCAGCGATTCAGCATCACCAAGGTAAGGCGCGGAAATCTCGGTGCAACGGATAACCTTGTCTGAACAGACTCTTCCTGACGGCACAAGATGGCGGTGATCAACCCAAAAATTTAGCCGGTTCAACATGCAGTTTCGGGCTGCGATTTCATATCTAAAATTCTCCGACTGAACCGGCTCAAGAACTTCGTCCGCCTGCAACCCGATGTGATGAGTGCAGTCTTGTAGATGTGACTTTGCCTCGTTAGACAGATCAGAAAGCCATGAACCGCCTCCACCACTTTTAGGACTCCAATTGCCTTCAATGATGCGAACCTTCTGTGATTCTCGCGACAAAGCACGCAGAATATCATTGGTCCCATCCGTGCTTCCTGCATCCATGACAACGATCTCGTCGCATACCGGAATCAGTGAGCGAATAGCGACCTCCACACAGTAGTCAAATTCCACCGCGTTGTGGATTATCATGGAAGCTCCAAGTTTCATTCGTTCTTAAATATGATTGCCTGACCTGTCGGCAATACGAGCGGCCTTATTCCAAGTGAATCACAGCATTCATCAAGAGCAGCCCGCGCTCCACGGCATCCGTTGGAGCCGTAATCATCACAAACCGCGATCCCGCCCTTGACAAGTCGAGGATAAATAAATCGGAACGAGTCCTTCACTGACTTGTAAATATCAACATCAATGTGAGCGAAAGATATGCGAAGGCTTTCCAATCCTTGGAAAGTGTCAGGTATTAAACCCTGATTGAAAATTGCTCTTTCATCGGACAAATAGCTCTCCACTATGGAGAGTGATAAATCAGAAAAATCCCCCTCCTTATGGGAATCCAATGCTTTATTTACCGGAGGCATACCGCAAAAAGTGTCAAAAAGGTAAATCTTCTTTCCGGGAGACATTATCCTTAACGCAAGCTTTGCTGTCCCGCCTTTGTAAACTCCACATTCAATAAAATCACCATCAATCTTGTTGGAATTATACATTAGTGTTTCTAGAATATACAATCTGTCCGGTGGGACTAGTGATGCAACGTCAAAAAAACGACCCTCATAAGGAACAAAAAACTCGCTCATAATTAAAGTTAAACTGGATTTGTTTCCGTCAGGTAGGTTCCCCAACGTTTTGCAAACAACGCTCCACCTTCCTGAAGCAGCTTCATTTTCATTGGGGATGTGGTTTGGGATTCTTCATGTATCCCTGTTGCTTTCGGTTCGTAAAGCAGTTTCCACCCAGCTTTTGTCAACCGAATGCAAAGATCGGCATCTTCGGAATAGCAGTCGTATCGTTCGTCAAAACCTCCAACCTGATAGAACGCCTTTCGACGAACGATTGCGGCGGCAAAGTTGATGAACTCCATTTCAACCGGTTCAGTGAACCGGTTGTCCTGAATGTGGCCGAAGTTCGTAGCTCCGTGTGGCCGGTGACTTCCTGCGAAATAGAGCTTCCCGTTTGGATACCGGGTCTTGCAACCAACCACCGCAACTGACGGGTCAACAAAATGCTTCAACATCTCAGAAACGGAACCGGGTTCCATGTAACAGTCGTCATTCAGGAAGAATAGGAATTCACCCATGCTGTGACGGGCCATCCGGTTGCACGTCTTGCCGAATCCGTTTCGTTTCTTGGATATGTTGGGGACCGGAAGGCCATAGCGGCGATACGGTGCCGGGTCTGCGTCTCCATCTAGACCGATCAACAGTTCGTATTCAATCTGGCCCATCGACTTATCAAGCGTCTTGGCCAACCGTTCCATTCTTGGAAGTCCCGTCATCGTTGGGACAAGAACGGAAACTCCATGCGGATTTACTTTTGATGATATAGCGTTTACAATTCCGTTCTTGTCCAATTTCTGGCATGGAGGTTTATCAGGATCGTATTTTTCGCATTTATATTTCATGCAACCAGTGCATTCCACAGGAGCCTTAACCACCGTGTAGTCAGTTCCATCAGTAAGTCTAAGGTCAATTCGGAACGGACCTTCAATTACCACAAGTGGTTTCTGCAATGCCGCCGCAACGTGCATTGGGCCTGTATCTACCGAAACAATTACATCACACTCGTTAATCAAAGCCATTACTCTCCGAAAACCGTTTACATTCAAGTTTCGGATAGGGTGAGGAAGCGGAAACGGGCTTAGGTTTACAAATGAAACAGAATGCAAAGCATCAGCAACTTTTTTCCAGTCCGCAGGATCAGTCTGTCGGTTTTTCCATGAACCAGACCCGGCAATTATTCCAACAATAGGACGCTTTAATCCAACCAATGCGTTATGAGCCTCGTTTCTCTCTTCCTCCATGACTCTTAATTTCGGAACGCGCTTGTGCGTCAGACCAGTATTAGAAACTCTATGAAATAAAGTCTGAATGTGTTCAGTTGAGAAATCAGGCGACCGTTCATAAGCCCAATCCAGTTCAATGGTCGGAACATTAGGCGCAGGCGTGTTTGAGACGATGGACGGATGCCCTTTTAGAACAACGCCCTCCACTTCACCGGCCATGAAATGAACATCGTAACCATGTTCGCATAGCGCATCGGCAATGGTCGTCGATTGAATCACATCACCGAATGCGCCGCCGCGATGAACGTTGATCTTGGGTCGAACTGAAGCTGGCTTGCTATCCCCCTTCTGCCAACACCAGGTTGGACGACCATCCATTGCCGGGATGTTGGGAACCCACACTTTCAACGGCAGATGACACCCGCAAAGCTCGCATGTTTTAAGTCCAGGTTCACCCGGAACCACCAATTTGATTTCCTTGCGAAAGGATGTTTGCGCCAAAATCTCTTCGGCGATGGCCGTTTCAATGTGACCACCCGGTTGATTGTGCGGGCATGGGTTTCCGCCATTTCCGCGAAGACAGGCGCGTGCGCGTTCGTCGGCTACGGACTGGTCAACGGGAACCGCGCCATCACCAATCCATCGGCCAAGGATAGCCAGCCCGCGCGCATCGTTTTTGAAGCGATTCCAAAACCGCTCAACGACACCCGGTTGAACATCTTTTGAATCCTTTTGGGAGTAAGTCTGGTGAGTCGGTGAGTTTTTTTTTGAGTCTTCGTCAAACGCCTCGCACCAGTTCACATGGTAGTTGAGACGGGCGGCGGTGTAGTTGTGAAGTGCCTGTTCACAATCGGCCAGATTCGGACTCAGGTTCAGCCGTGGATTCTGACGGCGAAAGTTGGCGATGTTGACAATCTGATCCCGGAAACCTGTGCCCAACGGAGCCGGTGCGTTCCAGCCTTCTTCCGAATACATCCAGCCACCGGGCGGAAATACACCGTAACAGTTTTTGATTCGGAAGTTCATCAGGGGTTAGGATTCCACCACCGCCAACACAGCGAAGTCATCGTATATCTTGAACGGGATGCCATCCACCACCACGTCCTTGCCGTTGTAAGGATTCACCACCACGCGATTGCCAACCTTCGCTTCGCACTTGCTGTTGGTCCCGTGAATCATCAGGCGACCCACTTGCGGACGTTCCGCCATGTGCCCGCTTTGGGGAACGATATGAAGTCCATTAACAACGGTTGGCAACTCTTCCATCTTGACCAGAACTTTTTTTCCGGTGGGTCGAAACCTGAATAAACCTTGAGCCATAAATGACGGAATAACTTTTTTCACCTCCACGACCGACTGTCAACTCTTTTAGACACTACGCATCGGAACAAGGTCATGGCCACGGATGGTTTTGCGTATCCGTTCCGCTACTTTGAGCAACGGATTCTCGCCCGATTTCTTCATCACCTTTGCGCGGCCAAGCTGGAATCCATGCCGTCTGGCCATCTCCAAAAGAATCACGAACGAGTCCATCAAATCGGGTGATTCCTTGGTGCGCTCTTTCATTTCAACCTTGGGTTCAACCTGGACTTGCACGAAGCCGGACACCTTGCCGGTCTCTTTGTAAATTCGCTGGCAACCTTCTTGCGCGCAGTCACGCGGAAGTCCCCGTATCTGACCAAGCTTGATTGCCTCACGAACGGCGAACCAAAGTCCGGTCACGCGATTCCGATAGGCTTGCGATTCCATGTCGGGAGAACCGGCACGAACCGGGCGGTCAGGGGCGGAACCGCCAAAATCAATAGGCACGCATTTATGGCTCCACAAGTGCGCGAACTCGGAAGCCAGAGTGGCATTTCCGGTTGAGTCGTAACCGAAGTTCTCCGGGGGTATGTCGCGATTCATGCATTCTTTCATCACGAACTTTACGATCTGTGTGTCCACATCCTCCGAGGAATTCACTATGGGAATGTTCACTTGCAACTCAGGCTTCAGAACCATAATCCCGTTGGCGTCATCGCCGAACGTTCCAATCGTAAGAACCTTGCGGTCGCCATCAGCCACCTTACCGGGGTCCAACGCGGCTACTTTCTTGAGCGGACTGCTTGACCATGTGACATCGTTGAAAGCCATGCCGTCTTCGCATAGCTGCATCGTCAGAACCCGCTTGTCGAGCGACAGAATGGGCATGATGCCATAATACATCATGGTCATGTTGATGTCGTTCACGTCTTTGTAGTAAGCCAGTTTTCGATCAATCGTTTCCGGCTTCAAAATGCCGTGCCACGGATTTATGCCACGCGGGAAGTCACCGTTGGGAGTGTCCGGCCCGTAAATCTGAATCCCCACGCCACCGTCACGGGTTGCCCATGTCCGGGTGCGCTTCTCCTGACCGATGGACGACCAGCCGCCTACGGGTTCACCGAGTTTACCCAACGAATCAAGCGGGTCTTTGGGGTTGCCCATGCCGATGAACTGAACGCTTATGGCACCACCTGTGGCCAGGTTTGCCATCGCGTCAATGGCACCCGAACCCATCAGTGACAACTCATCCATGATGACCAGCAACCTCTCGTTTTTCACGCCGACGTAATTGCTCATGCCGGTCCATTGGTCGGGACCAACTTTGCAGGCGACACCCTTGATTCCGCCTTTGAAACTTCGGCCTTCGCCTTCGACTGAACCGGATACCGTCAGGGAATAGTTTGCGTCAGTGATATGACCGTCCAGCCAAGGCCGGTTTTCTTTGCAGGCACGATGGATGCCGCAGATTTCACCCCACACACGTTGCGGAAGTAGTTCACGGGTAGTTGTCGAAACAAGACAGGTCAGGTCTTTGCCCCATATTTGAAAGTTAAGATATGCCCACGCGGCGGACGTGTAAGTTTTGCCAGAGCTACCGGGTCCGCAGATGGCAATCTGGTCATGCTTTACGAAGTTCTCGAAAAGCAGTTCGGACCAGCGATGCCATTCAAACTTGGGCATCAGGGCGGTCAACGCCTCTCGGTAATGGTGCAAATCATCTTTGCGTTCCGGGACGTAGGACGGCTTACGGATGATTTCGCGCTCTATCAGAAACCGGTCGGTCCCAATCGGGAACGTGCGACCGTAAAGGGTGAAGGAACCTTTTTTTTCTGCGCGAGATATTTCCATTGCCGCTTGAACTATAACCTTGGATGTGTCAAGTTTCAATGGAAATGGGTTCAGGCATTAACGACCCCAACCGGGTTTACGATGGGATCACCGCATGGGATGGCGGGGTGGACTCGTCTTTGCCTGCCACGATTATCAGCCGGAATCAGGCTTCATGGGCTACCAACCGGGTTTTCCGTTCCAGCTACAACGATATTCGTCCCGGAATGGTTCAGAGAAAGACCGGTTATTTGCAGGGGCTTTTTCAAGGATTTGGCACTTACACTTCGGATTCCGGTCAGGTCTTTGCCGCCGTTTCGATTGCGGGCCGAGTCTATCAGACCAACCTGAACGACAACAACTACACGGTTACTGAGCTAACGTCGGCAACGATTGTAAACGACCCGACCGCTCCGCACGTCTGGTTCTGTCAGGCGGAACGAAACCTGATTGTTCAGAACAACGTCAACCTGCCGATCTTTTGGAACGGTGTCATCGCCCGCAGAAGCAACGGGAATCAGACGACACTGAACGTTCACGAACTTCCCCCTGGAGGACCAACGGCTTATTACCAAGGCCGCGTGTGGGTGGCGGAAGGAAGCAACTATATTGGTGGCGACATCGTAAACGGGAATTTGGAACTGGCCGATCCCCGCGACTCCGTATTGCAATGCACTGAGAATGACTTCCTGAATGAAGGCGGTTCATTCGCTGTTCCGGGAATTCAGGGTGGCATCACCGCCATAACGTATTCGGCAAACATTGACACGTCCCTTGGTGAAGGCAGCCTTTTGGTTGGCACGTCTCAAGGCATTTTTGCGTTCAATGCTCCGACCGACCGAACCGTTTGGAAAAACCTTCAGCAACCCATTCAACAGTATGCGTTGATTGGTTTCGGACCCGTATCTCAGGAGTGCTTTGACAACGTGAACGGAGACATGTTCTTCCGGTCCAGCGATTCGCAGATACGCTCCTATTTCTACGCCCGTCGCGATTTCGTCCATCAATGGGGCAACATCCCGTTGAGCCGTCAACTGGTTCGGGCCATTGAAGGCGAGGCTGAGGTATGGCTTTACGGAAGCAGCGGAATGACATGGCAGAACCGCTACCTGTTCACCGTCCAGCCGCAACGCGACCAGACCACCGGCATCTATTACCTCGGTCTTGGCAGCTTGGACTTCTTCAACGTTGGTGGCGTCGGCAAGACCAGTCCACCGGCTTGGGATGGCATCTGGACCGGACACCAGTTCTACGGAGTTTTCAAGGCTACGGTGAACAACTTGGAACGCGCTTTTGCGTGGGTCCGAAATTCATCCACCAACCAGATTGAGCTATGGGAATTCGACCCCAACGCCAGACAGGATTACAATGGAACCGCCTACGTTCCGATTCAATGGTCCTTTGAAACGCGGGCATTTGATTTCGCCAACCAGGAAACGTCTTCCTTAGACTTAAAACAGTTGCTTGGTTGCGACCTGTGGTTCGATCAGGTGGCCGGGAGCGTATCCATAAACGGATACTACCGTTCGTCCCTTGGACCAGCATGGACACCGTGGGCCACCACGTCGGCGTGCGCCATAACCGGAGCCTGTTCCAATCTTGGGTGTTATCCGCCTGTGTTTCCTGACCCGTTGGCTTTCAATCGGGTTTCATTCCAAACTCCTGACCCGGCTGTTAATCCGGCACAGAACACGTCGGCAAGCTGGGGTTACAACTTCCAGGTTCGGGTTGCCGGTTCCGGGGCTGTCCGATTTAAGGAAATGCGGGCTTGGGCGCACAAGAAACCAGAAAAGCCTTCGGGCGATTTGGACCGGAGTGTTTGTCTCACCGCAGACACTACGCAATGCACGGCGGCTGGCGTTTGCCCGGTAGTGCAGGTTTGCGACGTGAACGATTACTACTGATATGGCGACCATCACTTTCAACGCGGGAACTTTGCCAAATGGGTTCTGCCCCACGACATGGCAGCAGACGTTCACCGGGTTCGTTAATGCGCTTACGGGCACGGTCAACGGTCTGAATTACTCGCAGATTATTGTCAGCACGACGGCCCCGAATACCGACCTGACCAACCTTTGGCTTCAGGTGACGAACACGGGCATTCCGATTCAGCTTTACGCCTACTCGGTTACGGCTGGCAGTTGGGAACCTGTCCAACAGAACTGGTTCTTTTCGGGCTACACGGACACAGGCGCGGCTAACGCCTATGTTGTCACGCTGTCGTATCTGCCCATCAGTCAGACCACGGGAGGCATTGCCACGTCGGGCTTGACCACGGGCATGACGCTTCTGTTCAAGGCGACGCACGCGAATACGGGCAACTCCACGTTTCAGGTCAAGGTGGGTGCATCGGCGTATGCGGCGGCTCCGATCAAGATTATCGCGGCGCAGATTGGTGCCGGTTACATCGTCTCCAATGGATGGTATCTGGTTCAGTATGATGGGACGAATTTCCAACTGCTGAACCCGGACATAACGGCGGTGGTGACGCCGTTGATTCCGCCTACGCCAGCCATTGCGTTTGCGGTTCTGGAAAGTTCCCCGTTAATTGACTTGCTGGCGGGGGTTGCGCCTCCGCAACTGCTTCAGACATACAACCACGGTTTTGGTGTAGTTCCCGCCTTTGTTCGTCCAGTGATGGTTTGTCAGGCTGACGATGCCTCCTATCTGAAGGACGATGAAGTTGATGCATTTCAATTCCTTACAAACAACGCGGCAGGTATTTACATTTCATCTGCTTTTTCTGTTAGAACTACTTCTGTAAGCGTTAAAACCTATCAAACATTTGACACAACTGGTTTTCCTGGATCACACAAGATTTACACTTATGGAGATGGGTTCAATGCGGGAACTGGAAATTTACCGTATCTGGTGACTCCAGCCAACTGGAAATACAAGGTGTATGTCGCCCATTAAGCCATGATTACCCTTACCTTCACCGCTGGAACGCTTCCGCCCAACTTCTGTCCGGCAACATGGCAGTTGACATTTCAGGCGTTCGTCAATGCCCTGAGTGCGACGGTCAACGGTCTGGATAACGCACAGATTCTCGTTTCCAGTTCCACCCCGGCCATCAGCACAAACTACCTGTGGTTGCAAATCTCCGGTGGCGGAACGCCGTTGCAACTCTACCGGGCGAGTGGTGGTGTGTGGGTTCCGAACCAACCGACGTTCTTTTTCCCCGGACTGTCCGATATAGGCGCGGCCAATTCGTATCAGGTCACAAGCGTCACAATTCCGGTTTCCGTAAACCCGGATGGAACCCCTGCCACTGGACTGGTTGCGGGCATGACCTTCGTATTTCTGGCCGCACATTCCAACACGGCAGCCAGCACGTTTCAGGTAAACGCATATACGTTGCAAACACTTCTCGTTGGTTCTGCGGCAACCACGGCGGGGCAGATTGTGGCCGGTAACTGGTATCTGGTGCTTTACGATGGCGCACACTTCCAACTGCTGAACCCTTCCTTCGGGTATCTGTTGACGACCAAGTTTGTTTCCGCGCTTTCGGCAGTTCCGGTGGCGGGTGCCAACACTTCGGTTGCCCACACGCTGGCACAGCTTCCTAGTTTCTGTAACGTATGGTTGCGCTGCGTAAACAACAACAACGGCTGGGTTACTGGTGACATCGTTTCTACAGATGCGTTTGTAAGAGATGACAACGGCGGAGGTTCAAGCGTGTCGGGAACTCCAGCCCTTTATTGGCAAGTTACCACCACGGCATTTACTCTGTTTCAAAAGAACTGTGCCGGAACCGTTTTCAAGGTCATTATTAAGGGTGGTGACTATTCAGGCGTTGCCACGCTGGAAACAGACTGGCAATTTTACGTTTCGATGGGTTACGTTCCTTAAAGGTCACTATGCCAATCCGAACTACATTTGCCGATCTTCAAAACTCCGGGGTTGGGGACACCCTTAACCTTCCGCCCTGCAACGCGCGGTTCATCGCCTTGGCAAACCGGGCGCAACGCACGCTGGCCGATGCCGGACGCTGGTATGGAACCATCGTGGTAATGCGGTTCTGCCAATACAACGGGTGCATCACTTTTCCGCGTGACGTTGCCGTTGTTGAAAAGATGGATATTTGCCGGGAATCCGTTTACATCCGAAATCAATGGTGGGAGTTCCAGACCGATTATCCGGTGCCACCGGTCGGACAAAGCAAGCAACAGCAACAGGGATGGACCCCGGAGCTATTGCCGAGAAACAACGTCTGCACGTTCCAAGACGTTACCGGTTCACCGGCTTACATCCAGCTTTACCCGCAGTCGGCGGCTGACGTGGGCAAGATCATTTTGCTTCAGGGAATAGACTCTTCGACGCTGCAACCGGTTCAAGAATCGGTCACGCTGACGTTGCCGTATGCACAGTCTGCCTACCAGTATCTTCCGCCAGGGCTTGCCGGAGTTCAGAAGCCGGTTACGGTGGGCCAGATAAATGTAACCGCGTATTACCCGACAAGCACGCAGTCTGCACCGATTGCAATTTGGGAAGCGTCCGAAACCGACCCTTGGTATATCCGTCGTTACCTGCTGAACTTCCCAACGTATTGCGCTTCAAATGCACCTGTCACCGGAGGGAATTGTTGCACCGATTACGGCACGGGTTGCGCTCCAGCATTGGTGAACTGCCAGAACGGTATTGCCGCCACGTTCTTGGTGCGCCGCGAATTCGTCCCCGTTTTGGTGGCTACCGACTGGATGTTCATCCAGAACATAGAGGCTGTCCGGGAAGAAATGATGGCGTTGAATTCACGGGACCAACATCAGTTTGACTTGGCTTCCCAACATCACGCCATTGCGATTCAGCTTCTCCGAAACGAGTTGGACAAGTATCAACCACCGCAACAGATCACGGTGAACTGTCAGCCTTGGGGAGACGCCCATCCCCGGCGAGTGTTCGGGGCGTTTATATGAACGAACTTGCCGTCATTGACCCGGTGGAACAGATGGAGGCATTGTTGCTTCCGAATTCAACCGTCGATATGGCGTCGGCAACCCATCACTTTTTGAGCGGCATGTATATCCGGCACATGTCCGCCCCGGCTGGGATGTTGTTGTTGGGGCACAGGCACAAGACCACGCATCCAAACTTGTTGCTCAAAGGCAGGATGCGCCTTTGGATGAACGGGATTGTTCAAGACATTGAAGCTCCGCATATATTTGAATCTGTCACCGGGTCGAGGAAGGTTGCGGTAACGCTTGAAGACGTGGAGTTCGCCACCTTCCACATTACCACTGAAACGAACGTGGAAACACTGGAAGATGAACTGTTTGAAAAATCAAACACTTGGTTGGAATTTCATAAACGAAAGGAACTATGTCAGCCCTAGCAGCAGCTATCGGATTATCCGCCGTGGGAACGGTCGGTTCACTTGTGGCATCCAGCCAGACCAAGAGCGGTCTAGGTAAAATAGCCAACACGCCCTACGTCGATCCCAACAAGGCTTACACCGATTCGTTGAATGCCTCGTTGGCGGCATTGCCACAGGCGCAAAACCTGACCGGTCAGGAGAACGTCTATAACCAGCAACAGATGCAGGATGCGCTTAACAAGAGCATCCCCGGTTACAGTGCCATCCAAGGGGCGCGTTCAAGTCAGATTCAGGATGAATTGGCCGGACGAATTCCGCCCGATGTTCAGGCGGCAATTGAACGGTCAGGGGCGGCACACGGTTTGAGCGGCGGCTTTGGCGGGTCGCAGGCCGGTAGGAACCTTACCGCCCGCGATCTTGGAACCACCTCACTTGGTCTGATGAACAGCGGTCAACAGCAGGCGCAACAGTTGATTTCTGGAACCCCGATGTCCACTCCGATTAGCATAGCACAACAGTTGGGAATCAATCCGTCATTGCTCTACTCTGGAAGCGAACAGCAACGCGGCCAGAACATGGAAGCTGCCGCGAACGCTGCGGTGGCTCCGGGTGCTCTAGGAACTTTGGGGGCGGCTGGACAGCAGTTCGGAGGTGCCTTGCTGGGTTATGCTGCACTTGGAAATATGGGTTCCAGAGGTGCCACTTACAACCCTGCTGGAGCAGCAGAATTTAACGGGGTAAACGTGTCGAATACCCTATTACACGGATAAATCGTATGCCAAACATTCCAGACGCAGCATCGTATGTCGCTCCGATGGGTGCCGGATTGCAAATCGGACTAGGGCTGGCACGGCAACAGCAGGACCGTCAGCAGTTCATGCAGTCGTTGGCCGAAAAGCAGCGGGAATCTCAGTTCACCGAGGGGATTCAAAACGCACAGGCCGCACGTCAGGCCAAGGAGTTTCAAGACACCCAAGACTGGCAGAAGGGTTTCGCCACAGATTTCCAGAGTGAACTTGAAAAGGAATCGTCCAAGAAAAAGGACATGGGATTGGGCGCGGACGTGAACAACGCATTCTCGCAACCGACGCGCACACCGCAACAGATTCAAAACGAGGTGCTGTCACGATGGTTGCCGCGCGCTCCCGCCCCGGTGTTGGAGAAGCTGGCTCCGATGATGCAGAGGCAGTTGATTACTCCCGCACAACAGGCGTTGATTGAATATCGAAATGGGATGCTTACGGAAAAACAATATCGTGATTCGGTATTGGAAAACCAGGGAGAAGGAAGAAATGATATTGCAAAAAACAAGGCTGCTAATCTTGCATATAGGCCACTATTAACTGCGGCTTCTAATGCTGGATTGGTTAAGGAAATCTGGCCCGAAGGAACGCATGATGAGAACGGTGCTCCAATTGCTCCAAACCCGGATGGATTGAAGAAACTGGACGAGGTTCAAAAACTTCAGAAGCAATACGGCATGACGCCTGCCGTTTTAAGAACCGCCAAGGCAGTTGTCGAAGGGTCTGGTCTTCCTGAAGAAAAGCAAAGTGAAGCTTTGAAGGTTGTCTTGGCGAATGGCGGAAAGTTCCCGGTTTTGCCTCCAGCGGAATTGAAAGATATTTCAGCACAAGACGACATTGTTCGATCAACCCGAAAGCTTTCCGACATTTTGGATTCCTACAAAGGGACTATTGGACCCGGAAACTTCGTCAACGCTTTGATTGGAAAATATGTCGGATCGGACCCGGAACTTCAGAAATTAAACCAGACATACGCTCAACTGAAGCGCGGCGAAGTTGTGAAATATGCCGGTAAAACTATTACCCCATCCGAGATTAAATTGGTCCTAGAAGCCGTTGGAACCCCTAACCAACCGAGTTTCAGACAAAATCTCGCACAATATCAGCAAGCGCAGACGGAATCTCTTGCCCAAAAGCTTAATTCGGTTACTGGTCGTGGAATCCACCTGAATCCTTCTTACGAAGGACTTGTAAATAACACATGGGGAAAGAACTTAACCGATTCTATCACCGAGCTTGGGAAAAAGGGGATTAAGATTTCAACGCCTTACACGTTCGGTGGTGGTAATGCCCCAGCCAACGCCGAATCCGAAAAAGCAAATTCGTTGCGTTCAAAATACAACTACTGAACCATGCCACTCCCTGATGACAAAAGGAGTCAGTTAGACTCTATCGTATCAAAAATGGAGTCCAGTGGTAAAAAGCCAGAGGACATCCAATTTGTTGTAAACGACTTCAAGTCAAAGTATGGCGGTGATTCGGCACAAGATACCGTTGCGGGGAACACTACCAAACCCGGTTTTGGGAAACTTCGGAAACTTGATGAGCAATCTCAAGATATAGCTGACCGTCAAGAAAAGGCGATTCGTGGTTCTGACGATAGTATGCCTCCAGAAAACCTGCATCTAACTCCAGAAGATGTTGGTGCGATGGCTCCGTTGGCGCGCTATGGAATACCAGCCGCCGTTGGGTCGTCCGAGGTTGGACTCCTAGGGCTTGGAGCAGCAGGTCTTGCTGGCGAAACTCTTGCTCAAAAAATGGAACAATTTGGCGGGGAACGCAAGAAGATGTCCCTGCCAGCCATCGCCGCTTCCACGGCTGGAAACATGGTCCCTGTGGGAAAAGGTGTTTTGGGTGTGGCTGCCAGAGGATTGCAGAGTGGCGCACAAGCCGGATTGGCTTCTGGAATCACCAAACAGATTGCCGGTGAAGGCCAAGGATCACTTGGAGACCGGATATACGACGTGGCAAAAGAAACTGGTTCTGATGCTGCTTTTGGTGGCGGAACAGGATTGGCCTTTGGTGCTTCCGGGAGATATGCCCCGAAACTTATCGAAGCGGGCAAGAGCCTTATTTCAGGAGAACCACGACAGGCTGTTGCCAACCTGTGGAGACCTTTTCGGTTAAGCCCATCACAGATGGAAGCGAGGGACGCACGGAAAGCCATTCAGGACGCCACTGGAATAGATGTTCCGGTTGGTGTTGGCGAAGCGATGAATACTCCCGGCATTGCAAACTCACTCCAGAACGTGGAAAAGGGATACGAAATTCCACCGGAGACCAAGGACGAAATAAAGCGGCAGGTTGCAGTGGTTGCGCTCAATCTTAGGAACAGTGGAATAAGCGAAAACGACCTGGCCAAGCATACCGTTGACACCATCCGAAAACAGATTGGCGAAATATCCGCTCCCGCCAAGAAAGCCGTGGCTGAAGCAGCCGCCGAACTTCATCCAAAGATAAAGCAGGCGTTTAATGAAATCCAAAACGAGGCAAAGTCACTTGTGCCCGGTAGCGCAGCCACGCCAACATCTTTCGGAGAAAAGGTGCGTGACCATATTCAGGGCGGTCTTGGTGATATTGAGACTGCGGAACAAAACGCATGGTCAGCCGCCAAAAACAACCCGGACTACGCAACCGTCACTGTGGTCCCCAAAAACACACAGCAATGGTATTCCGATCTAAAAGCCAAAACTGTTCAGTTGAAAAACCAGAACGGTCCAGCCGGAAAGATGTTTCCAGAGGGGACTTCACCTTTTGCATCAACGGTTCCAGAGCTTGAAAACGCTCAAACACTGGAGCAAATGCGGGGCATGAGAACCCGGCTTGGAAAGTCTTTTGGAAAATCCGACCCGCTGTTTGCTGATGCCAGCGATTACGAGAAGAAGAAGCTTTATTCGGAGATTACGAAAGACATAGATGATGCGTTGAACAAGTTGCCTGGCGGTAATTTGAAACTGCAACTGAAGGCTGCCGAAAAGATAACCAAAGGAAAATACGACACCTTTGACAACCCGGTAATAGATTCGGCTCTGAAGAGTTATGGTCCTGAAGGTGGTGCAAATCCAGCAGAACTGGCGAATGCTATAACCGGACAAGGTGCACCCTCTTATTTGGCGCAACTCAGGAAATCAATCGGCCCGGTCAGAGCGGCGGAACTGGACAAGGATGTTCAAGGCTATCTGTTCAATCATGTCGGACAGTCTGCGAGAAATCCGCAGACTGGTGAAGTTTCGGTGGGGACCATTCTTAACAACATCAACTCACTCGCCCCAGAAGTCAGGACACAGTATTTTCCGAACTACAAAAACGTGGAAGCGTTGGCTCGCCGTGAGAGCGCATTTTCCAAGGTGGACCCGAAGAAAATAATGGAGAACCTGTCCATTGACGATCCGGCTTTGCTTCAGGAAGCACTCGGTGCAAGTCCGTCCAAGGTGGTCATGGATCGGGTTTCGGATGCCTTTAAGAAATCAAAAGCTCTGAGTGACAAACTCAACGGGACCGTAGCGGGGGCACTCAAAACGTTGGACGGAGAAGGTCTGTCAAAAGCAGTTCAGGAAAATCCGATACCGTTCATGCGGTCCCTGACGGATGGAAGCTTCAGTCCAGAACAGGTTCGCAGGGCGGTAAACCTAATCGCTGGAGAAAATCCAAAGCTTTTGGAAGACCTGCAATTCCATTACGTCCACAACCTGCTTTCAAAATCAGGAGCGAATGGACGTGTGGGCGCATCGAATCTATTGCGCGATCTTGGAACGGAAACACCGGGATTGGTTACATCCGCAACCGGAGGCAAGGTTGCGGACGGAGTTGTTGAATCCGCAGCTTCCAAAGCCGGTTCATTGCGTGAAATCGCCGACTCCGTGTTAGGTCGTGGAAAAGTTGAAAGTCTGAATTCATCCCTGAGAAGTCTGGCTTCTTTGGAGCATTCGGGACGGGATGTTCCGGCGAATCCAACCATTATGGATGTGCTGGCACGGGCTGGTGGAGCCGTCGCAGGCGCAACAACCCATGCGGCAACTGGCATTGGAACCATAGGAGGGGCCAACGAAAGCGCGACCCTGATTAGAAAGTATCCTCAGATAAAATATGCTTTGGGTGCCTATATTCTGACCTCGCCAGAGCTTCGCAAGCTGACCATGACTCCGATAAACCGGATTGACGGGCCACAACTCAGGGGGTTAGTCAACGGGTTCAGCACGTTTATGGCGAACAAGGTAAGCCCGGAATCGCCAGAGGCGGAAGATATTCGGCAGCTTCATGCGGAAGTAAACCGGTAGTCTAATCAAAGCGCGCCAGGTTTGGATTCCTGACGCGCGTGAGAATGAAGTCGGTGCGTCATATTTTGGTTTTGGACATTGCCGCGATTATGGCCGGTCGAAGCTCCCGGTAACAACTTTTGCACAATCCTCCTTTGTCCGTATCCAAGAAGCATTTGCATCGCATACATGTCTGGGACTGTTTTGCCATCTGAACCTGTCGAAGGTAGTAGCGACGCTTCGTAGCACTGAAACGTTCAGGGTTTGCATGATACCGCCGTGCGCTCAACTCGCGCTCTCTCTCCATATTCCTTGGCCTGCTTTGTTTTCTCGCTACTCTTTCGGAACTTTCACACTTCCTGCATTTATAGCTATTCTTCCGAAATTCACCCAATTCCTTCGGCTTATTACATTTCTTGCATTGTCGTGACGAATGCACAACCACCGGTTCAAGAGAACCGACAATAGGCGTCTCAGTTGCATTCATAGTGTCCTGACGCGCCGATTATCATTGAACAACCGCCTGCGCCTGCACCATGCGCGGAGCACTGACCTGTTGTGCCCGAACAAGGCCAGAGGGTAGTCCTTGCGCCTCAAAGGACTGCACCACCGCCTGAGCCACGGCAGAAGCCATGCTGGGGCGTTGTGGCGGTTCAGGTGGTGCCCACCGCAAGGCGCGTTCCACGGCAACCCGCATGTTGCGAAGGTCGTTCAACTCATCGGTGTTGGATTCAACTTGAACGGATTCGGTTGGCGGGTTGGCTTTGTAAGCTTCCAAACTGGCTGCCGCGCGTTTCCAGAATTCAACCGGTGCGCGGCCTTGCAGGTTCTTGGCTTCAATCAGTTCTTCAAGTGCTGTTTCTAATGGATGTTTATTGCTCATGTTTCGTTTGGTGTTTCAAAAAGTGGTTCTTCGGACAGGTAGTAGAAATCTCCGCGTAAAGTTCTGCGCTTCAATTCGGGTGAGTTTATCAAAGGTTCAAATTCTTCCTTTTGTTTCCATTCAGACCATTCTGAAAATATCGGATCATGGCGGATTGTCACACGGCTTTTAACCTGAGTTTTTCCGTCCACGACACGCATAATAAGCTGAACCTCTTCGCGAACGGTTTTTTCACGGTGCGTTTTATGCAGATATTTGTATTTCATAATTTAACCCGCCCAAAACCCGCCAGTTCTACGACCAATAGTATAACGGATTATGGACGGTTGCCATCACACGATGGCTAAAGTTGACTCCGGCCAAGCGGCGAGGATGGCGGACAAGATCAGACTGCTGTCAGGGCTTGGTAACTGTAGCGCATAGCCATTGTCTCGGGGTCACGCAGTCCGTAAATGTGCCACATTTTCATTCCCATTTTATGATTATTCCCTCGAACGGCAGTCCGTGCGTGGCCTCGAACCAGTTGAACATTTCGATTCCGCCTTTGAATCCGTCGGCGATAGAAAAGGCGTTCAGTTCTTCTGGAGTGAGACTTTTATTTCCGACGCATACCAGCAGTTCATGGCCAGTGTCGGAGATTGTGATTCTCTCGACCGCCACGATTTCAGATTCGCGCAGCACGCGCTGTTTGCTTCGATACGGTTTTCCAGTCCACATCCGCAGGCTGATTCGGTCGCCGGGCTTTGGCATCCGTTTCGGCTTCGGTCGCACAGTTTGGCACTTCGTTCCCGCTTCCACCAGAGGAGCGAATTGAGGTTTGAACATGCGGACGTGGCATAACAACCGCATGGAGCTAGCCAGCTTTGGCGTCTTGGTTTCAATCATAGCGTTCAGATTTTCGTCACACCCACTTCGGCACCGTGCATACAGCCTCAGTCGCGGGCGATCCAGGCCATGAGTTTTCCCGCACGCACTTAGCAAAAGTTGGCAAGAGTTGACAAACTTCCTCCCAACCTTTCGCAATGAATTCGTCTGAGCACGCGAACACCTTAACGTCATGAGGCGGTTTCGATTCCACGGCGAAGAATTTGAACCCCTTCTTTCGATCTTCAGAACCGCAGAGAGCATTCCAAACGAACAAATACAGCGCAGCTTGGATGTGATATCCCATGTCGTAGGCGTGACGCGGAAACTGGTGGTCGTCCACTGAGTTAGTGAACTTGCAATCAGCCAAGAAATCAAACCCTTGCGACGGGATGATGTCCATGCGGCAACGAACACCAACATTGTTTGTCTGGTCCCAAGTTAGAAGCGACAACTCGGTTTTGCAGTCTCGCAGAACCGGGCCGGTAATCGGATGGTCCGACAACGCTTTGGCTGCGTTCACGGCGTTGTCAAAGTCGGTGGATGATAGCACTTGGAAACCGTTGTACTTCTGACTTTGCTCCCATGTTTTGCAGACTTTAGACGCCCCGTGCCACGGCTTTGAATTTCCGTTCTCGTCCGTGTAGGTTTCGGGTTTCTTGATAATCATCGGCGGTTCCGCCAACGGTTCCAGTGCATAGTGATGCGCCAGCGTCCCGGCAATCATCGCGGGTGACGGTTCCTCGCGCTTGTCCAGATACAGCCTCAAATGAGCGGGAGTGCCTTGCCACAGCGTCCGAAGTATTGACGCGGATGCACCCGGCAAAGCGTGATATTGCTCCGCTGGCATTCCTTCGTGGACGCCGATAAGGGTTTTGAAGTCGGTGGTCATGGGTTGATATTACACACCAAGTGTGTCTAATGATTGTTAGGCGATTTTCCGCCGTTCTTCGTGTTACTCCCGCAATGATTCCCTTCCGAATAGTCCCCTTTTATGGAACGCGCCTCGAAAGCCCTTATTTCATCCTTAGTCACGTATTTCCGACCATTGATGTTCACCGCCGAGAACATTCCGGCACAACGCCATCGCCATAGAGTTACGGACGACACGCCCAGTGACTTCTCCCATTCTTTCAGTGTGACCAGATTTGAAATCCCATCGCCTAATAAGGCGCTGCACCTAACCCGATCCCGCTGTTCTGCGTTCGATGTGTCTGTGTTCATATATTTGTTTTCATAAATCGTTGACCGTTCGGAGTCATAGTGTTACCCCCTTATCGACTTCACCGCGTTTTCCCAATCGCCAACCATCGCCTCAAGCGACTGGCTTGAAATGGACGCTATTTCGTCTATGGTTTTCGCGTTCGCCGTGGATTCAGGTCCACCAACCGTGCGCCACCAACCGAGGAACGTTTCTACCTGAATCGGAGGCTTGGACGATGCCAACAACCGAATCACGGTCTTGGTAATGTCCGTGTCGGGTTTCGATTTCGATGCCGTTGCCACCGGAGCCGACTGAAACGAAGGCGCATCTGTTACCGGCCCGTCGCCCGTCTCCATTTCGATGACCACGCCGTTGTCAACCATCGTGGTGTGGCCCATTTCAGACGCATCAGCCGCAACAATGGCGTTGTTCAACTCAATGCTGCGCGGCATATACTTGAGAACCTGGAGCAACACCACCTTGCGGGCATACATCTCAAAGTTGGCATACGAATAGTGCCGTTGCCCGACCTTGTTGTAGCGGTCCCGATGCTTAATCACGCGCGACACCGGCCAAGCTTCGATTACTTCTTGTTCCGAACCGTTGACCTTGCCGCAGGCATAAACCCACGTCAAAGAATCGGGGTCGCCATAGTTCGGTCCCGGCAGGTGGCGGCACTTCGGACGGCTACCAAGTTCAAATTCCCACACGTCGCCTTCAAACACCGCCCCGGTCCATGCTGTAGCGCGTCCCGTGTTGTTCAACAAACCGACAAGCCCTTGCCATCCCGGAACCATCGTGCAGGTTCCTTTGTATGGAATAAGGTAGCACTGTCCCGTTACGCCTGGCTCAAGGCCAATCTGCGCGGCGACGACCAGCGATGAAAGAATGCTTTGCGGAGTGCATTTCTTGAGTTCCGCGTTGGTGCTGTAACACGTTTGCGCCAACCGGATCATGCGGTCGGCCTTCAGGTGCGAAGGGAGGGCGTTGACAATTGCCGTCCGTGATTTGCCTAGGTAATCCCCAAGCTGTTTTGCGTTTGATACTGTCAGTTCGTTGCTCATGTTTTGAAGTTAGTGAATGTTGAAAGAGTCCCGTGCCGAATCCGCCACAACCTTATGATTCCTCTTGTTATGTCAGTTGCTACTTATTTGCGCTTAGTTAGTGGTTGCGAGGCTGCGGTGATGCAGGCGGTCGGAGAAGATTCCGTTCCGGCACGGGTGGAGATTTTTGGCTGA
>JBAXJN010000015.1:0-20317 GCA_037137855.1 Actinomycetes bacterium
CACAAAGTCAGTCTCGCCACGTTCGCGAGCATCAAGCATGCCCTTGAGATCTTTCACAGAGATTGTTGAGTCCATTGCAGCTTCTGCAGCTTCCTCTGAAATCGATCCGCAAAAGGCTTCGTAGTCAATAAGTTCAGTGACCGTTGGGTTCTCGCCACAGATCGCACAGTTTGGATCCTTGCGGATTTTCACCTTGCGGTAATTAATATCTAGGGCGTCGTAAATCATCAATTTACCGAGCAGGGTTTCACCGATGCCCGTGATTAATTTGATTGCTTCGTTTACCTGGATCGAACCAATCGATGCACATAACACACCAAGCACGCCACCTTCGGCACATGAAGGAACCATGCCTGGTGGTGGTGGCTCTGGATACAAGCAGCGGTAGCACGGACCGTGTTCGGACCAAAACACACTGGCTTGGCCATCGAAGCGATAGATCGATCCCCATACGTATGGCATGCCAAGAAGTACGCAGGCATCATTGACCAAATAACGGGTTGCGAAGTTATCGGTTCCGTCAACGATTAAGTCGTACTGAGCAAATAACTCCATCACGTTCGTGGAATCAAGGCGCACTTCGTGCACATTCACCGTCACGAGTGGATTGATTTCACGAACCGTGTCGCGAGCGCTTTCGGCTTTGGAACGTCCGATATCGCTTTGGCCGTGAATGATCTGGCGTTGCAGGTTTGACTCATCAACCACATCGAATTCCACGATGCCTAGCGTGCCGACTCCAGCCGCTGCCAAATACATCAGTGACGGGCTACCAAGCCCCCCAGCTCCAACACACAAGACCTTGGCATTCTTCAGGCGCTTCTGACCAGCCATACCGACATCAGGAATGATCAGGTGGCGGCTATAGCGGCGCACCTCATCGACGGTGAGTTCGACATTGGCGTCCACCAAGGGTGGCAGGCTCACGATGACTCCATTGGGGTAGATGAAACTTCAAGCAATTTGTCTATGTTAACCCTCACCCCGCAGGAACCAAGAGCAGCGTAAGTACCTGCAAAGCATCTGCAAATAACTTAGCTCGTCGAAGTTTGGGCAATCAGGGTTCGCAGGACCCTTAGAGCAACCGAAATCGTAGCAATATCAGGGTGTTCAACTGCCACAATTTCCATCAGCGTCGACCTGGCCCGACTGGTGCTCGTTGCGTAATGTCCCTCCCAGGAAGCCATAGTCAACGCCGCTGAGCCTTGATCCATGCTCAACACCGACTGCGTCAATGCAGCAGTCGCGCTGTAGAGATCAGCCCGCAATGCCTGCCTGGCCAATACCGACCAGCGATCTGTGCGTGGGAGATTCGAAATTGCCGTCAGTAACGGATCGATTCCATAGGCCTCCGTCACGGCCAGATATAAAGGGATGATCCGGTCTGGCGAAACTCCTGTGCGCTTTGCTAAGTCTGCGATATCCAGAAGTGAGAAGACTTCGAGTAAGGAGCTCACTTCGCGGGCTAACTCGACCGGAGCGCCCACTTCGATCAGTTCAGTCGACCGAATAAGAACGTCATCGCGTAAACCTTCAGGAAGGTGCGTGCGCAGTTGGGATGCGTACTGGCTAATGAATGGACGATAGGTATCTACGAGCACTTGCGGCGCAAGGTGTCCGGCGCGACTCGTTAAGATCCATCGAGTTGCCCGGTCCAAAATGCGGCGAAGTTGCAGATGCAATGCATGTTGAGCAGCCGACGGCACCTGTCCATCTAAATCATTAATTTGGTGCATGAGTCGTGGCAAGTCAAATATTTCTAGCACAGCAACTGCAGCGTTGACTACTTCAACTGAATTGGCACTTGTCTCCTCAACTGCGCGAAAGACAAATGAGATTCCGCCAGCATTGACAACTTCATTGCACACAACCGTGCTCATGATCTGATCACGAAGTTGGTGACTGAGAACTCCCTCACGAAATTGATGAACAATTTCACTAGGAAAATATGCAAATAGCGCTGATTGATACCAAGAGTCTTTGCCTATGTTCGATTTATTCAGATCAGCAGATAGCACGATCTTGACGTATGCCAATAACACAGCCAACTCTGGAGACGTAAGCCCTCGACCTTCTTGGCGGCGAAGGTCCAGTTCTTCATCGGTGGGGAGAAACTCGATAGATCGATCGAGCGCTCCTTGGTGTTCTAGATCGCGGATCATGCGCTGATGCACCGGCAAAAGAGTGACTGCGTTTGCCTTGGCATTGGCGAGTACAACATTTTGCCCGTAATTGTCAGCAAGAACAGCAACGGCTACTTCACCAGTGATCCTGCTTAGTACTTCATTTCTTTCATACCCCGATAGTTGACCGCCGCGCACGAAACCATCGAGCAAAATCTTGAGATTTACTTCGTGATCGGAAGTGTCTACACCCGCTGAGTTATCGATTGCATCCGTGTTGAGTAGCACCCCTGCTAGCGCTGCTTCAATGCGCCCTAACTGCGTGAGACCTAGGTTGCCGCCCTCGCCAACAACTTTGCACCGCAATTCACCGCCGTCTATACGAGTGGCATCGCAGGCTTTATCGCCCACATCAAGATTGGACTCAGAACTGGCCTTCACATAGGTGCCAATTCCCGCGTTCCAAAGTAAATCAACAGGTGCCCGCAAAATCGCTCGAATCACCTCATTGGGAGCCAATGTTCTTGAACCGCTGTCGATTCCGAGCGCTAGACAGGCCTGCTCGGATAATTGGATCGACTTGGCACTCCTAGAAAAAACACCTCCACCCGTTGAAATGAGGCTTGAATCAAAATCAGCCCAGCTAGAGCGCTCGAGTTCAAAGATTCTTCGCCGCTCAGGTAATGAAGTTGCCGGATTGGGATCTGGGTCGATGAAAATATCTCGATGATCAAAAGCTGCAACTAATTTTATTTGGTCACTGAGCAACATGCCGTTGCCAAATACATCGCCGCTCATGTCACCCACCCCAACGACCGTGAAAGGATCGCGTTGGGTATCAATTCCAAGTTCACGAAAATGTCGTTCAACAGAGATCCACGCTCCGCGAGCGGTGATCCCCATGGCTTTGTGGTCATAGCCCAAGGATCCACCGCTAGCAAATGCGTCTCCCAGCCAGAAGCCCCGCGAGACCGCGATGGCATTGGCAATATCAGAGAAGGACGCAGTGCCCTTGTCTGCTGCAACGACAAGATAGGGATCATCTCCATCGCGTCTCAGTATGTTTTGCGGGGCCAACACTTGACCATCGCGCAAATTATCAGTGAGGTCCAATAACGCCGAAACGAATTCTTGGTACGCCGTCTTACCGGCTGCCAGCCAACCGTCACGGTCAACTTTGGGATCCGGCAAACTCACTGGTACGAAACCGCCCTTGGCTCCAACCGGCACAATTACCGCGTTCTTTACTTCTTGGGCTTTCACGAGGCCAAGAATTTCTGTTCGGAAATCTTCGCGTCGATCACTCCATCGCAAGCCTCCTCGCGCAACTTGCCCAAAACGAAGATGTACACCTTCAACTCGAGGTGAATAGACCCAGATTTCAACGAGCGGTTTGGGCAGCGGCATTTCCGGGATGGCGCGTGAATCCAACTTAAACGCAAATGCCCTTGGGATTGCTTCACCCGCTGGCAAATACACCGAAGTTCGCAGGGTGGCCAAAATTAATGAGTAAAACGTTCGCAGAATTCTGTCGTGATCAAGAACAGGGACTGCATCCAATGCCTCTTCGATGACTTGGATCTTGACGGACCTGGCAACCTCGCGGTCAATTTCCGCCGCTGGGTCAAATTGCGATGCAAATAACTCCACGAGGGAAGCAATAACCTGTGGGTAGCTCAGTGCAACCTGCTGGATGTAGTCCTGCCCAAACGCAGATCCGATTTGACGCATGTACCTGGCATAAGCGCGCACAACAGCGACTTGATATGCCAAAAGTCCAGCTGTCACGACTAGTCCATTAAAGGAATCAGATTCCACATGACCAAACCACGCTTGTCGCAGGCCGTTAGCAAGACGCTCGTTGAGCGAATCGAGATCCGGTAACTCACCGTCTGGTAACTCAATGCCAAACTGCAGCACCCAAGCAGAGCCAAACCCCTTACGATGAATTTCGAATGGATACTCGTTTAGAACTCGAACCCCAAAATTTTGTAGCAGTGGTAACACTTGCGATAGCGAAATTGGATCACCTGAGCGAATAAGTCTTATCTCAGCGAGATTTGAACCTGGAAAACGCTTCACCTCAATAGCGATATCTGCGGGCTCCAAGGCCATGATGCACAACGCATCAGTCACACCGATATCAGGTGTGACCATCGCTTGATAACTTTCTGGAAAGGCATCAATGAATTGGTGGAGGAAGGTAGCAACTTCTACTCGCCCGACTTGATTGAGAGCAATCTGCGTGAACTCCCCTTTCCAGGTGCGCGTGACTATCTCGATTGAATCAACTAATTCAGTTGTATCCGGCAAAGTTTCTCTATACCCATTGCGAAGGTGGGCAATAAAATGCAGATGGGCATGTGAGCCTTCGCCCACGAACACGGAGAAATCAACGCTCATCGCCCCGAAAAATTCTCTGATGAGCTCTTGAATACTCAGCCTGATATTCGTCGTGTAATTTTCTCGAGGCACAAAGATATAGGCAGACACATAACGCCCAAATTCGTCTAGGCGAAAGAAGCTCTTCACCTTTTGTTGCTCAGACAAGTGGATAACTGACATACCTAAGTCAATGAGCTGATCGGTTTGCATCGAGAAAAATTCATCACGCGGTATCGACTCCATGAACTGGCTCAAGTCACGGGCACTATGGGATCCCGCAATAACATCCATTGCTTGCAGCATCCGTGTAAATCGAACGCGCAAAACAGGAATTGCTGTCACGCTCTCTGAAAATGCGCTGCCTATATACAGCCCAAGAAATCGGCACTCGCCGATAACCGCGCCGGTGTCGGAGGTCACCCGCACACTGACGTAGTCCAAGTAACCCGTGCGATGCACCGTGGATCGTGAGTTTGCTTTGGTGATGACAAGAGGAAAACCATCGCGGGCACGCTGTGCAGCCAGGTTGGACAAAACAACTGGCAAATTTCCTGAGCCATCCCGGTCGTCACGCAAGATTCCCAGTCCACTGGATTCAACTGGTGTCAGGGTGACCTCTTTCCCGGCCTCTGAAAGTGTGTACTCCTGATAGCCAAGAAAAAGAAAATGCCCATCGATCAGCCATCGCAAGAATGCAGAACTTTCTTTCGCATCATCTGGATTCCAGATCGAACTGGACGCGTTTGTCATTACCCGAGCAAGTTCTCTAGCTTTGTCTTGCATCAGGAGTTCATCATCGTGAGCGCAACGCACATCGTGTGTAATTTGACGTAAGTGATGCGCTGTTCTTGTGTTGTCTTCATGCACGAAATCGCGTTCGAGTTCGACCAGAACCCACGATTCCTTGCGCGCATCATTTGGTGCTGGCTCATCTACATCGATATTCAGAATCTCAATAAGTCTGCCGATCGAGTCACGTCGAACCCACAATTGCGGGTGCAAAATGAGGAGCGGACTCTTCTCTTCTTTTCTCAGCCCCCCGACAATCGATTCAACCAGATAAGTGAGATCGTCAGAAACGATGGTTGAAACCGTGAACTCGGCGTCGCCAAGATCTCGAACATCAACATTGGTTCGATTTTCTAGTCTGGTCTCGCCAACGGCGCGAAGGTGCTCAAGGTGCTGAACCAAGGTGTGCGGCGTGAACCCACTGAGGTCATCCCAATTGAGGTGTTTCAACGCGCGACTCACTAATACTCGTTGGGAGTCGTCGGCTTGCATTCCTAAGCATTCAAGAGCTGCGGTCACCACGTCATTCACCCGTCTACGCTAACTCTTTCAGGAGAGGATGTCTCATGGGAACCCATTTGCGAGTCGCACAGGTGTATGCGGCCGATCCAATCCAAGTGCTCGAAATGCTCACAAATAAGCCCTATATCAATGCTCGAGCAACGCTAACCGGTGCTCTAAGCGTTGAAAGTTCATCTTCCGTTCAAGCAGATGGCACGATTAATTTAGAGATCACTCGCTCCTTGCCATCCCAGATGCCCTCATTCGCCGTTGCGATCGCGGGTGAAACCTTGACCGTAACCGAGTACCAATCGTGGCAGCCGGCAACTCAGAACTCCTGCCGTGGCACATTTCGAGTTGACTTCAGCGCCCCTCTCACATTTCTCGGCGTGGCAACCATGACATACGACGGTGCGCACACCACTGTTGTCACCGAAGGTGACTTCAAGGCTTCGATTCCTTTTTTCGGCGGAAAAGTTGAGAACTTGGCACGTGAGCAAACGCAGCGCTATCTGGAAAAAGAGGAATCTTTCGCAAACAACTGGCTCAAGAACCACGACCCGACTGAGTGAATCTCATTTCACAGCCATACCCATGGCCTGACCTACATACTGCGGGTCGTAAGCACTGTCAGCCATAAGTGGTGAGTTGGAAACAATTTTTCGCTACTTCGTGCTGTAAACATAACTACATGCCTACAGCCCGGCTAAACGCAAAAATCGGCAGCAGTGCACTTGCCGGCATTTTGCTCCTGGGCGCCGGTTTCACCACATTGACTGCGCAAAGCGCTGATGCTGCTACCCCTGCTCTCATAACATCTACATCAGAGCCTTTACCTGCGGATACGGCAGTGGCAGCCGCACCCACGCCGAGTGCTGTGCCTTCATCCACTCATCGACCCAAGCCAGCTTCGCGAACCAAGAAAGCAAAGTGGATCCCTAACTACCCAAATGATCTTCTACATGCCGGCACAAAAAGAGTGGTCTACGACAAAGCACTTATGACGGTCTGGCTGATCAAGGCGGATAACACCGTGGTGGGAAGGTTCCCTGTAGTCGGACGCTGGGATCGACCACAGGCTGGCACCTACCACGTCTTCTCAAAGAGCACGAAAGCAAATAATCCAAATTCTGGAGTGACGTTCAATCACATGGTTCGTTTCACTTATGGCCCTGATACGAAATCTCCTATTGGATTGCACAGCATCCCCCGCTACTACAACGGAAAACTAATGCACTCAGTTAACCAACTTGGACTTGCGATCGCACGTGGTGGCTGCGTTCGATTATCCGAGGAGGGTGCCACTCAGGTCTACAAGTTCGCACGCGTCGGCACACTCATCGTGGTGCTGCCGTCACCGTGACGCCTTCGCATTGCCCATAATTCCAACGGTGTCCAGCGATCCTTGCGGCTCCTTAGTATTCGTCGTTGTCGCGTAAACCCCAAGTTTTGTAGTACTTCGTTTGTTGAAATGCTTGGCATCTCAAACATCTCTTGGGCACACCCATACGAACGCAGAGTAGTTATCGCTTCATGAGTGTCAACACCATCATGTGGTCGAATCGCAATCGCAATGTCTTTGCCAGCCAGATTGCACACTAAGCTCAAGGAGTTAAGTAACCGAGAAATCCCCAAAGGTGTGGCAAGACTGATTGCTAGAACCGCATCTGCCTCACGCAGGCCAGCAGTTGCGACTGAAAATCGTTGTGACTCAAAGAATTCACCATCGGATCCCCTTGGATCCACACCTGCACCAAGATCAACACAGGTGTAATCAAATGTCGAGCGGCATGTTTTAAGAACGTCTCTAAACGAATATGGGTGGAGCTCCTCCCAACGGTCTGGGTGACTCACCCCGCCAATGATTCCAATACCGTCGGCGACATTTCGAACCACCGTGAGTAGTGACTCATAGCGCAGTGATGTGCGTTGCGCGTATCGCGCGGCAACAACAATTCCACTGGCATCTTCAACCACACCAAAAAGGAGCGCGATTGCGGGGCCTACTGTGTCAGCATCAATGACGCAGACAGTCTTGCCAGTCGCCGCAATCAATCGCGCTATGGCGAGCGCAGCTGTTGTGCGCCCCGGCGCACCTGGTGGGCCCCAGATAGAGAGAACCTGCCCTGTGTTTTTATCATTCGTCAGCGCTTTAACAGGTTCTGGTCTTTCTTCATTGACGATTGATTCTTGCCTTTCCTGCCAAGCACCGGTTTCCCAACTCCCGCGAATTGGGATAGCGATTTCCTGCAGGACTTCGATCAAATCTGTCAACGTCAATTCAGGCGTCTGTGTTGTCACCACACTGAGTATCCCGAGCGCGCGCAATTGCTCGATATCTGCTGGAGTTTGAGCAAGCCCAATGACTTTTCGATTATTCGCCTGGAGAATTGCTACGACTTCATTGGTGAGTCGGGGCAATCCTGCACTCAATACTGCTGGGGTTTGGAGTTCGATCGATGCCACTGCCAAGAGGTCTGCCGCATCAAGGCATCGACGAATAATTCGCAACGATGCACCGGCAGATAACTGAACTATTGCAGGCTCTACTGAAAGATCGGGTGCAGCCAAGATGCATGTAGCACCAGTCACTACCCCACCTCGCCATAAAACGATTGCGAATTGAGCGGTACTAATACCAGGGATAACTCACCTCGGGTGGCTCCAATAAGTTGCGCAGTTTGTGAGTCCACCACATCTAGTACCACGGGTATCTCACCACCGACTCCAGACAAATCCCGGTCTACTTCAGCAACCCGAATATTGCTGAGGACCAGGGTTGGAATCGGCGGCACTCCATTATTTGCTTTCGGTGCACTGACCCATACATCAACGACGTCTCCCGCAGTAATCGAAACGGGAGCGCGCATCGGATCAACCGGGATAGTCACCAGTCGCGTAGCTGCTGGCAATGCCGCGCCAACCGCATTCACCGGAATTAAACCGCCTATGGCAACGGGAAATTTCATTCGCCCTTGAGGGAATTGAGCAGTAGACAAATAGGTTGAGGCGGCATCCCCCAAAGCTAGCGTGACCGATTCAACCTCCGGGACTGAACCAACCGCTAGATCCCGCGTGGCTCGCCACACGTTATTGGTCTGGTTCCCCGATGAGAGCACAAAAGCGCCAAGAAACATTGAGCCAAGAATCAGAGCCAAACCCAACCACACCCGCAGATCGCGCAGTCTTCGACGTTTACCCCGAATCATCATCGCTATTTCTTGGGTAGGAACCTGACTTCTCGATGTATTTATTGCCATGAGTTGCCTTTCGTGTGGTCTCTCACCATCGAACACAAATCAATAAAGCGCGAATGCCCGTCCACAGCCACTGAGCCTGTGGATAAATAATTTAAGGAAGCAGAGTTCTTGACACAATGCCTTCGTGAATACATCGAATTCGAGATTTATCACCCTGGCTGACGTAGCCGAGGTTTTGAATATCTCTGCCGCTCAGGCATATGCGCTTGTTCGTAACGGCGATTTGCCTGCGATTAAAGTTGGCGGCCGGGGGCAATGGCGCGTTGAATATTCACAGGTTGAGCAATACATCACCAGGATGTACCAACAGACGCGAAACTTCGTAGCAGCACACCCGTTTACTACAGATAGCTAGGCACAAATTTCGTTTGAACGAATCACACTTATGTGCTCTGTCATAAGGCTAACGGCACCTTGGTCATCACCAAACAGAGTGACAAAGTCTGCGCCGACTTCTTGAAGTCTCCCATTTATTGTCCAGCTGTCAATCATGTTGAAGTGCAGGTTTTCACGCGTGCGTGATCGTAACCAGCCAGCCATCGTCAAAGGTGCTGTAACTGACGCTGCGTGAGCTTCTAAGCGAAGTACGCGTGTTACCCCTTGAATTCGTAACAACGATTGCAGGCTAACCGCCGCGACAGTGGCGTTATTTTCTTGGACAATAATGACATCAATTCCCACTTCGAGTATGAGTCCAGTCACGACCGATCCACCAACGCAACTTGCGACGATTGGCGTTCGCGTATTCATCAGACCATCAGTAAGTCGCATCCGCGAACGCTCAGCCTGAGCAATTGCCGACGCGTCAGCAAGCAAACCCCAACGCTCTTCCACGTCGATCGCAGCTTGCGCTTCCTGCCACACATCACCGTGGAATGTTTGGGTTGTGCAAGCAAATCCGACGTTGTGTTTAGTTATGTGCTTTCGAAGGAAGACCATAACTATGAAGAATTACGAACGGCCAGATGTATTGGCAAATCCTTTGTCCACAGGCAGCTACCGTCATCCACACCCCATTGACACGAGGGATGGTGAAGCCGTAGAAATGCAAACAGCAACAAACGCAAGCAAACACACGCATCACCATCCCGTGACTCCCCGACCGCGGCCGAGCGGCAAGGAGCCCGCTGTGTCTACGTTGTTGGATCGATTACCTGCACCATTGCTTGCCATCGTCTTAGCCGATGGTCATCAACTTGTACTGCCATTAGTTTGGGAAATCGCCCCTGGAGTTGAAGCGGTTCCGCCTACTCCTCGACACCTTCGACTTGTTGGTTCACTAGCAGCACAGGCCACTCGTCCAAACGACTTCGGACCCGCAGTTCACACCGGTGGTTCAGCTGTTCCACCACCCATGTGGGTTGCCCGAATGGCTCGGGCAATTGCGGAAGTTGCTTCGGGTGATCGACCACCGCAACAACTCACGAAGTGGGTCGAGAAGCGGCAACTCGCCATGTTGGCCGCACGAGGCAAGGCAGCGCAGCGTCACCCCAGCGCAATTCACGGACGAGATGCCCGAGCTGCGACGAGGTCTCTGCAGCAAGTGCGTGCCATTCGAGTCTGTCCTGTAGCTCCAGGAGTAGCAGAAACCTCAGCAGTACTCGTTGGCGAAGGGCGCGGCCGAGCAGTGGCCATGCGCTTTGAGGCCTTGAATGAAATCTGGCAGGTAACAGCGATCGCTATCGGCTAGTGATCACTAGCCGCGATTGCGATTCTCGCGTTCTAGCCGTCGGCGTTCAGCACGGCTGGCGTTGGGATTGATCTCAACAGGGAGGTCCACTGATTCGTGTTCAACCCCGCCATCCTCGCTTGGGGCGCTGTATTCCAGATGGGTTGGTCGCGATGGTGCCAGCCCCGGAGCAATTACTTCTGCATGGGCTGCAACCTCTAGTCCTTCAGCGTTGACTTCAACAAGCCCTTCACCTGATTCCTGAACTTCAACCTGCACATTGAATAAATAGCCGACGGTTTCTTCCTTGATGCCATCCATCATTGCGTTGAACAGATCGAACCCTTCACGCTGATATTCAATCAACGGATCTTTTTGTGCCATCGCGCGCAAGCCAATGCCATCTCGCAGATAGTCCATTTCATATAAGTGTTCACGCCACTTACGGTCCAAGACCGACAAAATCACGCGACGCTCAAGTTCGCGAGTGACCTCGTCGCCCAGCGACTCTTCGCGGTCGTCATAGGAAGCCTGAGCGTCATCAACTAATTCACGTGAAAGGAAGTCCGTGGTGAGGCCGCTGCGATCGCCCCCACCTGCTTCAATGATTTCACCCACGGATAGTTCAATCGGATACAACTGCTTGAGTGCGGTCCAAAGTTGCTCAAGATCCCAATCCTCTGCATAACCCGCAGCTGTTGCACCCTTCACATAACTGTCAACCGTGTCCGAAATGAAACTGCGCACCTGGTCTTCAATATCTTCGCCTTCAAGAACTCGTCGACGTTCTGCGTAGACAACCAGACGCTGGCGATTCAGTACATCGTCGTACTTCAGAACATCTTTACGGATTTCGAAGTTTCGCGCCTCAACCTGGCCTTGGGCGCTGCGAATGGCGTTGCTGACCATCTTGGCTTCAATTGGCACATCATCTGGCACGTTGAAACGACGCAGGAAGGCATCAACCATGTCTGACTTGAAGAGCCGCATGAGGTCGTCTTCGAGTGACAGATAGAACTGCGAAGCGCCCGGATCACCCTGACGTCCTGATCGTCCACGTAACTGGTTGTCAATGCGTCGCGACTCATGGCGCTCGGTGCCAAGAACATACAAACCGCCTGCAGCAATAACTTCAGCATGCTCTGCCGCAACAGCAGCGGTGGCTTGCTCCAGAGCACCTGACCATGCTGCGTTATAAGCATCAGGATCTTCGCTTAGCGAAAGCCCGCGTTGCGCAAGCGCAGCTGTGGCCATAGTTTCTGGGTTGCCTCCGAGCATGATGTCGGTACCTCGGCCAGCCATGTTGGTGGAAACAGTGACAGCGCCTTTTCTGCCAGCCTGCGCGACAATTTGCGCTTCACGGTCATGGTACTTCGCATTCAAAACTTCATGTGGCACACCATTTTGGCGAAGCAACTTACTCAAGTTTTCAGACTTCTCAACAGATGTTGTTCCAACAAGTACCGGCTGACCACTTGCGTGACGCCCAACAATGTCAGCAATAACTGCCTGCAATTTTGCTTCTTCAGTACGGTAGATCGAGTCTGCTTGATCAATGCGGATCATGTCTCGATTGGTGGGGATTTGCACTACGCCAAGGTTGTAGATCTGGGAGAACTCGTTGGCCTCGGTCATGGCCGTGCCTGTCATGCCCGAGAGTCGGCCATATAGACGGAAGAAGTTCTGCAACGTGACCGTTGCCAGCGTCTGGTTCTCAGCCTTAATTTCTACGCCTTCTTTGGCTTCGATCGACTGATGCAAACCTTCGTTGTAACGGCGTCCGGCCAGAATACGCCCAGTGTGCTCATCAACGATCAGAACTTCACCATCCATCACAACATAGTCGCGATCCTTTTTGAAGAGTTCCTTCGCGCGGATTGCATTGTTGAGATATCCAACGAGCGGGGTGTTCACAGTGTCGTACAAATTATCAATGCCGATTTGATCTTCAACCGTGTCAATCGCTGCTTCTAGTACGCCGATAGTTTTCTTTTTCTCATCGATTTCATAATCTTGATCGACCTTAAGAATGTTTGCGATGCGAGCAAATTCCGCATACCAAGTTGTGGCCTGGTCAGCTGGCCCACTGATGATCAAAGGCGTACGGGCTTCGTCAATCAAAATCGAGTCAACTTCATCGACCACAGCAAAATGATGACCACGCTGGACGAGTTCCTCGCTACTCCAAGCCATGTTGTCGCGCAGGTAGTCAAAACCGAATTCGTTATTTGTGCCGTAAGTGATGTCAGCGTCGTATTGCACTTTTCGTTCGGCTGGCGTCATATGCGACAAAATCACACCGACGTCAAGCCCTAAGAATTTATGAATGCGACCCATGCGTTCGGAGTCACGCTCAGCCAAGTAATCGTTGACCGTGACAACGTGGACTCCATCACCGGTAAGCGCGTTGAGATATGAAGGCAACGTGGCAACAAGGGTTTTACCTTCGCCGGTTTTCATCTCGGCAATGTTTCCCGAGTGCAGGGCTGCACCACCCATGATCTGCACATCGAAGTGTCGTTGTCCGATAGTGCGCTTGGCCGCTTCGCGAACTGTTGCGAATGCCTCAGGCATGAGGTCATCAAGACTCTCGCCACCGGCATAACGCTCTTTATATTCGTCAGTGAGTGCCCGCAACTCAGCATCACTCAAGGAGACATAGTTCTCCTCGATCGCGTTCACAGCTTCGGCAATTGCATGCAGGCGGCGAAGAGTCTTGCCTTCTCCAGCACGCAGAATCTTGTCGAGCACGCTCACAGTGATGTGACCTTTCCTTCGTGGAATCCCCCTGTGGGGAAACCAGATTGAGCCACCATCGTAGGGGACATGCCAAAGGTGGTCCTGCTGCCTGCAAGACTGCTGCTCGTGTTCCCTGTGTCACGGCCCGTGGCGAACCGAAATCCGCCAACATTGACTGATGGCGTCGTTTTGCTGCGCCTGCCCGAGAGTCACGATATTGCGACGATGGCAACCGGCTGTCAAGACCCTGAGGTAGCCCGCTGGACGAACCTACCTAGCCCATATACCGAGCATGACGCTTCTTCTTGGACGCAAAAAGTAAACAATCCGGTGTATTGGTGGGGTGAGCCGACCTGGGTTATCGCAGACACCGAGAACCGCTGGTGCGGATCAGTGGTTCTTGAATCCGAGCGCGAGGGCACTGCCCGGGTTCACTTTCTGGTTGCACCTGAATTACGAGGTAGAGGGATTGCAACTCGAGCCGTGCGTCTGGCCTGTCGTTGGGGCTTTAGTTCCTTGCGCCTCAACGTGATCACGTGGCGAGCATTCATCGGCAACGAGGCCGCTCGTTCGGTTGTCCAGCAGGCCGGTTTTTCCGTCCATGACCAAATCATGAGACGTGGGCTGTCACACCGCGGCATTCTCAAAGACTGCTGGTTCGCCGACCTCCTGCCCGAGGATCTTGTTGATGCTAATTCCGGCCCGGTCTGGAGCGGACCCCAATTGACTCGACGTGAGCGCGAAGTTCTCCATGCGATGGCTGCTGGTCTCTCCAATCGAGAGATCGCCAGTTCACTTGGCATAAGCGAAAACACTGTAAAGAATCACGTGCGAAGCATCCTTGAAAAACTTCCAGCAAAATCGCGGATGGAAGCAGTAGTCAAAGGTGTCCAGGAAGGCATTACCCGCTTGACCTAATAGCTCAGTGCCGTGCTTGCTATGCAGGCAATTGCATCGACACCAACCCCTGCGGCTTCAAGCGCCCGAACGGCCTCTTGACTGGTTGAACCAGTGGTCACGACGTCATCGACCACGATCACTCTCTTCGGCAGCTGCACCTTTGGTTTAATCGCGAAGGATCCATGAACTTCACGCCGACCTTTCACCGTTTTTCCTGCGCTTCGGGATGTCTGATGCACTCTAAAAAGCAGGGGTTTTACTTCACAAGGTAATCCTCGAGCCGAAATAATTTTTGCCGCGTGTGCTGCAATCTCAAAGGAAGTGTCTCTTCCGCGCTTACGTAACGATGTTCGATGTGGCGGTACGGGTACCAGTAAAAGCGGTCGAGCTGTTGAACTCGCCATTGATGCTGCCCACGCTGCCCGCGCTAACACCAATCCCAGTTCTTTGGATAGGGCACGGACTCCATGATCTTTATGAGTATTGATCATTTCTCGAATGACAGATTCGTAGGGTGCCCCAAACCATAATTCATGGTGAGCCTCGCGTTGTTGCGCCAGCGTTGGTATCAGCGACCGACAATTTGCGCACAATAGAGATCCACTCCGACTGCACGCGACACAGCAACGAGATAAAATTACGTCAGCAAAATCCTGAATCACCCGTTGAATACCTGTAGTAAAATCGATCACGGTCAATCTTTGAATGCCTACACGCAGACTTCAATGCAGCTCCGCAAAGTTGTGGACAACTCATTAGCTTGGGTAGGAAGGTGACCAAGCATTGAGACGCGAAGTCCAAGACCCCGCATCAAGCTGGTAGATCAGCCCGTTCTTTGCCGAAACCAGCACTGGGAGACCTGGTGCTGACGCAATCGAATCTGGCGAATCTGGCCCACCCTGTGCAACGAGGGTGCCCAGCGCAAGGTCAAGATCAAAAACTTGCAGCACTCCTGCACCTGACCGGCCGATGAAAGCCAACGAGTTTGCTCCTGACCAATCAACATCAACTAATCCCGAAACCGACCGAGCAAGCCGCATAGGGGCCGAGATTGTTCGGGCATTTGTCTCAACATTTTGCACAATTCGCGCTAGATACAGCCCAGTGTTGGATTCCGAACGCACGATGAGAGCCGCCCGAGAACCATCGCGAGAAGGCACTGCTTTCAGGAGAGTTGAACCCGCGGGGAGCCCTTGAACTGGAATAGATTTCAGCGGTCCTGGCGCATCCCACACCGCAAGCCCGCTGGCTTCATTCCATATCCAGAGTCCACCGCTGGGATCGAAATCCAGCCACTGAACTGCACGTGTAATAGGCAGCTGTGACCAAACGGGGCTTGAATCAACTGTGGTGCTCCACACTCGTCCAAGGACATCTATCGCAGCAAGCATTCCGCCGGTCCTGTTGGACTCGACTTGAACCAATGCTGAATTCGCTCCCTTTGGGTTCCCTGTAATTCGCGCACTGCTGAGGCGCGTAAGTTGCTGGACTCCACTCCAACTCGCAACTACTGCGGTGGCTCCGGGCGCAAGTCCAGAGGGGTCAATCTGAGGCCATTGATCACGCGGAATCGGATACGGAGTGGAAGATATCGTCAAATTTTGGCCGCCTGCTGTGATCGCCACTGCGCGCACTTCTGGAACCTGGCGCATAGTCCAAACGATTTGTTGAGCCATCTGTCGTCGGGTCTCGTCCGTTGCTGATCCAGCATCGGCTGTGAGATCAACGCGCGCGACGCCGTTTTCAACAGGTACATTTCTGAAGTTCAGACCTACTCCAAGTGCAAAGGCATTTCGAACCGCGGGCGCAAGCCACTCACTTGGCCCAGAAAGCAGAGCCTCCATCAGTCCTGTTGCCAGCCCAAACCCCGGAACAGCGATCATTCTGGAGTCTGGCACTAACGTATTCATTTGTGGATTGAAGTAGAAGACCGAAAGTGATCGATACGCACGTTGCATGTCGGCGATGGAAAGTTGCAGGCCTTGAGGAAGTTGCTCAATCCGCCATTGCCCTTCTCGGCGAACGAGGGAGAACTTCGCGCTCAATGTGCTTACGCCTTGGGTGGTCGCATAACTTCCTTTCTCGGAAATCTTTCCCACAAGCGGAGCCGAGAAAAGCACCGTAGTTCCGGTCAAAGTTAACTCTGGTGTTCCTTCAAAGACTTGAACGCCAGAATCCGGCGTCCAACGCGCCGCAGCTTGCGCAGTCAAGTATTCGCGTGCAATGCCATGATCATCTTCAGCTGCTGCTGAAGCATCCAAGAACCCTTGCACTACTTGTACGGCGGTCATGCCAGAACGTGGACCTTGCGGAATAACTCGAATGAATTGATCCTGCTGATCAAATCCACTTGCTTCCCCCTGACGAACCGAACTATCAGTTGGAACTTGCGCCGTAACTGACCACGGCACTAGGCCACAGCCCGAAAGCACTAGACCAATCACAAGAAGTAATGGCATAAAGGTGAGTCTCTTCATTACTCACCACCCGTCTTAGGTCCAAATCGAAATGCGTCAGCGGGTGGCTGCGGCACAGCATCGAGGAACAGCCCCGAGGACGTCGATGACTCAATGCCGATAAAACCTTCTGGAATAAGTGGCAGCGGAGACTCCGAAAATGACCCACGAGCAATACGCGGAAGTGACAACCTAAAACATGAGCCTTGGCCGGGCTCGCCCCATGCCTCTAGCCACCCACCATGAAGTCGAGCATCTTCGAACGCAATCGAAAGTCCAAGTCCGGAGCCTCCCATCGTGCGCGCTCTAGCCGGATCTGCTCGCCAGAATCGATTGAAAACTAGCGAGGCCTCCCCCGGTCGCAATCCAACGCCAAAATCACGCACGGTGACTGCAGCGGCATCCTCACTGACTGCAACAGAAATTTCGACCTTGCGTCCCTCGCTATGTTCTATTGCATTTTCTAAGAGGTTGCGCACGATTCGGTAAATGCGACGTTGGTCTGCCGTGATCAGGTTTACGTTCGTGATACGGATAACTTGAACAGGTGTGTTCGTTCGAATTGCTAGCGGTTCCGCGAATTCAACAGCTCGGTCGATTAAGTCCGCGAGGTCCCAACTCTCTATCTCCAAGGCAGCTACACCCGCGTCAAAGCGTGAAATCTCTAGGAGGTCATTAAGTAACGCTTCAAATCTATCGAGCTGATTTTGAAGTAATTCCGAGGCCCGTGCTGTTATTGGATCAAAGTCTGCACGATTTTCAAACATCAAATCAGCTGCCATGCGCACTGTTGTCAGCGGTGTGCGCAACTCATGGGACACGTCGGCGACAAAGCGTTGTTGCACCCGTGAGAGCTCTTCTAGTTGCTTGATCTGCTGCTGAAGGCTTGCTGCCATGTCATTGAATGTGGTGGCTAGTTGCGCAAGTTCGTCATCTCCGCGCACAGGCATTCGCTCGGAAAGTTGACCTTCTGTGAGGAGTGCCGCAGTTTGCGCAGCTTGCCGAACGGGATTCACCACCAGTCTGGTAACGATTCGCGCGATCACCGCGAGCAAGATCAAGAGCAATATCCCTGTAATGACGACCGAACTGCGCACCAGATCAAGGGTCTGTTGCTCTTGAGTCAACGGAAACAAGTAGAACAAGTTGTACTCGCCAAGAGACTTGATGCGAAGTGGTGCCCCAACAATCAGTCCCGGCACACTCGTGCCATCAATGTAATTAATCGGGCCGTATACCCACGACTGCTCCTGAGTGTCAGCAAGCACCTTGCGAATGTTTTCGCTGATACTTGTTGTGGAGACCAAATTCGTTCCACGCTCTGGAAGTTGTTGCCCCGGAATCGACGCGAGAAGCAGTACGTCAAATTGCGCAGGTGATCCACTCCTTGAAGCTAGGTTTGACACCACATCATCTGCGAGTAGGGCTGGTGATGGAGCCGTAGGGGCCGCGTCTGCTGTCTCGATAACTCGTTGAGCTTCAACATGCCCTGCAGTTGCCTCGGAAAGCGATGACTGCTGCTTTGTATCCATCAATCCAGTCGAAACCTTGCTGAGTAATGAAAAACCCAGAACGGTGATGACGAGTCCCGAGGCTAGAAGTGTGATGGCCGTGATTCGCAGCAGTAAAGAACCTCGCCATTTCTTTTTGATCCAGCTAAAGGGTGGCTTTGCCCATTGAAAACTGTGCACCAGGCGGTGCCACACCTGAAAAAGTGTGGTCAACCGAGTCCCGCCTTATACCCAATTCCGCGAACTGTTAATACATAGACAGGATTTTCCGCATCATGTTCAACTTTCGAACGTAGACGTTGTACGTGAACATTTACTAAACGCGTATCAGCCGCGTGTTGATAACCCCAGACCTCATGCAGAAGGGCCTGACGTGAAAACACTTGTTCAGGTTTGCGCGCCAAACAAACTAAAAGGTCAAATTCAAGAGGAGTCAGTGAAAGCTGCTGACCGGCGCGAGCGACCTTGTGTCCTTTCACATCAATTTCAAGATCACCAATTGCCAGCGCAGCCACAGACCCCGCATCGACCCTGCGAACACGAACCCGCAGGCGCGCTGTTAGCTCCTTTGGCTTGAAGGGCTTGACGATGTAATCATCTGCACCTGATTCAAGACCTTGGACGACGTCAACGGTGTCCGTTTTAGCGGTGAGCATCACAATTGGCACGCCCGACTCCTGACGGATAATTCGGCAGATTTCAATGCCGCTCATCCCAGGCAACATGACATCGAGCAGCACAACATCGGGCTTCAGCGCACGAAAGGCTGCGACTGCCTTGGCACCGTCTCGGCAAAAGAATGGAGCAAACCCCTCTTGGCGCAGCACGATCCCCAACATTTCAGACAGGGCAGCATCATCGTCAACGACCAGCACCTTGCCTAGGGATCCGTGCTCTGCCTCAGCGCTCATGCCCCCATCGTGCCACCTGAGCGCCCCACTCGCCCAGATCTACCCAGCAACAGCGGTCGAATCGTTACGGATCACCACAATCCCCACACAAAGGACCCCCAAACAGGTAGCCTGCACAAGTCCACCAGGGAGGCACGAAAGTCGCATGGCAGCTAAACGAGATCGCAATGCAGCATCACGCAATCAGCGAAGCAAGATTCGTCGCCGGACTACTTTTGTTGTCTTGACGGTTCTGCCTTTGATCATTGGGTTGACGTGGTTCAACTTGTCATCCAAGAATGTGGATGAAATTCACGGCTATTCCGCTCAGACTTTGCTGATCAAAGATGTTGAAGCCAACCGCGAAGCTTTGAGGTACCAGCTTGTTGCCGCCAGTGATGGCTACATTTCCAATGGTGGTGTTGTCATGCAAAGCTCTATCAGTGCTTTAGATCCTGGATTCCCGATAGAACTTAAGAAGATTACGACCACATACTCTCCTGGAATCAAGGAATTGGAAGCCTCCGTGCTTGCCTACACAGCGGTGGCTGAAAAAGCGGTGGCAGCAGCCCTTGCGGGCGGAAACACCGCGAGTCAGGTCAAGGCGATCATGAATTCTTTGGAGTACAAGAGTACCGATGAAGAATTCTCTAACTCGATAGCAGCCGCCCACCTTGGCTCGTCCCTTGCATCAAAACGCGGCGATGACAATTGGCGGATTATGGTGGTCGCCGAACTCGCGCTCACCCTGGCCATCACGATTCTGGTTGGCACAATGTCGCTGATGACTGAACGCTCAATTGGTCGAGCTAGTGCTAGTGAGCGAGCACGTCAGCAAGATCGCAATAACTTGGATACTGAACCATTCACACAGATTATTGCCACGATGAGTGACGGAGTCCTGGTCGTGTCAAAAGACAACACAGTGGTCACGGCTAACCCCGCTGCTCAAACAATGCTGGGCATGCAAACTCGCATTGGCACTACATTTGAAATCCCGAGCGATGCAACTATCGAAATTCGCAAGAGCGATGGTGAGATTGGCCGCGCATCAGTCAGCGCATCGACAGCGAAGGTTGAAGGTAAGGACGCGA
>JBAXJN010000016.1:0-20134 GCA_037137855.1 Actinomycetes bacterium
TTCAACGATCAGGCTTTCGTGGGATGGGCAAAGGCAAGTAGCGCCAAGGGTGACCGCTGGGTTGCTGCAGTTAATGCCACGTTCGGTTCAGAAACCACGGGCATCGCTGCAACATTTAATGGTGCGCCGATCTCAGCCTTCTACTCGGCTTCATCTGGTGGCATCACGAACACCACGAAAGACGTGTGGGGCGGCGAACTGCCATATTCAGTAAACGTCGATGACCATTGGTCGCTGTCACCAGACAATCCCAATGCAAGTTGGACCGTCAACGTTCCGCAAGCATCGATGGCAGCAGCCTTTGGTGTTCCTGGTGTCTGGAAAGTTGAAGTGGCAGAGCGCTTGCCTTCGGGCAGTGTGCGTACTTTGGCAGGAACCTTGCAAGACGGCACCACTCGCACGATCACTGGCGAAGTCATGAGATCAAAGCTGGGATTGAAATCAACCTATGTGAATGCCATCAATGGTCAGGCGGTGCCAGGTGCTCCATCAATCACTCCAGTGCCAGCTGCTACATCGGTGCCAGTTCCTGTGCCCACAGCAACAGTGGTAACACCTCCTGCAACCACGACGATCTCAATGAAGATTGGCCCAACGCTGAAGCCGAAGGCTGGTTCACCGTTACAGTTCAGGGGAAAAATTGTTCCCGCAAAAGCTGGGGTCACTGTGCAGCGCCAGATGAAAGTTGATGGTGTTTGGCAGGTGAAAGCAACGACGATGACGAAGAAGTCGGGTCGATTCACTTTCATAATCAAGAAAGCTGTACCCGCGGGCGCGAAATATGAGTATCGAGTCATCGTGGTCACTAACGGCGTAGAAGGTGTTGCTAGCGCTTCTGGGTTAGTAAAGATTCGAAAGTAGTTACTTCCAAATAAGCGTCGCACCTTCTTGCTGCGAGACCGATGAAGTATCTGCACTGTTTGTCATAATCACTGAGCCTGATCCTAAGAGTGGGAACAGAACCGGTATCAACCAAGCGGCTGGGTCATTGACAGCAGGCTGATTGATGAGCACGCGGTCTGATGTGTCAGGAAGTTTAGAAGCTACCCATTGGAGTGCTGCAATTCGGTTCAATGATTGATCATCAATGACGATTGCGAGATCGTCACCAGTAGCAGGTGGCACTAACAATGCATCGGGTTGCATACGACTAAGTCCAGTTGCATCAATGACATTTGTGGGCAGTCCAGCTTCTACCAAACCCAATGGATGCATCGATACCACCCACGGCTCATCTGCGTCTTTGAGGGAATCGACGCTTGCCAGATCTGTGAGAACTAAGTCGGCGCTCGCTGCGTCTGAATGCGCGAGAACAACGGCGCCGATGGTCCAAGCAGCCAAGGTCCACGTCACTCGCTGCCAGTGCCACGGCAAATAGATGGCGATCGTGGAGCCTGGTTCCAGATCCGCCTCGTCAACTAATGCACCAGCATTCTTTGCTACTGCGTTCAGCAAGGTCACGCCAGAAAGCTCAGTGCGAAAGCCTTCTGAATCAATCGATGTAAGAAATGGTTGCCCCGAATGGTCGCGGACTCGCTTATTGATGAGCGGCCAAAGTGCACCGTCGAATTCCCTAGCCATGCCGCGAACCTAGCGGTTAGCCAACCTAGGCTTACGCGTGTGGCACAGTTACGAGATGACTGAAGCCGTACTTCTCGTCGGAGGCCAAGGCAGCCGACTTCGCCCCCTCACGATCAACACGCCAAAGCCCATGTTGCCTGTTGCCGGCGTGCCGTTCACGGTGCACCAAATCACTAGGGCTAGGGATGCTGGAGTCACGAGAATCATTTTGGGCACGAGCTATAAGGCCGAAGTCTTCAAGGAATTCATTGATTCCAGCGATCTGGGGATCGAACTGGTCATCGCCACCGAGCCAAAGGCTCTGGGCACGGGGGGAGCGATCCGATTTGCAGCAGAGCACCTGACAAGTGGGCCAGATGAGCCTGTTTTGGTGTTCAACGGCGACGTTCTGTCTGGCCTAGATATTGAAGCCCTGGTTGCCCATCACCAGCGCACGAATAGTGACGTCACGCTCTATCTGACTCCAGTGGAAGACCCTCGAGCTTTTGGTTTGGTGCCCACTGATCAAGACGGGCGAGTAACGGCGTTTCTGGAGAAACCAACTACGCCCGAAGAGATCGTTACAAACAACATCAACGCAGGCTGTTACGTGTTCAAGCGCTCAGTGATTGATCAAATTCCGGCAGGTCGAGTGGTGTCGGTTGAACGAGAAACCTTTCCGCAGTTGTTAGCAAGTGGCGCATTAGTCACCGGTGTTGTTGATCCTGGTTATTGGCTTGATCTTGGAACACCACTTGCCTTCGTGCAGGGTTCAAGAGATCTCGTTCTCGGTCACGCTCCATCGCCGGCAGTTCCTAAAACCGGTGACTTTCTCGCATTGCAAGGCGCGCGCATTGACGCTTCAGCACACGTGCATGGTGGATCAGTTGTTGGACGTAATGCATCGATAGCAAGCAACGCAGTAGTCACTGGATCTGTCGTTTTTGATAACGCAATAATTCACGAAGGTGCGCGTATTTCAAACAGCATTATTGGTGATGGTGCGGTGATCGGTGCGCACGCAATTATCGATGGCGCGGTCATTGGTGATGGTGCAGTGATCGGTGCACACAACGAACTCACCGATGGCGCGCGGGTGTGGCCAGGGGCTCAGATCGGTGAAACCGCAATTCGTTTTTCGAGTGATCGTTAGTCTGACGAAATTATGTAATCTTTCAGATTTCTTGGTTCCCGAGACTCAGCTACAGTCGCGGCGTATCCAATTGCGATTGCGCCCAGCGGCAGCATCGAACTTGGAAGTCTTAGGATCTGGCGCACAGTGTCCGCGCAAAAAAGTGTAGATCCAATCCACGCTGAGCCGATCTCTTGTGAAGCCAGTGCTACTAACATGTTTTCAACTGCTGCGCCTCCTGCAACTATGAACATGTCACGTTCTGCAGCATTACGGGCGTCATCAGGGTAGGTGTGTGCACCTGCAACAAGATCGATGAATGGAATCACCACCACAGGGGCGGTACGCAAGATATCTCCGCGGGCAATGCGTTTTTTGATGGCATCGTCATCGATTTCATTTGTTGCTTCGAGGTCCGCGATCCACTTATCACGCATAGCATCAAGCAAAGTCTTTCGGGATGGTTCCTCGCGCAAGATGAGAAAACGCCACGGTGTGGAGTGATGCGGCGCAGGCGCTGTTATTGCAGCTTCTACGGCGGCAAAAATGGCTTCGGTGGGCACGTGCCGGTCCGTGAACATACGCACAGTCCGGCGATTGGCTATTGCAGATCGGCGGCCTGCTTGGATTGCTTCAGCGGTGCCAAGCCAGAAGAGATCTTCTTCTTGCGCACGAATAAGTAGTGCAGCCCCTGATCCATCATCGGTAGTGACGTATTGACTCATGCCGCGCACGATTGCAACAGGGTTCCCAGCAGATTTTCCTTTCACGAGATCGGCTGCACCGGCGATTTCATCAGCGATCGCGATCACGGTCATTTCTAAAGTTCGGCCGAACTGATCTTGCTTGCCGGTGTGATCATCGAGGGCTAAAAGTCCGGCAATACCAATGGCATTATCGGTAAGTCCGTTGCGCCAAGCTCTGCCCATCGTGTCTGTGATGATCACGGCAAGATGCTTTCCGGTGAGAGTGTGAAGTTCTTTGCGGATGCGCCGAGCCGACGCATCCGGATCTTGAGGTAGCAACACGACAAAGCCGGCCTCAACATTGCTGGCGTCGATTCCAGCAGCGGCAAGCACCAGTCCGTGATGGGTTTGCACGATGCGTGTGGTTCCGCGGGCGTGATGTTTTGTTGCCAAGGTTCGCACCGATTGTGAATCGATCAGTTCGTCGCGATTGTGAGAGGCAACGACATTTCCTTCTGCCTTTGAAACAACTTTGCTCGTGATGACGACGATGTCGCCATCGGTTAGACCAGTTGTGTCGTCAGGCCATTGAATCAGTGAATCGAAAATAAGTTGCGCAAGATTGCTGGAACTATCAATGCGGGGTAGGCCCGGCACTGCAACAATCTGCATGGCTTCCTTAATGTTTAGACGAAGTTGAGTGTGTGTGCAGCCATGGCTTCGGTTGCATCGACGTCGGTCATCATAAGTGGAATTGCCTTTGTGCGAATGCCTGATTGTTCAAGAAGGCCAACGCTTTCGCTGTCTTGGGTGTCAACGAGCCAGGCATCAATGAAGCCGCCGTTACTGCGAGCTCCGTAATGCAGCGCAACTGCGGCAGCGGTTGTCTCGATGTTGAGTGCGGTCAGGCAAGCATCAGCCATTCCGCGCACTGGTGCGCCACCAACAATGGGTGAGAGGCCAATCACAGGAGCTTTTGTGGTTCGTACGGCTTCTGCAATTCCTGGAACCTGCAGGATCGTGCCAATTGAGACCACTGGGTTGCTTGGCGGGAAAATCACCAGATCTGTGTCATGGATGGCTTCAAGAACTCCAGGTGCCGGCCTGGCGTCTTCAATACCGACAAGCACGAATCCGTGGGCGGGTAAAGCTGCACGGTGGCGGATCCACCACTCCTGGAAATGAATGGCGATACGACCCTGATCGGGGTCATCCACGATCACATGAGTCTCAGCCCGCTCATTACTCATAGGTAACAAGGTCACCCCGGGCTGCCAGCGATCGCAAAGAGCTGCGGTGACCTCAGTCAGGGTGAAGCCGGACGCAAGGGACTGGGTACGAATTAAGTGGGTTGCCAGGTCTTTATCGCCTAAACCAAACCAGGTTGGCTCAACTCCGTAGGCGGCTAACTCATCCTTTGCTGAGAAAGTTTCACCCTCGCGGCCCCAGCCGCGCTCGTGACTAATGCCATCACCAAGGGTGTACATCACGGTGTCGAGATCTGGGCAGACCCGAACCCCATGGACCCAGATGTCATCGCCGGTATTGCCGATAACCGTGACCGTGGTCGCGGTACCACCTTGACCGTCGGGGTTGGCATGGTGCAGATGGGCCAGAAGCCCCATCAAGAATCTGGCACCCCCTATGCCCCCGGCAAGAACCGTGATGCGGGACGGGAATGAATTCATGAGGCCATCCTGCCAAGTCGTGAGACGGCGTGAGCAGGTCCCCCTAAAAGAGGACTTTTTGTACCTTTTACGGCGTGTCGGGTTAATTTCTTGAAAACAAAGCGCGATTTGTCGGGTTTCGGGTTGACGGATGGTAAATGACACCGATGTAATACGGCTTGAGCAGAAGTGTTTCCGCATTTCGAAGGGTCGAGGAGGTCCACCACGTGACCGACAACAACACAGTAGGTCTGACATTAGTTCCACTGTCTGACGTTGAAGAGCTCACCTGGCAAGAGCAGGCGCTCTGCGCTCAGACTGATCCTGAGGCCTTTTTCCCAGAAAAGGGCGGCAGCACCCGCGAGGCCAAGCGCGTCTGCTTGAGCTGCGATGTCCGCACCGATTGCCTTGAATATGCCCTTGAGCAAGATGAGCGGTTCGGTATCTGGGGTGGGCTGTCAGAGCGAGAGCGCCGCCGGCTTAAAAAACGCGCTATCTCTTAAACCATCTAGAATGAGTGAGTGCAGCCAGAATCCAAAGACCCGGAAACTGGCGAGCTCCAAGCACCAGATGACCTAGCCGATGCCACGGCGCCGACACCCTTTGATGATTTCGAGGTCATCGGGCTCGATGAGGACCAGCGCAGTCCAGCAGAGCAATCTGATCCGCACGAAGAATCAGTAGAAGTAGTCCACGAAGCAACTGCCACCGAAGATCAGGCATGGTCGGAGTGGTTCAGCGATTCCCAAGATGGAAGTCCTTCGATCCTTCCTCGCCGCCATCACCACGTGACCGCTGTGGTGGTTTCGCACGACGGGGCAACCTGGCTACCGGCGGTGCTGACCACGCTGGCCAACCAAACGCGTCACGCGGATGCTGTCGTTGGGGTAGACACCGGATCTCACGATGACAGCCCAAATCTGTTGCGCAGATCGCTGGGCTCAGACCGAGTAATCGTGGTTGATCGTTTGGTCGGGTTTGGCTCTGCAGTATTGGCTGGGCTGGCCCATGTAGGCGAGGTGCAGGTAGAACCATCGTCAGAATCAGAGGAGCTCGCCACCTGGGTGTGGCTTTTGCACGATGACAGCGCTCCGAACGCTTCATGTTTGGAAGGGTTACTCGACGCAGCAGATGACCAGCCGAGTGTGGCGATCCTTGGGCCGAAAATTCTTGGCTGGCACGATCAACGCCTGTTACTGGAAGCTGGCTTCAGTGTGACGGGTGCCGGACGTCGTTTCACCGGCTTAGAGCGACGCGAACATGACCAAGGTCAGCATGATGGCGATCGCGACGTACTTGCCGTGAGTTCAGCAGGCATGTTGATTCGCCGTGACCTCTGGGATCGCATGAATGGATTCGATCCGCAACTCCCACTATTTCGCGACGACCTCGATCTTTGTTGGCGAGCGCATCGCGCTGGTGAACGCGTGGTTGTCGCCACAAATGCTGTGCTTCATCACCGAGAGGCTTCGGCGCACGCCCGACGCATTTCCGATTTAGCGCCGCATCCACATCGCGCCGATCGCGAAGCGGCAGTGCACGTTTTGCTGGCTCAAAGCAGTCTTATCGCAAGTCCTTTCATTGCAATCCGGTTATTGCTCGGTAGTGCACTTCGCGCACTCATGTTCTTGTTAGGAAAAGACTTCAACGCCTCAGGCGATGAAGTGAAGGCAGTGTTGAGCGTTGCTCGGCATCCGTCGAGGCTTGCTGAGTCACGTCATCGCATTCACCAGACTTCAACTGAGCCCGTTTCTGTAGTGAATAGTTTGCGGCCGCGTTTGGCCTGGCAGTTGAGGCAAACATTTGAGGCATTGATCGGTATTGCGTCGACAAGTGAATCAGCAGCCTCCTTGTCAGCGGGTGCTAGCGAGACTGGTCCAACCGATGGTGAATCTGATTTTCTCGATGTTTCGAGTTCAGGTTTACTCAAACGAATCGTGTGGCGTCCAAGTGTGATCATGGTGCTTTCGCTCATGGTGTTTGCGATCATCGCGACGCATGCCTTGTGGTGGGGTGATGGCGTGTTGCAAGGTGGGGCGCTATTGCCAACGCCAGATGGAGCAACAGATCTTTGGGATATGTACACCCGAGGCTGGCACGACGTCGGTCCTGGTTCCAGTACGCCAGCGTCCCCTTATTTATTGACACTCTTTGTTGCTTCAATCGCGTTCCTCGGTAAGAGCGCACTTACTGCGCAAATCGTTATGTTGCTCGGACTCGCGTTTGCGGGATGGGCTGCGTACTTCACCTTGCGCGGAGTGATACTGAGCCAACCTGTGCGAGTGTGGGCCGCAGTGATGTATGCGGTTCTTCCATCTGTTACGGGTGCAATGACAGCCGGGCGCTTAGGCACGGTCATCGCTGCAATCGCGTTCCCCCTCGCGGTTCGATCTTGCGTTCGTTTGGCAACTAGCACTGCATCGGTTCGTCGTGCAGCTGGCACCGCGTTGTTGCTTTCAATTTTGATCGCTGCAATCCCACTGTTTTGGTTGATCGCTTTGATCTTTGCCCTTGCCTTGGGCATTACGAGTTGGCGTCGCGACCCCCAAGAGTCCAAGCAACTTTTGAAGCGTTTGGCGATTGCGATCATCGGTCCAGTTATTTTGCTCGCGCCATGGAGTCTGCAGTGGTTTGTTCAGCCGGTGCGCTTCTTGATCGGTTCTGGAGAGCACAACTTGAGCGATCCAGATCTTTCGCCGATTTCAGTCTTTCTTCTGCATCCCGGTGGCCCAGGCATGACACCAGTCTGGATCACCGCTGGCTTAGTTGCTGCAGGATTTCTCGCGCTACTGCGTCGCGACCGCTCAATGCAGATTGCACTTTCTATGGGCTTGAGCATCATCGGCTTAATGTTCGCGATCTTGCAAACCATCGTGCTGGTGACTCCTCCCGGAGCCACAGATGCGATTCGACCTTGGCCGGGGCCGGCCACGTTAGTTTGGGGCGCTGGCCTGATCTTGGCCGCAGCGCTAGGCGCCGATGGACTACGTCAAACAATGGTTGGCTCAAGTTTCAGTTTGGAACAGCCACTTGCCGTGCTGATAGCGATTTTCGCGGTACTGACCCCACTGGGTTCAGCTGTGTTGTGGCTGCCTACGGCTGCCGATGAACTCCACAAGGCCCCAGCAAGCGCAGTTCCGGCCTTTGTTGCAGCTGACTCTGTTGGTCCGCAAGCTCCTCGCACCTTGATGCTGCGACAAGCCGGCGCCGGGCAAGTGCTCTATACCTTGCTCAACGGCCCAGGTGCGGTGCTTGGCGATGCAGATATGGCACCTCCAGGTGATGTCTGGCTACCGCTTGACGCTGATGTTGCTGCGTTGACATCTGGCCGGGGCGGCGCTGAGATCGCTCACTTAAGCGGCTACGGAGTGCGGTACATCTCGCTCGTGCGTGGTACTTCAACGGGTTTAATTCCCATCCTTGATGGCGAACCGGGTCTACGGCGGTTGTCTAGCGAGGCAGGCGAAGTCTTGTGGGGAATTGACGGAGTGACGTCGCGAGCTCGCTTAATTACCGATGGTGTTGCCAGTGAACTTGACGTGGTCAGCGGCACCCCAGAGTTCACGGCTGCTGTTGGAGTGGAAACGACGCCATATCTGGATCAAAAGATCGCAGCAGCAACCACGGAACGCCAACTCGTTGTCGGCGAACTCGCAAGCAGCAAGTGGAGCGCTGTCGCGATCGATGATGCCACGGGAGAAGAGTCATCATTAGAGCCAGTCACAGTTCAGGGAGCATTGAATTGGTCTCAAGCCTTTGTCGTACCCAAAGACACTGTTCATGTTCGAGTGAGTTTCAGTCAGACCACGCGCTCACTCTGGATGTGGCTCCAACTCATTGTGTTTATCGTGCTTGTCGTTCTCTCACTTCCTGCTCGCCGGGTTGATGAGATAGATCCTGACGTTGAGGGCTCAGGATTCCCTGCCGAGGCGGTGCGACATGAGTGATGAATTCATGACTGAATCCACGAGCGATGAAACAGCAGAAGTGCAATCCAAAGCTTCAACTACCTCGACGCTGTACCTTCGCATGGCTTTCATCAGTGTGGCTCTGATAGTTGGCTTGGGTGTTATCGGGCAGTACGGCATCAATGCTGTGAATGACTCAACGACGCAAGTAGAACCGATTGCCTCATCAGTGTTGTTATGCCCAGAACCTGGAGTCGGTGCGCAAGCAGGGTCGCGCATGACGGCAGTTGTCGTGCCAGGGCAACCGGGCCAAAATCAAGGTGATGGCGATGTCAGCATCACCACACTTGCTGGAAAAGTTAAAGTTCAAGCCAAACTCACGTCACCCGGTGCTCAAACGGAAATTGCAGGCGGCGGCCGACGCTTGCCTCCGATCAGTGTCATCGGTACCGGTTCGTTGGCGCCAGGTTTGATTGCAAATCAATGGAGCCGCGATCCACGTGGCCAAGGACGAGGCATGGCGAGCACGCCGTGTGACTCGGCTGCTTCAGATTTTTGGTTTGTAGGCGGTGGCGCGGTGGCTGGCCGCCAGACGCGCGTGGTGCTGGTCAATCCTGATTCCTTTGCTGCGTCAATTGATTTAGTAATTTACGGACCCGATGGCGTGGTGGATGCTCCTGCAGGTCGTGGACTTGTTGTCAATCCAAAGCAACGAATGTATGTGCGCATGGATGCGCTAGCCCCAGGTATCACCACAACGGCGATACACGTGATCGCTCGCACGGGTCGCATTGGTGCTTCAGTTGATGATGATCAAATGTCGGGGCTACATTCAGTGGGAACTGAATGGGTACCAAGAGCAGCAGCACCTGCAACGACGGTCTATGTGCCAGGCGTATTTCCTGGCAAGGGCGTGCGAGTACTTGCGATTGCTGCTCCCGGCGGATCTGACGCTCAAGTTTCGATTCGAGTGATGACCAAAGACGGGTCCTTCCAGCCGGCAGAACGCGATCGCGTGACCGTGCCTAACGACTCGGTGATCAGCATGGATATGTCTTCGGTTGTTCAGGGTCAACCAGCAACGCTTGAACTCACATCAGATACGCCGATCGTTGCGGGAATGCGTCAGTTCTTCGGCACCAAGCGTCAACAAAATGACACGGCTTATGCAACTGGGGTTCAACCGCTGACGACAACTGCCGCAGTGAGTGGACTTCCCGTGCAAGGCTCAACTCGTGTGCGAGTAGCGCTCACTGCACCAAAGGGTGAGGCCAAAGTGCAGATCAGTTTGTTGCCCTACCTTGGCAAAGACCAAGTGAGCACTCCAGTGCAAATGCAAGACGTCACCATCCCTGCAGGGTCGGTTGTCTGGCTGCCGCTCAGCCTTAGTCAAAGTGCTGCTTGGTTCACCGTGGTCGTTACTCCGCAAAATTCATCCCCATTCTTGATTGCTCATGAGGTGTTGGAATCTTCACGTTTCGGCGATCTTGTCACGGGATATCCATGGCAGCCGCTACGAACAGAAGTTCGAGTTCCGGCTGCACATGAAGACCCAGGTCTGTCGGTTCGCAAGTAGCGGCGCGTCCTGCACCCGGTTGTTGTGTTGTGGCATTAGCGTTCCGATGTGGCTCGCCGTCGTTGTTCTAAGCCTTCATGCCAAGGGTATGCAGTCTCGACTCTGACGTACGTGTATGCAGACTCAACTGCGGTTCTAGGGCCATTAGCCACGTACGCAGAACCGCATTGCTACGACCTCTGCCAGATGCACAGTGAGCGACTTACCGCTCCACGAGGCTGGGAGATAGTTCGGATTACTCCTGACCCAGATGCGCTCAAGCCAACGTCAGACGATCTTGAGGCTTTAGCAAATGCAGTTCGCGAAGCAGCGCGTCCGCGGTATGTACCTGGTGGTGACGTCGATCATCCACCTGCTCCACACGGCACTGTTGAAGGAACAAGGCGCGGTCATTTACGGGTGTTGACCCATGACACCTCATATGACAATCCTTCGTCGAACGAGCAATACCCGCACGAAGACCTCTAGGTCGGGCGACTCACTCCAGCGAAACGGTAGCCTTAGTTCTCGTGCGCAATCTTGATCTGGTTATAAAGGCCTATGACGTCCGCGGTATCTACCCCGACCAACTCGATAGTGACCTTTGCTATGCCATCGGCGGAGCCTTTGTTTCAGTGCTCAATTTGGCTGCTCGTGATGGTGGCCCGGGCGCGGTGGTCATTGGTCACGATATGCGGCCCTCAGGGCCAGAGCTCGTGGCTGCCTTTGCCAACGGTGTGATGGACCAAGGTGTCGACGTTGTTCTGATCGGTCTAGCCAGCACTGACGGACTTTATTTTGCTTCAGGCACATTAGAGCTACCTGGTGCGATGTTCACTGCCAGCCACAATCCGGCTCAATACAACGGCATCAAACTTTGCCGGCCAGGTGCTGCGCCCGTCGGTCAAGACTCTGGGTTACGCGCAATCAAGGAGATGGTTGAGCAAGAGGCAGTCGTTGCATATAACGGGCCACGCGGAGTTTCCCGCAACCAAGACATGCTCACGGACTATGCCAACTACATGCGCGAACTTGTGGATGTTTCTGGGATTCGACGTTTAAAAATTGTGGTCGATGCGGGCAATGGCATGGGTGGTTACACAGCTCCAGCCGTACTTGAAGCTGAAGCCGGACTTGCTGCTCTCCCGCTGGACGTCACTCGGATGTATTACGAGCTCGACGGCACGTTTCCTAACCATGAAGCAAACCCAATTGATCCAGAAACACTCGTAGATCTGCAAGCCAAAGTGAAGGAAATTGGCGCAGATCTTGGCCTTGCTTTTGATGGCGATGCTGACCGTTGCTTTGTTGTAGATGAGCGTGGTGAGTTGGTGAGCCCTTCGACAATCACCGCGATCATTGCGCAACGTGAGTTGGAGAAGTCGCCAGGTTCGTCGGTTATTCATAACTTGATCACAAGCCGTGCAGTGCCGGAGGTCATTCTTGAAAATGGTGGTATTCCCGTGCGCACGCGTGTGGGTCACTCTTTCATCAAAGCGACTATGGCCGAAACAAATGCAGTTTTCGGTGGTGAGCATTCAGGTCACTTTTACTTTAGGGATTTCTGGCGCGCTGATTCAGGGATGTTGGCTGCTCTCCATGTGATTGCAGCTCTTGGACACACCCCAAAAGGCACAACATTGTCGTCGATGCTAGCTCCGTTTATTCGCTATTCAATGAGCGGCGAAATCAACACGAAAGTTCAGGATCAGGTCGGCGTCACTGCACAAATCAAGAAGGAGTTCTCACCGTTGCCAGGTGTCACCTTCGATGAAATGGATGGATTAACCATTTCCGCTGGCGATTGGTGGTTCAACGTGCGCCCAAGTAACACTGAACCGCTGCTGCGCCTTAATGTGGAGGCTAAGGATCCAGTAAAAATGGAATCGCTTCGAGATGAGCTCCTTGAGAAAATGAGGAATAGATGAGTCACGCACCGCTTGGCCTAGATCCGGCCCTTTGGCAGGTTTTGGCATGCCCATGTGCGGCACATGGCGAACTCATAGCCGATGAAGCAGCCAAGACCCTCACCTGCAAGGTGTGTGGATTGGCCTTTCCTGTTCGCGACGGTATTCCGGTCATGCTCATGAACGAAGCGGTAAAGCCAGGTCAGGCCTAGCCGATGTCATTGGTTGTCCGGGGAGCGATTAAGGACTACGACTGGGGCATCATTGATGGCCTAATTCGGTGGGCCGGTGAATCAACGAATGCACCACAGGCTGAACTTTGGTATGGCATCCACCCGGGCGGTCCCTCTCCTTTAGTAGACAGTAAAGGTGAGGCCACTGGCGATGACCTTGCTCGTCATTTCGATGTTGAGTCGATTCCTTTACTAGTGAAGTTACTTGCTGCGGCAAAACCATTATCTGTTCAAGTGCATCCCAATAAGGCTCTGGCTGCGTCTGGGTATGCGGCACAGCAGTCCGGCGAAGAGTCTCGTCGAGTGTTTTCAGATCCATTCGAGAAGACTGAGTTGCTTGTTGCACTTCAAGATTTTGAAGCGTTTGCGGGCTGGCGCGACAAGCAGCAGGCGATTGAATTCTTGACAGCGATAGAAGCATTGAATGCCGGCTTAGATCTCACAAGTGCGAAGAGCCACCTAGCGGGTGGAAATTTTAAAGCGGCCTTGCCTTTGTTGATTGAAGCGAATTCATCGGTTGTTGTGTCATCGATGGCTGTTGCTGCGAAAAATATTGGGCTCGATGGTGCTCAAGTGCGGGCCTACGAGACCGTCATCGCCGAGTACTCCAATGATGCAGGCGCATTGATTACACCGCTATTGGCGTATCTCTTCTTAGCTAAGGGCGAAGCAGTTTTCCTGCCTGCTGGAGTTCCGCATAGTTACATCCGCGGTATTGGCGTGGAGGTTATGACGTCGAGCGACAACGTGGTGCGCTTGGGGTTAACGAATAAGCCCGTTTTTGTTGATCACGCGCTGACGGCGATCAACGACGAACTCCATCCGCAGATCATGCGAGTGGGTATTGGAGACCTCATCTGGCCAGTGAATGCACCATTTGTGGTTCGCCTGCTTGAATCTGGATCTGAGCGCATGCCCAAAGGTGCTTATCGAATTGCGCTTGCGATTGAAGGCAAGTCAACCATTGTTTTTGAAGATGCTGAGATCACGATCCACCCTGGAACAGCTGCAGTGATGTCTGCTGAAGATCCAGATGCCGAAGTTCAAGCCCATGGCTTGGTCGCAGTTATTCAATCCACGATCCTGACCCAGCACTAAGATCCTGAATCAGCGCTAAGGAGAAAACTTGAGTACCGAAGGTGGAATGAAGGCTGTTGTCGCAGCTCTAGCGGCAAATCTTGGAATCGCCGTAAGTAAATTTGTTGCGTTCGCTTTCACCGGTTCTTCTTCGATGCTTTCTGAAGCAATTCACTCCGTGGCGGATTCTGGAAACCAAATCTTGTTACTCATCGGTAATAAGCGAAGCCAGAAACCTGCAGATGAGCAACATCCTTTTGGCTACGGCCGCCGCCGTTATGTCTACGGCTTCATTGTGTCGATCGTGCTCTTTGTGGTCGGCGGAGTCTTTTCCCTGTACGAAGGCATTCACAAGTGGCAAAATCCTGAGGGCCTAGAAGACTGGTGGATCGCAGTTGTCGTGCTTGTCATGGCGATTGTTCTTGAAGGATTCTCGTTTCGCACGGCCATTCGTGAAGCCAATAAATCACGAGGGAAGCGTTCATTTTTTCGTTTCATTAAAGATGCTCGTCAGCCTGAGCTGCCAGTGATCTTGCTTGAAGATGCCGGTGCACTTCTCGGTCTTATGTTTGCCTTGATCGGTGTTGGCCTTGCTGTAATTACCGGCAACGGTCGCTTTGATGCGATGGGCGCGATGGCGGTTGGCACGCTGTTGATCGTCATCGCTATTTTCTTATCGGTGGAAATGACAGCAATGCTGATCGGCGAGAGTGCTCTTCCTGAAGAGGTTGCGGCCATCCGAGCCGCACTTGAATCTTCACCCGGCGTACTGCGAGTCATTCACTTGCGCACGATTCACATCGGGCCAGATGAGCTTCTTGTTGGTGCCAAGATTGCTGTTGTTCATAGCAATACCGGTATCGAGATTGCCCAAGATATCGACGATGCCGAAAAGGCATTACGTGCTGCCGTGCCTAGTGCGCGCTACGTCTTCTTAGAACCTGATATCGATCGGACGCCTAACCACACCACGATCCCGTCCGCGTAGAAAGAGCACTCACTCAATGCAGCTGAGGCACGTCGCACACTTGACACCCTCGAATCCAGCCAAATAGATTCCGGCAGTGACGCACCCTTTCGCAGACTCAACCTGGCTCGAGCACGCCGTGGCTGCCAAGGGATTCATGCCTGCTGATGAAGGCCTGCTGCTGCACCAAGCAGCACTTGAGCGACTCCCTCATGGCCCCGCTCTTGAAATCGGATCGTATTGCGGCAAGTCCGCCGTGTATCTGGGTGCTGCCGCCAAGCAGGTTGGCGGTGTGGTCTTCAGTCTGGATCACCATCGCGGCTCTGAGGAGAATCAGGCCGGCTGGGAGCACCACGACCAAACTCTTGTCGACCCTGAGCTCGCGCAGATGGACACCTTGCCAACCTTTCGCCGCACCCTTGCCCTAGCAGGACTGGAGCAGCAGGTGGTGGCCATCGTTGGCGCGAGTACCACGGTGGCGCGCAACTGGCGCACCCCCTTGTCCTTGCTCTTTATCGATGGCGGGCATGGAGAGGAGCCGGCGCAGGCTGACTATTCAGGCTGGGCGCCCTGGGTGATGTCTGGCGGCGTCTTGGCGATTCACGATGTCTTCCCTGATCCGGCCGACGGAGGCCAGGCTCCGTACCACGTCTTCCAGCGAGCAGTGGCAAGCGGCAGCTTCACCGAATTGGTCACTCTTGGCTCATTGCGCCTGCTCACGCGGACGTCCGGACAAGCTGGGGATGGGGTCCAATGACGGGCAGCCACACTCCAGTGCGAGTTCGCTCAAGGATTGGCCCAAGTCATCTCCGCGCATGATGCCTGAAGCCGCGGTGCACTGACCAGAACTGGCACCCAAGGCATCGACAGCAAGAATCACTGCGGCAGCCGTATAAGTGGTGTGTTCCACCGGCCAGTATTGATTGTGCGTTGGTTCCTCACCAAACACCCAGCCTGTCCAATACCGTCCGTGCTCATCGCGCAGGTGCTGCATGTCGGCAAGCAGAGTTAAGGCCCGCTCGTGGTCACCGATCGCATCCAAAGCCATCACCAATTCGCAGGTTTCAGCGCCGGTCACCCACGGATTGGTGTCAACGCATCGAATACCCAATCCGTCTACAACAAAGTCCTCCCAGCGGGAGGCCAACAAGTCTCTTGCGCGCTGTCCGCGCACTGCGCCGCCCAAGATCGGGTAGTACCAGTCCATGGAAAACGTTGACTTGTCTGCGAAACACGAAGGGTGTTCCCTGATTGCATGTCCCAATCGGCCGCCAGCTAATTCCCATTCCGGTTGGGGCTGGTCGAGTACGTTTGCGATCGCAAGTCCGGCACGCAAGGACTGATAGATACTTGAGGATCCCGCAAGAAGAGCAAAGCTCTCAGTCGGCGTCCAGTTAATACCACCGAATGCAAGTTGTTGTGAGACCACCCAATCCAGACCCGCCCGCACGGCTGGCCAGAGTTGCTCAACGAAAGTTCGATCTTGGCGTATCAACCAGTGGTGCCACACACCAACAGCGAGGTAGGCCGACATGTTGACTTCGGCTCGGTCATCGATTACCTCACCGCCGATAATCTTCATCGGCCACGATCCGTCGGAGCGCTGCATGGTGGTGGCCCAGGCGTAGGCACGTTCAGCTGCGTGGACTTCACCGCCGACCAGCATCGCCATGGCCGCTTCAACATGGTTCCAGATGTCAGTGTGCTCACCGATAGCCCACGGCACCGCACCGCAGGGTTCCTGTACTGCAGCGATCGCCGATGCAGTCTGTGCTACTTCGGCGGAGGTCATGATGCCTGCGATGCTGGGGATCTGCGCGCGAGAGTTCATTGGGAAACGGGCTTTCGAAAGTACAACACCAGACTCTTGCCGATCAAGGGATCCAGAATCCGTCCCGCGAACCTCAGGATTCGGGGCTGATGCACGATCTCCCAGACCAGCATCCGGTGATATGTGCGTGCAAGCAGATGGTCATCCTTTTTGACGCCAACAGCGCATTTGATCCACCAGTACGGGGAGTGCAGTCCGTGTGCATAACTACGGCCTTCGTAGGTCAGCCCAGCCGCACGTAGCTTGCCGATAAGTTCGGTATCGGTGTAGATGCGAACGTGGCCGCCTTCAACTTCGTGATACTCATCAGATAAGCGCCAATTGATCACTTCGGGAAACCATCGAGGTACGGAAACTGCCATCGTTCCGCCCGGTCGAAGCACGCGAACCAACTCGCGAATCGCATCAACGTCATGAGGAATGTGCTCAAGTACTTCTGCGGCCACAACCCGATCGAACTCCCCGTCATCAAAGGGCAACTCCATTGCATCGCCTTGTTGAATAGTGGCAATCGCACCTGCAGGAACTTCGAGCGCATCTCTCATCAAAGTGAAGACCTGCTGCACGTCTGCGAGTTCTTGAGCATCCATGTCAAACGCAACAACGACACCGCCCCTTCGATACATTTCGAAGGCATGTCGTCCAGCACCGCATCCCATATCCAAAACTCGATCCCCGGCAGTTAAACCAAGCCGGTCGAAGTTAACGGTGAGCATGCTCAGTGCCAATTTTCGCGAGACGTTCGCTGTGGTACTCGGCGATGACCTCCTCGTATGCGGCGGCCACTTTCATCGCGACAACCTTCCAGCTGAACAACTCAAGGACTCGGCGTCGCCCAGCTTGACCCATGCGCTCCCGGCGCTGCGGATCATCGAGCAACTTCCCCAGAGCAGCAACGAGTTCTTCGACATCTCCTGGAGTAACGAGATCTGCGCACAAGCCATCGGGGCCAACCACTTCAGGGATAGCACCGGCACGCGAGACAACAAGCGGAGTCTGGCAGGCCATGAGTTCAGCCGTGGGCAACGAGAAACCTTCGTAGAGCGAAGGGACGCAGGCCACTTCAGCGGATCCCATGATCTGTACGAGTTCGGCCTCACTCACGCCGCTGACAAAGCGCACTGAGTCTTGGATGCCAAGGGATTCGATGAGTTGCTCGGTGCGGCCACCAGGCTGCGGTTTGGTCACGAGTAGTAACTCAAGTTGGCGCTCCGTCTGCAGTTTCGCAAATGCCTCTAACAGCGTGGCGATGCCTTTCACCGGCGCATCCGCACTGGCCATCGCCAAGATACGGCCGGGTACGCGCGCGGTCGTGGGGGGAACGAAACAATCATCAACGCCCAGCAGAATCGCCTGCATTCGTGAAGGATCCACCCCGAAGTCGCGCTCGATGTCAACCATTGATTCGTGCGACGGTGTGAGTATGCGGCGCACTTGGCGAGCCACCTTCGCCTGCATGCGCACGAAGCCATACCAGCGCATCAGGGTGAGTTTGCGCCAAGGATTGCGCGTTGATGCAATGTCTATTCGGCGATCGAAAGTAATGGGGTGGTGAACCGTGGCAATGAGTGGAAGACCGTTGCGTTCGATCTCGAGCATTCCGTAGCCCAGAGTCTGGTTGTCGTGGGCAATGTCGAACTCTCCCGCGCGCTCCTTGAGCAAGTCCGCTACCCGAAGGCTGAAGGTCTTGGGCTCGGGGAAGCCAGCCACACACATCGTCGCAAACTCCTGAACATCAATGCGATCACGAAACTCGCGTGGCGCGGGAATGCGAAAGGGATCAGGGTCGCGATACAGATCAAGACTGGGAACCTTTGTCAGCACGACGCCATCGTCAAGCTCTGGATACGGTTGGCCCGAGAAGACTTCAACGCTGTGACCGAGCGCTACCAATTCACGACTCAGGTGGCGAACATAGATCCCTTGGCCACCGCAGTGCGGCTTACTTCGATACGACAGCAGTGCAATGCGCATCGACGTTTACCTCACTCTCAACTGCTTGGCAGCACGGCTGCGCAATGTAGATGAGCATTCTAGGGTCCGTGCATGATCGGCCTGGATACTCGCTCAAAGAAAAAGACGATGAGGTAGGTCGTGGATTGTGAGAAATCACCATTCTTCTGGCACAATAAGAACCCGTCGAACCAACGAAGCCTCGTGACGTTCGCGCCCAATTTCCGAACAACTCACGAGGAGACTCACATGTCTGTGTTCAAAGTCGATGGCACCCCTGATTTCAAGGTTGCTGACTTAAGTTTGGCCGAGTTTGGCCGAGATGAAATCCGCCTAGCTGAGCATGAAATGCCAGGCTTGATGGCGATGCGTGCGCAATTTGGTCAAACCAAGCCACTGACTGGCGCCCGTGTCACTGGTTCGCTCCATATGACGATCCAGACTGCAGTGCTCATCGAGACTCTGGTTGATCTCGGCGCTGATGTGCGCTGGGCTTCATGCAATATTTTCTCGACCCAAGATCACGCTGCAGCAGCTGTTGTTGTTGGTCGCAATGGCACGATCGATAAGCCAAGTGGCGTTCCCGTGTTTGCCTGGAAGGGTGAGTCACTCGAGGAATACTGGTGGTGCACTGAGCAGATCTTGATGTGGCCAGGCGGCAAGGGTCCAAACATGATTCTTGACGATGGTGGCGACGCAACAATGCTCGTTCACAAGGGCACTGAGTTTGAAGCTGCAGGTTTGGTTCCAACTGCTGATGAAAATACTTCTGAGGAATACACAGTTGTTCTTGAGACCCTTCGTCGCACACTCATTGAAGATTCAACGCGCTGGACTGTTATTGGTCAGGGCATCATGGGAGTCACCGAAGAAACCACCACTGGTGTTCATCGTCTCTACGAAATGATGCGCGATAACGCACTTCTCTTCCCGGCGATCAACGTGAATGACTCGGTTACCAAGAGCAAGTTCGATAACAAGTATGGCTGCCGCCACTCACTCATTGATGGGCTGAACCGTGCTACCGACGTCATGATTGGCGGCAAGGTTGCTGTGGTTTGTGGTTTCGGCGATGTGGGTAAGGGCTCAGCAGATTCACTTCGAGGCCAAGGCGCTCGCGTTATCGTCACAGAAATCGATCCAATTTGCGCACTGCAGGCCGCAATGGACGGCTACCAAGTTGCTCGTCTGGAAGACGTCATCGGTCTCGCTGACATCTTTATTACCGCAACAGGTTGCTACGACGTGATCAACAAGAATCACATGGCGCAGATGAAGCACCAAGCAATCGTTGCGAACATTGGTCACTTCGACAATGAAATCGACATTGCTGGATTGACTTCGATCCCAGGAATTGTGCGTAAAACCATTAAGCCACAGGTTGATGAGTGGACCTTCCCCGATGGTCACACCATCATCATGTTGTCTGAGGGACGTTTGATGAACCTCGGTAATGCGACGGGTCACCCATCATTCGTGATGAGTAACTCGTTCACCAATCAGGTGTTGGCACAGATCGAACTCTTCACCAAGCTTGATCAGTACCCACTTGGTGTGTATGTGCTTCCAAAGCACCTTGATGAAATGGTTGCGCGCCTTCACCTTGATGCGCTTGGTGTTGGTTTGACCGAGCTCACCAAGCAGCAGGCCGAATACCT
>JBAXJN010000017.1:0-18804 GCA_037137855.1 Actinomycetes bacterium
ACTGCGCTGGGCGCCGCCCTTGGTTCCTATTCATTTACTGCTTTCAAATCAGACCCAGCCAAGGCGCCAGCTCCAGTCGCGTCCATCGTGCTGCTTGTTCCCTCGCCGGCCACCGCTGAGCAGAAAGCAATCGTTGCCGAAATCAACGTCATTGCAGATGCTGTGAAACTCAGCAGAGATTTGGTCAACACTCCCCCTAATGCACTTGCTCCCGCTGATCTTGCAGATGCGGCCAAGAAAGCCGTGGCCGCCCTACCTGTCAAGGTCACCGTTTGGGACGAGAAAGCCTTAAAGCGTGAAGGTTGCGGTGGCATCTTGGCCGTTGGGCAGGGATCAGCAAAGCCGCCTTGCTTGGTCAAAATGGAATACGCCCCACGCGGTGCAACAATGAAACTTCACATCGTTGGAAAAGGAATCACCTTCGATACTGGCGGTATTTCCATCAAACCAGCAGCCGGCATGGACGAGATGAAGGGCGATATGGGTGGCGCAGCCGCCGTCGTGGGCGCCATGCAAGCAATTGCCACACTTGGTCTCAACATCAAGGTGACGGGCTGGATTCCTTCGGCCGAGAACATGCCAAGCGGCACTGCCCAGCGACCAGGTGACGTCATCACAATGTTTGGTGGCAAAACCGTTGAAGTGCTCAACACTGACGCTGAAGGAAGGCTCGTACTTGCAGATGCCCTTGGGCTGGCAGCGCTGGAAAAGCCCGATCTCATCATCGACGCCGCAACCCTCACCGGCGCCCAGCGCGTAGCTCTGGGTTCACGCTTAGCCGGAGTCATGGCTAACGATGACGAGTCCCGAGCCTTGGTCTGTGAAGCTGCAGAACTCGCAGGTGAGTCCATGTGGCCAATGCCGCTTCCAGAAGATTTGCGTCCATCAATTGATTCAGCGACGGCGGATTTGGCCAATATTGGCGATCGCTTCGGAGGCATGCTTTCTGCTGGCATTTTTCTCAAGGAATTCATCCCTGAAGGCCAAAAGTGGGTCCATATCGATATCGCGGGGCCGTCCTTTAACGACAAGGGCGCCTACGGGTACACGCCCAAGGGCGGAACCGGCTCAGCCGTTCGCACCTTCGTGCAGGTCGCCAAGACCCTTGCGGCAGAATAGGCAAGACTTGCTGACCTTGAGGTTGGTAAATCTTGGTACCCCTGACAGGAGTTTTTGTGGCTGACGCGGACCTGGTAATCCTTGGTGGCGGCAGCGGCGGATACGCCTGCGCTCTGCGCGCATCTGAATTAGGCATGAGCGTGATCCTGATTGATAAAGACAAACTTGGTGGAACCTGCTTGCACCGAGGGTGCATCCCAACAAAAGCCTTGCTCCATGCTGCTGAAGTTGCCGACTCAGCACGCGAGAGTTCCCAATTTGGCGTCAACACAACCTTGCATGGCATCGACATGGTGAAAGTCAACGAATACAGAGATGGTGTCGTTGGGCGACTATATAAAGGCTTGCAAGGTTTGGTGAAGAGTCGAAACGTTCAATTTATTGAAGGCGCCGGCCGACTCGTTGGGCCAAAGACAGTCGAGGTCAATGGTCAGCAATACACCGGTACCAACGTCGTGCTGGCAACCGGCTCGTATGCGCGATCCCTTCCAGGACTTGAAATCTCCGGCCGCATCATGACGTCTGATCAGGCCTTACATCTTGAGTACATTCCGCAGCGCGTCATCGTGTTGGGTGGCGGAGTCATCGGCGTTGAATTTGCCAGCGTCTGGAAATCCTTCGGATCTGAAGTAACCATCATCGAAGGTCTGCCACATTTGGTGCCGAACGAAGATGAAGCCGTGTCAAAGCAGCTCGAACGCGCATTTCGCAAGCGTGGAATCAACTTCTCTTTGGGTACTCGCTTTGCGTCAGCAGTGCAAGATGACAGCGGAGTCAAGGTCACGCTGGAAGATGGCAAAACCATTGACGCTGATCTCCTACTCGTAGCTGTGGGTCGTGGACCAAACGCCAGCGCTATGGGTTTCGAAGAACAAGGCATTGCGATGGAGCGCGGATGGGTGCTCGTCAATGAGCGTCTACACACCAACATCGACGGCGTCTTCGCCGTTGGTGACATCACCCCAGGTTTGCAACTTGCGCACCGCGGCTTTCAACACGGAATTTTTGTGGCTGAAGAAATCGCTGGACTCCGGCCAGTAGTTATTGCAGACGTGAATATTCCCAAGGTGACCTATTGCGAGCCTGAGGTTGCGAGTGTCGGGCTGACTGAAGAGCAAGCGCGTGCAGAACATGGCGACGCTGTGTCTGCATACGAATATAACTTGGGCGGCAACGGAAAGAGCCAGATTCTTGGCACCGCTGGCTTCATCAAGATCGTAAGAATTATTGACGGCCCAGTCGTCGGCATCCACATGGTGGGGTCGCGCATGGGTGAACAAATCGGAGAAGCACAACTGATCGTGAACTGGGAAGCACATCCAGAAGATGTGGCAGTTCTGATACATGCACATCCGACGCAAAACGAAGCAATGGGCGAGGCACACCTCGCTCTAGCCGGCAAACCGCTACACGCACACGCCTGATCAACAATTAACGATCCGCACAACGGATCATCGAAAGGGAGTCGGTCACCATGTCGGTTTCAGTAACGATGCCACAGCTTGGCGAGAGCGTCACCGAAGGAACAGTCACCCGCTGGCTGAAGCAAGTTGGTGACACGGTGACGGCTGACGAGCCATTGCTAGAAATTTCAACCGACAAAGTCGATACCGAAATTCCTGCCCCAGTTTCCGGAATCTTGTTAGAGATTCGCGTGCTTGAAGATGGCGTTGTTCAGGTTGGTGCTGAACTGGCTGTCATTGGCGCCAAAGATGAAGTTGCAACTGCCTCTACAGCACAGCCCACTGCACCTGTAGTTGCTGCGGCACCTGAGCCTGCGGCTGCTCCCGCTGCTGAAGTTACTGCCCCCGCTCCAGTCGTTGTTGCTCCCGTCGCCGCACCAGCTGCAACTCAGACCGGGACAACCGTTGATGTCACGTTGCCACAGCTTGGCGAAAGCGTCACCGAAGGAACCGTTACCCGCTGGCTCAAGCAAGTTGGCGAAACTGTGACTGCCGACGAACCACTGGTTGAAATCTCCACCGACAAAGTTGACACCGAACTTCCGGCTCCTACCAGCGGCATCCTTCTGTCGATCATTGTTCCTGAAGATGCCACAACTGCAGTTGGCTCGATTCTCGGAGTCATCGGCGTTGGTACCGGTGCTGCACCTGTTGCCACACCCGTCGCTGCACCACCCGTTGCAGTTGCCCCAGTAGTTGCAGCTCCGGTTGCTGCTGCGCCCGCGCCCGTGAGCGCACCAGTCATTGCCGCGCCCGTGAGTGCACCAGCTGTCGCAGTACCCACTGCCCCGACTCCAGCTGCTGTCCTAGCCGCCCCGCGAACCATCGACGATGACTCTTATGTCACTCCGCTTGTTCGCCGCCTTGCAGTTCAAACCGGCGTTGACCTTTCAAAAGTAACCGGAACTGGTGTTGGTGGTCGAATCCGCAAACAAGATGTTGCCGCCGCGGCTGAGGCCAAGGCTGCTGCCGCACCAGCCGCACCAGCCGCACCAGCCGCACCAGCTCAGACTCAGGTCGCGCCAGCCTCGACTACTCCAGTAGCTGTGTCACCACTTCGTGGTCGCACAGAGCCACTGTCTCGCCTTCGTAAAGTTATCGCGGAACGCATGGTTGAGTCACTGCAAGTTTCAGCGCAGCTCACCAGTGTCGTTGAAGTAGACGTCACGCGCATCGCAAACCTTCGCAAGAAGGTCAAGGTTGACTTTGAAGCCCGCGAAGGCGTAAAGCTCACCTTCTTGCCATTTATTGGTAAGGCAGCGGTTGAAGCACTGAAGCAATTCCCAATGGTGAACGCGTCTATCGATATGACTGCAAGCACTATCACCTATCACGACACTGAAAACCTTGGTATTGCAGTTGACACTGATCGCGGTTTGCTAGTCCCAGTCATTCGTAATGCTGGCGACTTAAACATCGCTGGTCTATCTCGAAGCATTTCTGATATCGCAGACCGCACACGCACCAGCAAGGTCTTGCCGGATGAACTCAGCGGTGGAACATTCACAATCACCAACACGGGCAGCAGAGGTTCGCTGTTTGACACGCCAATTATCAATCAGCCACAGGTGGCGATCCTGGGCACGGGAGCAATCGAAAAGCGTCCGGTCGTGGTTCCAGATTCAACCGGCCAAGACGTTATCGCGATTCGATCAATGATGTACCTCGCCTTGTCTTACGACCATCGCGTCGTTGACGGCGCAGATGCTGCTCGATTCTTAGTTGCGATGAAAAATCGCCTCGAAGAGGGTTCATTCGAAGCCGAACTAGGTTTGTAGGCGCCGATTATGAGAATCGCGATTACTGGTGCTTCCGGTCTTATCGGTTCGGCTCTCGTTCCGCACTTGCGTAGCGAAGGTCACGAGGTCTTTCGTCTGGTTCGTCGATCGGCAACTGCACCGGATGAAATTTCGTGGGACCCTGCCACCGGAACTGTCGATCTCAAGGCACTGCAAGGTGTTGAAGGAGTCATTCACCTCGCGGGAGCAGGAGTTGGCGATCACCGCTGGAGCGATGCATATAAGAAAGAGATTCTCGATAGTCGAGTGAACGGCACCAACACCATCGTGCGCGCTTTGACTCAACTTGATTCAAAACCACGCGTTTTGGTGAGCGGATCAGCTATCGGCTGGTATGGAGATACGGCCGATCGTGAAGTAGATGAAAGCGCTCCTGCCGGTTCTGGATTTCTCGCTGACGTCGTTCAAGCTTGGGAAGCCGCCACCGCGCCTGCGCATGAGGCTGGCATCCGAGTGGTCCACGCTCGAACCGGTCTTGTTGTTGCAAAGGATGGTGGTGCATGGGCCCGCATGTTCCCCCTGTTTAATCTCGGAGTCGGCGGAAAACTTGGTTCAGGCAAGCAGTACTGGTCTTGGGTTTCCTTGCGCGATGAAGTGAACGCCCTCTCTTACTGCCTGACCAATGAATTAGTCAGCGGAGCAGTGAACATCACCGGACCGACTCCACGCACAAATGCTGAAATTACCAAGATTATGGGCAAGGTTATGGGGCGGCCCACGGCACTTCCTGTCCCAGCAATAGCCCTGAACATCGCTCTTGGTGAATTTTCATCAGAGGTACTTGGCAGCACTCGGGTTCTTCCACGTGTTCTTGAGGCCTGTGGATTCACTTGGCAAGACCCAACAATCGAAGACGCAATCCGAACGGCCTGGCAGACACGTTGAGCGCCGACGTTGTTGTTGTCGGAGCCGGGCTTGCTGGGTTAGCAGCTGCGCGCCACCTCAGCATTCATGGCGTGAACGTTGAAGTTCTCGAGGCAAGTGATCACGTTGGCGGTCGCGTCCACAGTGATCACATCGATGGCATCACGATGGATCACGGCTTTCAGGTCTACAACCCCTCTTATCCAGAGGCAGCACGAGTCTTAGACCACGAAGCGCTTGATTTACATCCGCTCACTCCAGGTATCGGTGTTCGCCTTGGACCAAACAGACTCGCTCGGCTAGGTGATCCTCGAAAGAATCTGATGCTCGGCTTAGGAGGTCTTGGTTTAGCAACGGGATCACCGCTTTCGAAAGCCAAATTTGCTCGATATGCGATTTCGGCTGCTCGTGCACCAATCGCTGAGCTTGAACAGCGGCCCGATATATCGTCCCGCGAAGCTTTGAAAAAAATCGGCATCGATTCCTTATTGCTAGAACAAGTTGTTCGGCCTTTCCTTACTGGCGTATTCCTTGAACCAGAACTTCTTACTTCCAGGCGCTTCATGGATCTAGTTCTTCGCTCCTTTGTGCGTGGCACACCCTCGTTACCGTCAGCGGGAATGCGGGCGATCCCGGAACAACTTCATCAGTCCTTACCAACCGGAACAGTTCGCTTGAACTGCGCTGTTGCCAAGATCAACAAAAAGTCCGTCACCACTGTTGATGATGGTCGAGTGACAGCCAAGCTCGTGATCGTTGCAACGGACCCACAAACTGCACAAAAGCTGGTCCCCGGAGTGATCGCACCAATTGGGCGTTCGGTAACAACGTGGTACCACCTTGCAGATACCGCGCCAGCCGCACTCGCCTTCGGAGACGCACTCTTGCTCGTAGATGCCAATCAGAGCGGACCGGTCATCAACACTGTTGTGCTGACATCCGCAGTCGCCAACTACGCGAATCCTGGGCAAGTTCTGGTGTCTTCATCGTCACTTGGACTCGATGTTTCAAAGCAGGCTGCGCAAGGTGTCCGAGACCACCTTGCGCGTCTTTATGGGGTTTCTACAAAAGGCTGGCAAGAAGTCGGGGTCTATCCCATTTCCTACGCCTTACCTGCGATGCAGCCACCGTTCCAGATCCAGTCACCAATTGAAATCGAGCAGGTACTGGTCGCGGGAGACCATCGAGACAGTGGCTCAATTCAAGGAGCGATGGTCAGTGGGCGGCGCACCGCGCAGCGCGCCCTGGAATTGCTTGACTTACGATGAGCATTGTGGAAACAACTCAATTAAACGTTCAGCGCCTGGGTTTTGGCGCTGAAGCAGTTGATTACGTTCCCACGTGGGAATTGCAGCGAGAAATTCATGCAGGTGTGGTTTCTGGTTCCAGCCCGGATACTGTTTTGCTGCTTGAACACCAATCGGTGTACACAGCAGGCCGACGCACGGAAGTCTTCGAACGACCTTTTGATGGAACTCCCGTTGTCGATGTGGATCGCGGCGGAAAAATCACGTGGCATGGACCTGGACAAATCGTGGGTTACCCAATCGTGAAACTTGTTGGTCGCCTGGATGTGATCGCACACGTTCGTAGACTTGAAAAAATGCTTATCTCTGTGTGTGCTGATCTCGGTGTCCCAACTGCGCAAATCAAGGGGCGCAGCGGCGTCTGGGTTCCCACTGACAGCCGTGGCCCTGACAGAAAGATCGCAGCAATTGGCGTGCGGGTCGCTGAAGGCGTCACGATGCATGGTTTCGCCTTAAACTGCAATTGCGATATGACTTGGTTTGATCGAATCGTGCCCTGCGGAATTAAGGATGCTGAAGTCACATCACTTAGCCTGGAACTAGGACGCGACGTCAGCGTCCTAGAAGTTCTCCCCTTCGTTGAAAGTAACATTTATCTGGTGCATCCTCAGGCGAGCGTATGAGCCTTGATTCTGTCTACGGTGGAGTGAACCCAGAAGGCAAACGCATGCTTCGCATTGAAGCGCGAAATGCCCAAACCCCAATCGAGCGCAAGCCCAGTTGGATTCGCACAAAGTTGCGAACAGGGCCGGAATATTTACAGATTCGCGAACTCGTGAAATCTGAGGGTCTTCACACCGTCTGCCAAGAAGCAGGCTGTCCGAATATTTACGAATGCTGGGAAGACCGTGAAGCAACGTTCTTGATCGGTGGCGAACAATGCACCCGACGTTGCGACTTTTGCCAAATTGATACGGGAAAGCCGGGGCCCCTGGATCGCGATGAACCTCGTCGAGTCGCTGAATCTGTGCAAACGATGCAACTGCGGTATGCCACGGTGACCGGGGTGACCCGCGACGACCTAGACGACGAGGGTGCGTGGCTTTGGGCTGAGACCATCCGAAAGATCCGCGAGCTGAATCCATTAACAAAGGTTGAAGTCTTGATTCCAGATTTCAGCGGCAAGCCTGAACTTCTCGCGGAAGTCTTCCAAGCAAACCCTGAAGTCCTTGCGCATAACTTAGAGACGGTGCCTCGCATTTTTAAGCGAATCCGCCCAGCCTTTGACTACGACCGCAGTTTAAATGTCATCGAGCAAGCTCGTGCTGCAAACATGGTGACAAAGAGCAACCTAATTCTTGGTCTGGGTGAAGAGATTGCCGAAGTTGAGCAGGCACTTCAAGACCTCTTCGATGCCGGCTGTGAATTGATCACCATCACTCAGTACCTACGCCCAACGAATCGCCACCATCCAGTGGAACGTTGGGTGCACCCGGATGAATTTGTGGCTTTAGCCGCGACTGCGACCAAAATTGGCTTTGCCGGCGTTCTCAGCGGTCCCCTCGTACGCTCCAGCTATCGGGCTGGCCGGCTGTATGAACAGGCGATAGCCGCCCGCTAGCCCCGCGTTGCCTCGTAATCCCGAACTATTACGATCCTCCTATGACTTTGACTCCTCGCCTGTCTCCTCGCCTTGCCGCCTCGACGCTAGCTTGCGTGCTCACCCTCAGTGCCGGTGTCTCTACCATCGCGATTTCGGCCGCTCAAGCCGCTCCGGCCCCGCTTGTGATCGCCGTTGAGGCGCCACTCACCGGAGCCCAAGCATCCAATGGCATCGACATGGCTCGCGGTGTGCAGCTGGCGGTTGACCAAATCAATGCAAGTGGTGGCATTAAGGGTCGCAAAATCACCCTGATCAAACTTGATGACAAGGCTGATCCAACTTTGGCTCTCAGCATGGTTACTGCCGCTCAAAAAGCAGGCGCTGTTGCAGTCGTTGGTCCTTATAACTCATCCGTAGGACTCATTAACCTTCCAAAGTACGTCGCTGCTGGCATCACACCTGTACAAATGACGTCAACCGATCAGACCACCGGCCTGGGTGTCACTATCCAGCCCAAGAACAGCCAGATTTCTCCAGTTGAAGTTGCTTACATCACCGGGCAGAAGGTGAAGAAGGTTGCGATGCTCGTTGATCCTTCTGACTACACCCAAGGCATGGCAGATCGCACGCGGACTGCGCTAACCGCCGCTGGAATCTCTGTGACGACAACGCCAATCACCGAAGGTCAAGCCGATTACGCGGCACCTGTAAAAGCAGCATTAGCTACTAGCCCTGATCTTGTCTACGTCAGTACTTACTTCCCTGAGGGCGCCAAGATTGCTACAACTCTTGCCTCAGCGAACACCACGGCTCAATGTTTCATGGGTCTAGCTAACGTTGATCCCGCTTTTGTGACAGCTGCTGGGGTCACGAACTCTCAGCGTTGCAAGTTCAGCGGCGTTCCAGCAGCCGCACAGCTTCCGACCGCAAAGCGCTTTGTCCTTCAATTCACCAAGGCATTCAAAACTGCGCCGGGAGTTTGGGGAGTCTTCACATATGACTCAACCAACCTTCTCGCCAGCGCAATTCGTAGCGCCGGTTCAACCAATATCACTCCGGTGCTTGCGAAGTTGAAGTCAGCGAAGAACTTCGCTGGCCAAACTGGAGCAATCACCATGGATCCCAAGACTGGCAACCGCACAAATGTTCCTGTGTTCATTTTGAAGGTTAATGCTGCAGGAATTTTTGAAATCAGCTAGTCCACCAGCGATTAAGGGAACACATGTTTAAGCGTATGCGTAAGTCGCTTGGAACGATTGCTCAAAACTGGGGCATGACGCAGAAGGTGCATCGTCTTCTGTGGCTAGAGATCTTGGGATTCTTCCTCGCAGGCGCAGCCCTTGTAGGTGTTCCTGTTGCCTACCTCCTCAATACCCTGACCGCGATCTTGATCGCGATTCCTGCTGGTCTGATTGCATCCGTCTACTGGTTTAGTCGTCGAGCAATGTCGGCTGCCTACTCGCAAATTGAAGGTCAGCCTGGAGCAGCGGCGGCTGTTGCCCAGCAGATGCGTGGCGGATGGCAAACAACCCCTGGTGTTGCCGTGAACAAGAATCAAGACCTCATCAGTCGCGTTGTTGGCAAGCCCGGGGTCATCTTGATCTCAGAAGGTCCAAGCAATCGAGTGCTGCCAATGCTCGTAGCTGAACGCAAGAAGACTTCTCGCTGGGTTCCCGATGTTCCGATTTACGAAATCCAAATTGGCAACGAAGAGGGGCAAATCACTTTGGCTAAGTTGCAGCGGGCACTGAACAAGCTGCCTCGCAATCTTCGAGGTGGTCAAATCACGGATATGCGTCGTCGTTTGGATGCTGTGAGTGCTGTTGGTGGTGGCATCCCTATCCCCAAGGGTCCAATGCCGACGAGTTCTCGTTCAGTACGTCGACAACGCGGTGCTTAGTTCACAGGTTTGCGCAAAATAGCAACGCTCCCAACCGTGCGGTCATGAAGACCTCGGCCTTGGGAGTCAAAAATCACTGCTGGGATAACCAAACAAATCAGTAGCGTGCGTAGCGCGATGCGCCAAAGCATCAGTCGCTGACCATCAATACCTATGACTTCAATGCCGAGTACTCGCTGGCCAAAACTTGCTGCCACAAACCACGTGAGCAAGGTGACTTCGACGAAGAAAATCGCCAACGGTAAGAATGGCGCCTCCCCCAATTCCAATGCAGGTGCGACCAGCTTTGCAACCAAGAGACAGGCAACCCAATCAATTATTAGGGCTCCTGCGCGACGCACCAAACTTGCTACTTCACCCGGTAACTCAACACTCATTTGGGCACCGTACTGGGCAAGGTCGGTGTGACTTCAATTGGGTTCCCCTCAAACAGACCCGAGCAATCCACGCCCATGGAAATTAATTTTTCTGTGTCGCTGAGCCGTCAACCACATGTTGCTCCTCATCACTACGATCCAGAAGTAACCAATGTGGAGGAGTTTCAATGGAATTGAACACTGCCCTATTTGGAACCGATAGTCCAAAGGTGGGTGTTCATAGCCTGGACTGCATGGGAAGCTGTAGCACCTCGTTGGCACGCGAGTACTAATCAGTGGGTTTGAAATGTTTCGGTTAATTAAGCGCCTCCTGCAACTAGGACTGGTCTGTGTACTTATCACACTGAGTTACTTCGGGTGGTCGGTCTATCAAGCGTCGAAAGAAAGTCCTGGTGAACCTTTGCAGGTTGTTGCTGCCACCTGGATGCGCGACCACAACCTCGGCGCAGTCGTAGCAAAGCTCGAAGACTTCTATTACACCCACATCAATACAGCTGAGGTTGGCGGGCGACCCGTAGTTTCGGCCCTCATCAATAATGATGGCAATGATTTGGTCAGTGGTGATCTGCCCAGTGGTGTTCCGCCTCGATCTATACCCACGTCGACTCCAACAGCCACTCCAATGGCTAGCACCACCGCAACCCCCGAGCCAACACCTGACTTTTCTTTTGCTCCGCTACCTAAGCCAACAACACAAGCAATTCCGCTGGATGGCATCGTTGCTCATTTAGATCCTCCGACGGCGTTGATCTCCCCCGCCTCAGTACCAGAACCGATGGAAGGCGCATGGCAGCCAGTTGGCAACACTGTCGCAGGATCACCGGCCGTTTATGTGACCCGAGTGCGCACCGACAATCTTCATACTTCGTATTACGCGACAGCTATGTGGATCGATACAAAGCTCACAAAAACTATGTTCATACCTGGGTACGAAGAACCTAAAGGCGGACCAAACCCGTTTGGTGGCTCACTGCCTGCTGAGTTCATACCACTCCTTTTGGCCAATACCAACGGAGCCTTTCGCTTAGATGATGCGCGTGGTGGATATTTCTACGATGGTGTAGTCGTGAAACCGCTGGAAGCGCGTCGGGCTTCAGCTGTCTTTTACCGAGATGGCCGTCTAGCCGTTGGCAGGTGGGGACGCGACTTTCAATTGACCCCCGACGTTTTAGTTGTGCGACAAAATCTTGATCTGATTGTTGATCACGGACAGTCCCAAGTAAATAATCCTGCCTACAGCGCGTCATGGGGAGCCACCACTGACAAGGAAAACCTAGCTTGGCGAGCTGGGATGGGTCAACGTGCAGATGGAAGCATCGTTTATGTCATCGGTCAGGCACTTTCGGCTCAGAGTCTTGCTGACACCCTCGTTGCTACTGGAGTCCGGCGAGGAATGGTTCTGGACATGAATCAGTATTGGTCTGCTGGTTTCTATTTCTCGCATACTCGCGCGGGCAGTGTGGTTTGCCACCGATTAGATCCAGACATCGGTGGACCATGTGACAGATTCCTACGTACATACAAAAGAGATAGTTTCCAATTCCTGGCCGCATACCCGATCGGACCCAAGGTCAACTAAAGCTCCATCGTTTTGGAATGGTGAGGCGCTGTACTGATTACAGACGCGGTAAGTACCGATCCAATTCCCACTGACTCACCTGTGCGCGATAGTCATCCCATTCAGCTTGTTTATTTCGTAGGAAGAAATCAAAGACGTGCTCACCAAGCGTTTCGGCAACGAGTTCTGAACGTTCCATCACCTCAAGTGCCTGACCCAAGCTGGAAGGCAATGGCTTCATGCCTAGGCCGAGACGCTCAGCCTCAGTGAGTGCCCAAACATCCTCTTCGGCACCTGGTGGTAATTCGTATCCTTGTTCAATTCCTTTGAGTCCGGCTGCAAGAATTAATGCGAAAGACAAATATGGGTTTGTCGCGCTATCCGGTGAACGTAATTCAATGCGGGTGCTGTTGCCTTTCTCCGGCTTATACATAGGTACGCGCACCAACGCAGAACTGTTGTTGTGACCCCAGCACACCCAAGCTGGGGCTTCCGCTCCGCCGAGTAGTCGCTTATATGAGTTCACCCATTGGTTTGTGACGGCAGTAATTTCTGGCGCATGCACCAATAGGCCAGCGATGAAAGACCGGCCAATTTTTGAAAGTTGTAGCGGGGCACCAGCCTCATAGAAAGCATTGTGATCACCTTCGAAGAGCGAAACGTGCGTGTGCATCCCTGAACCTGGATGATCCGTAAACGGCTTTGGCATGAAAGATGCGTACATGCCTTGCTCCAGAGCCACTTCCTGACACACCAACCGGAAGGTCATCAGGTTGTCTGCAGTAGTGAGCGCATCCGCATAACGTAAATCAATCTCTTGCTGGCCTGGTCCGGCTTCATGATGGGAAAACTCAACAGAGATCCCCATGGCTTCAAGCATCATGATGGCTTCACGACGAAAATCCGCAGAGGGCCCATGTGGGGTGTTATCGAAGTAGCCATATTGATCAGCCGGCACTGGGAGCTTGCCTGCTTGATGACGGTTTTCTAAAAGATAAAACTCAACCTCTGGGTGCGTATAGAACGTAAATCCAAGTTCGGCTGCTTTTGTCAGTGTGCGCTTCAATACGAATCGAGGATCTGCTTGCGACGGTGTGCCATCCGGCATCAATATGTCACAGAACAAGCGCGCTGCTCCTGGGCCTTCACTTCGCCACGGAAGCATCGAAAACGTGGCTGGGTCGGGCTTTGCAATCATGTCCGACTCATAGACGCGGGTGAAACCCTCGATGGCTGACCCGTCAAAGCCGATACCTTCGCCAAAGGCCCCTTCAAGTTCGGCTGGGGCGACGGCAACGGACTTGAGGGTTCCAAGCACATCGGTAAACCACAACCGCACGAACCGGATGTCGCGCTCCTCGATTGTGCGGAGCACAAATTCGGCTTGCTTATCCATTGGGTCTCGCTTTCCTTTGGCACATCAGGGCTACGCCCCACTCTACGTCCCTTAATTCTGGCTTAATTCGTGTTACATCCGTATGTCGTGGGCGTCGAAATCGGACAGTGGGTACCCTCGACCAATGCCGACCCTGCGACTAGCCCTGGCTCAAGCCAATGCAACTGTTGGCGATCTGTCGGCCAACGCTGCTCAGATCCTGGATTTGGCCGCGCAAGCACAACAGGCTGGGGCACGTCTCTTGGCCTTTCCCGAAATGTTTCTCACCGGCTACCCGGTAGAGGATCTCGCTATTCGCCCTTCTTTTCAAGATGCTTCAATCGCTGCGATCGACCGACTTGCCAGCGACCTACTGAGCAATGGGCTGGGCGAGCTTGTCACGGTTGTGGGTTATCTGGATTGCATCGAAGTTGGCCCTTCGCATTTACACGCCTCCTCACCTGTCAACGCCGTAGCCGTGTTACATCAAGGACGCACAATCGCACGATACGTGAAACATCACTTGCCAAATTATGGTGTTTTCGACGAAGCCAGATACTTCGTTTCTGGTGATACTCCAACCCATCTTCGTATTGATGGCACAACAATCACCTTGGCAATTTGTGAAGACATCTGGCAAAGCGGCGGACCAGTTCAATGGGCACAGGAGGCTGGCAGTTCCCTTCTCCTTGTCATGAACGCTTCACCATACGAACGCAATAAAAACGACATCAGAAAGAATTTATGTCGGGATCGCGCGAAAGAAATTGGATGCGCGGTTGCTTATGTGAATCTCGTCGGCGGCCAAGACGAATTAGTTTTTGATGGCGACTCCATGGTTGTGAATCCAAAGGGTGAGCTCATCGCGCGAGGTTCGCAGTTCAAGGAAGAACTCTTGATAGTTGACCTTGATCTTCCAGGGACTCCTGTTCCAGAAGATGTAACACAACTTTCAGGGCTACTCAGCCCTGAACCGCCATCACTTCATGGAGAAATTGCTGATCGCCTTCCGCAATTTGAAGAGGTCTATAGCGCATTGGTCTTGGGTCTTGCCGATTATGTGAACAAGAACAAATTCTCAAGCGTGCTTCTTGGGCTTAGCGGCGGCATTGATTCGGCACTTGTCGCGGCTATCGCCTGCGATGCACTTGGTGCAGATCGAGTCTTTGGTGTCTCAATGCCCAGCGTCTACTCATCTGATCACTCCAAGGATGACGCTGCTGACTTAGCCGCGCGTACCGGATTGCACCTGCGCACGGTCTCAATCGCCCCGATGGTCGATGCCTTCATGGAGGCCACACATCTGACGGGACTCGCAGAAGAAAACCTTCAAGCCCGGGTCCGTGGGACCACCTTGATGGGTATTTCAAATCAAGAAGGTCACCTTGTGCTCACTACTGGCAATAAGAGTGAACTTTCCGTTGGTTATTCAACCTTGTACGGCGACAGTGTTGGTGGATTCGCCCCACTTAAAGACGTTCCGAAAATGTTGGTCTGGGACCTTTCCCGTTGGCGCAATGACCATGCGTTGGCTCAGGGAAAAATCGCACTCATCCCACCGAGCAGCATCGAGAAGCCACCGAGTGCTGAACTTCGCCCCGATCAGATGGATTCAGATTCTCTGCCCGATTATCCAGTGCTCGATGCTCTTCTTGACGGATACGTAGGCGCCAATCATGGTGCGGAAAAACTCATTTCATCTGGCTTTGACCCAGCGATGGTCGCTCGCATTACACGGTTAACCGATGGAGCTGAATATAAGCGCCGTCAGTCCGCGCCGGGAACCAAGATCTCTTTGCGTGCCTTTGGTCGCGACCGCCGGTTGCCCATTACTAACGCCTGGCGCGAAGGCGACGCTTAAAATTTTTTGTTTTCATCAGCCCCGTGTTCCTTTGACTCATACTCTTGCGCCGCCTCTTGCGCATATTCGGCACTTTCTTTCTTGATCAACGCATCGATAGCATCAACCGGTGGGCCGGTGGGTGCCGCGTGCTTTGTCGGTGGCGTGATCATTGGCAAACCGAATCCGACCAGTAGTGCAGCGATAACCACGATCACTAGCGAGATTGCGGTGGTGAAGTGCGACGCTGAAACATACGCTTCGAAAGCTTTAGCTTGTAACCCGTCAACGACCGATGCAGGTACTACCGGAACGTTCTGGAGCACGTTTACCGTGGCGATGAGTGACTCTGAGGCTGCAGCTTTCACTGGTGCAGGTATCGGGATGGGTGATTGCTCGAAAGCCGTGTTCAGGTTTGCTGCATAGCGGGTTGCTAGCACGGTGCCGATAATTGCGACCCCAAGGGCTCCGCCTACCTGACGAACTGTGTTTTGTACGGCTGAACCAGCACCCACTCGAGATAACGGCAATACGTTTTGCATCAGAGTTGAAGCCGGAGCAATGACATTGCCCATACCGAATCCGAAGAAGAAGAAAATGACAAGAGTCACCCAGATAGGTGTCTCACCATTGACCTGCGTCAGGCCTAAGAGAGATAACGAAACAAGGACGAGTCCGGTAGTCATGACCTTGCGGTAGCCGAACTTCATCACCATGGCCGCACTGCGTGGTGCAGCCAACAGCTGCCCCGCCGCAAAGGGCACGAAGCACATTCCGGCTGCAAGCGTTCCGAAGCCTCGAATGATCTGGAAGTAAAAGGGCAAGGTGAAGGTAACGCCGGAGAGCGCGAAGAAGGCGAGAGAGACCGCAGCCAAGCTGATTGCGTAGCCCCTGTTTTTGAATAGCGACACATCAAAACTCGCATGTTCACTCTTGGCTTCAACAATCACAAAAAGAGTGATCAGGAGAATGCCTAGTGCGATTGGAACCATTACGGGGGCGACTAACCAGGCTTTGGTTTCGGATGCGTGAATGATTCCGTAGACAAGCAAGAACATGCCCAGCGCAGAAACAAAGAGTCCACGGAAATCGAGTTTTCCCGCTGCTGGGTTTTTTGTTTCAGGAACAATCCGCCAGACAAAGTAAAGACCTACCGCAACGATCGGCACATTGATCAGGAAAACCGATCCCCAATCATTGCCCGTGAGCCAGTTCGTCCAATTTGGGTTCTGAAGAAGAACTCCACCAAGAACTGGCCCCAGTGCGATAGCTCCGCCTACTGCTCCTGCCCACATGCCGATGGCTTTGCCTCGCTCATGAGGAGGGAAAACGACTGTGATGATCGCCAGAGTCACGGGCATGACGGCTGCTCCACCAATACCCATCACCGCCCGCCAGCCGATGAGCATTCCGCCACTCGTTGAAAATGCACACACACCAGAGGCGACCCCAAAAAGGAGCAAACCTCCGCTGAGAACTTTCTTGCGCCCATACCTATCGCCCAGCACACCCATCGTGAAGAGCAACGCGGCAAAGGACAAAATGTAGGAATCAATGGCCCACACCAACTCACTTTGCGAGGCGTTGAGGTCGCGCTGAATAGTGGGAAGCGCGATATTTAAAACAGTGTTATCCAGAACAACCACGAGCAGGCTAACCACGAGAACTGCCAAAATGGCCCACCTGCGCGGGTGGCCCTCCCCCGATGTCATCCAAGATTCCATTGCGCCCCCTCGATTGATCTGAAGTCTTGAGAGTAGGGGATGCGATCGGAACCACTTCTGTGCCATGCTTTACCTGTCCGGGGACTGCGACCGCAGCCTCGAGATTGGAGATCCTGATGGACGCTTCACCAAACACCCTGTATGGCTGCATTGGTAATCGGCGCTTCACTATGCGTGACCTGCAACTTGCCACCGACCGTCATGAGCGGTGGGCAATGATTACCGCCTATGACGCGTTGACCGCCGGAATTTTTGAATCTGCAGGCGTACCGGCCTTACTTGTTGGTGATTCAGCAGCTTCGGTGATTTTCGGGCACAGCACCACACTTCCTGTCACCGTGGATGAATTGATCTCACTTGTGCAGGGCGTAGTCCGCGGCACAAAGCAGGCCCTCGTCATTGCTGACATGCCGTTTGGCTCGTATCAAGCCTCTCCAGCACAAGCTCTTGAAACTGCTGCTCGCTTCATGAAAGAAGGCGGCGCACATGCGGTAAAGCTCGAAGGCGGCGCTTCGGTATTGCCGCAGATCGAGTTGCTCGCAAACTCAGGAATCCCGGTGATCGGCCACTTAGGATTGACCCCGCAATCGGTGAACTTATTAGGAGGCTACCGAGTCCAAGGTCGCGGCGAACAAGGTGAGCTCCTGACTCGTGACGCCAAAGCGATGCAATCTGCTGGCGCCTGCGGACTCGTTCTTGAAGTAGTTCCTAGAGCACTTGCTGCCAAGGTCAGCGAAATGCTGACTATCCCCACTATCGGGATCGGAGCGGGACCAGATACCGATGCTCAGGTCATCGTTTGGCAAGACCTACTTGGAATTACGAGTGATCCAGCACCGAAATTTGTACGCCGATATGCGGACCTTCGATCGGTCATGACCGACGCTGTTCGAGCTTGGACAGAGGATGTATCCAGCGGCGCATACCCCACCCAAGACCAGAGTTACGAATAATTCACTGCTAAATATCCGTCACTCGGATGCCTGAGTGCGCCTTATATCGACGATTTATGGAAATTAAATTCGCGGTGAAGGTTTCGATTTGTCCACAATTCCGAAGTCGTCCAGCGAAGACCCCTCGAATGCCCGGAATTCGTGAAGCTAGGGCTTGAACAGTGTCGGTCGCAGTGCGATCATCCCCGACAACCAATACATCGGTCTCAATACTCTCGACATTTTCATCCAGAAGTAGCACTGCGGAAATATGGTGGAATGCACCAACAACATTGCTGTCTTGAAGAATAAATGCCGCCTGTTCGGCAGCGGAACCTTCTGCAACGGGCAATCCGTATGCGCCTTGCTTATCGAATCCGAGGGGATTTACGCAGTCGACGACGATTTTTCCTACCAATTGCGCTGTTAGGCCCTCTAAAAGTGCTGCATGGCCCTCCCAGGGCACTGCAACAATCACAACATCGGCGTTTATGGCGCAATCTTCGTTCGTTGCGCCAACAATGCCTAATCCGATCACGTCAGCGATTCCTTGCGCACGTGCTGCGTCACGTGAGCCGATGACAACTTTTAGGCCTGACATTGCCAGTCTGCGCGCTAATCCGCGGCCTTGTTCGCCAGTGCCGCCGAGTACACCAATAACGAGATGTGAAACGTCTGGGAGAACGCGCGCATCGGGTTGTGTCGATACATTTTCGGTTGTCATAGGAAAGAATCATGCCAGATGAAAAAAATAATTCCGACACGAAGGACATTCTTGATGTGTATGTGCTAGCGAAATGTGCAATGCTCTGCCAAAGTTTTCATTGAAGAACTTTGCTAGGGATGCAAAGTTCGATTATTCGGGAGGCACCAGTGGCAGTCGCAAAGAAAGCAGCAAAGAAGGCTCCGGCCCGCAAAGCTGCAGCAAAGAAGACAGTCAAGAAGGCTGTTCGCAAGACCGCAGCAAAGCGCACCGTCAAGAAGGCAGTTCGCAAGACTGCAG
>JBAXJN010000018.1:0-18011 GCA_037137855.1 Actinomycetes bacterium
CCGCCGATCATCCCCACGATTGGGGCGCCATCTCGTTGAGTCACTGGCTAAACCTAGCCCCTCACGAAACAGCAGCGCTCTGCCCTGCAATGAGCAACTATGCTCTGTGAGTGCCAAAGACCTCCTCGACGAATGCAACCATTCGCCTCGTCCAGGGATTTCGAGGTCAATTTGCCGCCCTTTTCCATGAGGTAGCGAAATTCGGTGTCGTTGGCCTTGGCGCCCTTGTGGTCGATATTGGCCTGTTCAACCTTCTTCGGTTTTCAGGTGGCCAGGGGCCAATGTTTGACCGACCAATTAGCGCAAAAATTGTGAGCGTCGCAGTCGCCACGGTGGTGGCCTATTTTGGCAATCGCTACTGGACTTTTCGAGATCGCGGGCGCACCCGGATGAGCCGCGAGCTGGCCATGTTCTTTTTACTCAATGGTGTTGGCATGTTGATCGCTATTAGCTGTCTGTATGTCAGCCATTACGTTTTGGGGCTTACCTCCGCGCTGGCCGACAACCTCAGTGCGAATGTCATCGGGTTAGGCCTTGGAACTCTGTTTCGTTTTTGGAGTTACCGCAAGTGGGTCTTTCCGGAATTAGCCGACAATGCCGCAGACCGTGCACTTGCTGAGCGCGACGCTTCTACTTTGATCTAGACGCATCTACCTGGAGTGAGCAAGGTCCTGTTGAGATCTTGATGTGCTTATGCGCCACCAGTACGTCGGCGTGCATCATCTTCTTCAATGAGTCGGTACACATCTCGTTGAATCTCTTCAATATTTGGCACATCGTTAATCGTCAGGCTGTCATCGGCGTTACCAGAATCAATATCAAGGTCTCCATAATTCAAGATACGCCCTATGACACCTTGACTAAAAGAGATGTTGTTGGTCTTAGATAAGGGCATGTCTCGCCCTTTCTTGGTTAGCAGTCCTTGGCGCGTGATGATTCTGCGATCAGTAAATACATACTGAGTAGTGAGCCACCGCAGAAATGGAATTAACGACCACCAGAAGACGGCAACGACGAATATCGCAGTGACACCCCAGCGAATGACGCTGTTGTCTGAAAATGTATTGAACAACCAGGTGAACAAAAAGACCTCAAACAAGAGGAAGATAAACGGACCCAGGAGTGCTCGCCAATGCGGTTTGAGTTGATACACAATTGATTCACCGGGGGCAAGGAGTTTCGATGGATAAGCCATGGTCAAATGGTGGCATGAATAACGTCGCCAGCGGTGATGATTTGCGTGTCGCCGCCGTCATTGACCACAAGATGGCCTTGGTCATCAACATCAATGACTGTCCCTTTTAAGACTGCCTGATCTGGCAAGGTCACCTCAACCTTGCGTCCAATGGTTACGCAGGCCGCGCGGTAGTCATCCACGAAAGGCTGATCACCGGCTCGCCACTGGTTCAATCGAAGAGCAAGGTGGGCGAGCACCGAAGCAAGCAGTTCCTCCCGATTCACCGACCCACCCTCTAAAAGCAAAGAGGTTGCGGTGGGGATTGGCAGTTCATCCCTGGTCAGTGAAACGTTGATGCCGATGCCCAGCACCACAGTGTCGTCATCGATTGCTTCACTCAAAATCCCGGCCAACTTTCGTGGAGCCCCTGACCCTTCAACGACAACGAGATCATTTGGCCATTTGACGCTGGCCTTGACCCCTGCGGTTTCTCGCACCGCATCACAGGCACTAAGCCCGGCAATGAGGGGCAGCCACGTCCAAGTTTCCCGGGGCATGTCCACGGGGCGCACCAGCACTGACATCCAAAGTCCAGCACTCGGTGGACTCACCCAGGACCTGGCTTGGCGACCCCGCCCAGCAGACTGATGTTCAGCCACGATGCAGGAGCCTTCAACTGCCCCGGCAGCTGCTAATCGAGCCACATCGCTGTTGGTGGACTCGGTGGTTTCCAAGATTATGGGCACAGGTCCATGCCAGCCGGCGGCCACCAAAGAGGACTCAAGAGTTGTGAGGTTCAGGGCTAGGCGCACATGGGGATCACTCACGCCACTAAAGTATCGCGCAAGGAGGGCAAATGAGCGCCGCAGCGAAAGATACGTCCACACCTGACCGCAACACCACCGCAGGTCGAGGTGCAGTTCTGGCCGGCTATGAGGCTGAGTCCACGAGCCGTCAGCAGGAGGCCATCACTAAGCAGCACGCCCGCGGGAAGCTCTCTGCCATGGAGCGCATCGAGATGCTTCTGGACGAACACTCCTTTCAGCAGGTTGACGCTTTGACACGCCATCAGTCCACAGACTTTGGCCAAGAAAAGAGCCGCCCGCTTGGTGATGCTGTCATCACTGGCTACGGAACAGTTGATGGTCGGCCGGTCTGCGTTTTCGCCCAAGACTTCAGCACTTTCGGTGGCTCCCTTGGTGCGCTCGTTGGTGAAAAAATTGTCAAGGTCATGGATCTTGCTCTGAAAACCGGTTGCCCGGTTATCGGTATGAACGACTCTGGAGGCGCGCGTATTCAAGAAGGTGTCGCATCCCTTGCTCTGTACGGTGAGATCTTTAAGCGCAACGTCGCCGCATCAGGAGTCATTCCGCAGATTTCCATGATCATGGGGCCAAGCGCGGGTGGCGCCGTGTATTCGCCGGCCATCACTGACTTCACGATCATGGTTGAAAAGACTTCGTACATGTTCATCACCGGACCAGACGTGATCAAGACTGTCACCGGCGAAGACGTTGCGATGGAAGCACTTGGTGGTGCACAGACTCACAACACTAAATCAGGTGTGGCCCATCACATGGCACCTAATGAAGAAGAAGCGATTGACTACCTACGCTCGTTGCTCAGTTATCTTCCAAGTAACAACTTGGAAGATGCGCCGATCTTTGACACTGAAGTTAGCCTTGAACTCAATGAAGATGACTACGAGCTCGATGCGCTGATTCCCGATTCACCAAACCAGCCCTATGACATGCAACGAGTGATTAGCCACATCCTTGATGATGGCGAATTCCTTGAGATTCATGCCCTTTTTGCACCAAACATTGTTGTTGGCTTTGGTCGAGTCGAAGGCCACAGTGTTGGCATTGTTGCCAATCAGCCAATGCAATTCGCCGGAACCTTGGATATTGCGGCTTCTGAAAAGGCCGCTCGATTCATTCGCACCTGCGATGCCTTCAACATTCCCATCATCAGCCTCACCGACACCCCAGGTTTCTTGCCTGGCACTGACCAAGAATGGGAAGGCATCATTCGCCGAGGCGCGAAGTTGATTTACGCCTACGCAGAAGCAACTGTTCCGATGATCAATGTGATCACTCGCAAGGCCTACGGCGGTGCTTACATCGTGATGTCGAGCAAGCATCTTGGCTCAGACCTCAACCTTGCTTGGCCGACGGCAGAGATCGCAGTGATGGGCGCCGAAGGTGCCGCAAACATCTTGTACCGCAAGGAACTAGCCGACGCAGCCGATCCAGTGTCAAAGCGTGCTGAACTCATCGAGGAATACAAGGAAACCCTTGCGAATCCTTACCGAGCCGCAGAACGCGGATACGTTGATCGAGTTATTCAGCCGCATGACACTCGTGTCGTGATCATTCGGGCTCTTCGTAACTTGCGAAATAAGCGCGTTACCCGAATCGCGCGTAAGCACGGAAATATCCCGTTGTAATGACAGAACCAACGCAGGACAAACGCCCAGTGCTGCGAGTCATCACCGGTAATCCCAGTGATGAGGAACTCGCAGTTATTCTGGCGATCGTTGCAAATGTGGCTCCTGAACCTGAAGAAGCAAAGGGCCTTCAAGCCTGGAGCGACCGGAGCCGCGACTTGCTCCACTCCCCTCGACCAAGCGCCACGGCTTGGCGTGCTTCTGTGCTTCCTTAAGTAACGAGTACCGATGACTTCCCTGGTTCTTGCTTCAGCTTCCCCTGCCCGACAAATGCTGCTTACCAACGCCGGAGTCATTGCCCAGATTGTTGTCAGCCACGTTGATGAGGACGCACTCACGGCATCACTGGCTCCAATCGCGCCAATTGACTTGTGCCTAGAACTGGCCAAAGCAAAAGCTCGCGAGGTCGCTCAACATTTCACCGCGGCGAACGATGTGATCATCCTTGGCTGCGATTCAATCCTTGATGTTGACGGCGTTGCCCACGGAAAACCAGGGACCGCACAGGCTGCCAAAGCCCGTTGGCAGCAAATGTCGGGACGAAGCGCTTTTCTACGCACTGGCCACTGGCTCATTGCCCCAGGTTCTGGACTTGAACTTGGTGAGGTTGCTAGCAGCGAGGTCTTCCATGCCAGCCCGAGCGAACAGGAAATCGATGCCTATATTGCTACCGGTGAGCCCCTGCAGGTTGCTGGGGGCTTCACCTTGGATTCGCTCGGTGGCCCATTCATCGAGCGAATCATTGGAGATCCGTCCAATGTGGTTGGACTTTCACTCCCCCTGCTGCGCCTCCTACTTATTCGCTTTGGAGTGACCTGGACCGACCTATGGGTCCAGTCACCCCAAGACAGCTCGTCCGTGATCTAGTCCACCCTTAACCGGTGAGCGGGCAGTCCCTTCGAATCGGTACAGTTTGCCCTGTATACAAGCGTAAGGAAGAGGCCAACGAAGTGCGCAAAGTCCTGATAGCTAACCGTGGTGAAATTGCTGTCCGCGTTATTCGTGCCTGCCGCGACGCTGGATACCAGTCTGTGGCGGTTTACGCCGAGCCTGATCGCGATGCTATGCACGTGCGTATGGCCGATGAGGCCTACAACCTAGGCGGCCAAACAGCGGCTGAGTCCTACCTCGTCTTCGACAAGATTCTTCACGCGGCTGCAGAGTCCGGCGCCGATGCCATTCACCCTGGCTATGGCTTCTTGTCAGAAAATGCAGACTTCGCCCAGGCCGTCATCGATGCCGGCTTGACCTGGATCGGTCCGCCCCCTGACGCAATCCGCAAACTCGGCGACAAAGTTTCGGCCCGCCATATCGCCCAAAAAGCAGGCGCGCCACAGGTTCCTGGTACAGCTGACCCGGTCAAGAACGCCAACGAGATTGTCGCCTTTGCTAAAGAATTCGGACTCCCTGTTGCTATCAAGGCAGCCTTTGGTGGTGGTGGTCGCGGACTGAAGGTCGCGTACAAACTCAATGAAATTCCTGAACTTTTTGAATCAGCTGTTCGTGAAGCAACTGCAGCCTTTGGCCGCGGTGAGTGTTTCGTAGAACGCTACTTAGATAAGCCTCGTCACGTTGAGACCCAATGCCTTGCCGATCAACATGGCAACGTCGTGGTCATCTCTACTCGAGATTGTTCACTTCAGCGTCGCCACCAAAAGCTTGTTGAAGAAGCTCCCGCGCCTTTCCTCACCGAGGCGCAGGTTGACCGCATTTATTCGGCATCCAAGGCGATCCTTAAAGAGGCTGGCTACGTTAACGCTGGCACCTGCGAATTCCTCATCGGCCAAGACGGCACTATTTCCTTCCTTGAGGTCAACACCCGCCTTCAGGTGGAACACCCTGTTTCTGAAGAAGTTTCCGGGATCGACCTTGTGCTTGAGCAGTTCCGCATTGCTGACGGCGGCATTATCGATTATCCAGACCCAAAACTGCGCGGCCACTCAATCGAGTTCCGTATCAACGGTGAAGACCCAGGTCGAGGGTTCTTGCCCGGCCCTGGCGAGCTCATCGTGTGGCGTCCGCCATCAGGCCCAGGCGTGCGTTTAGACACTGGAGCTCTCCTAGGTGACGTTATCGGTGGCAACTTCGATTCACTCATCGGAAAGCTCATCATCACCGGCAAAGACCGCACACAGGCTCTGGCCCGTGCACGTCGCGCTCTTGATGAGTTTCAAATCGAAGGCATTGCAACCGCGTTGACCTTCCACAAAGCAGTTGTTCACGACACTCACTTCGCTCCCACTGATCCGACAGTGCCGTTTACTGTGCACACCCGTTGGATCGATGAAGACTTTGACAACAAGATCCCACCGTATTCAGGTGTCAGTGGCGGCATGGCTGTAGATGATGCCCGACAGAGCCTGGTTGTTGAAGTTAACGGCAAGCGCCTCGAAGTGTCACTGCCTGGCGAAGGCTTTGGATCAGGTAGCCGCAAGTCAGGCGCCGGACCGCGCAAACTCAGCAAGAACAAGGCCAAGGCTGTGGCCGATGGCGACGCACTTGTTGCACCAATGCAGGGCACCGTTGTGAAGGTCGAAGTCACAGAAGGCCAAGAGGTCAAGATCGGCGATCTTCTCGTAGTTCTTGAAGCAATGAAAATGGAACAGCCACTCAATGCCCACAAGGCCGGCTTCATTCGTAACGTCACCGCAGAGGCTGGCGCGACAGTTCCGAACGGCACAGTGTTGCTAGAAATTAAGTCCGAATAATCTGCTTCATTCCCTTTACTAGAGGATAACTTCGTGACAGCAGTAGTGATCATCGGTGGTGGGCCTGGTGGTTATGAGGCTGCCCTAGTTGGGCGCCAATTAGGTGCTGACATCACGCTGATCGATAGCAACGGCTTGGGTGGCTCAGCCGTGCTCACTGACTGTGTTCCCAGCAAAACGCTCATCGCCACTGCCAATGCCATGCACACTGCTGCTGAATCTGGTGGCCTAGGGGTCATGATTGATGGCCAACCTGCGGCAAGCCACTTGCTGAATGTCAATCTTGATGTGGTCAATACCCGAGTCAAGGCGCTAGCCACCGCGCAGAGTGAAGATATTCACGAGCGGCTTCTGCGCGAGGGGGTTCAAATTGTGCACGGGCACGGCCGCCTGAGTGGCTCGACTCTTGTGCTGGCCACCACCCCCGCGGGCGATGAGATGACCTACCGGGCCGACGCGGTGTTGATTGCCACCGGTGCTCGCCCTCGCCAACTAGCCGATGCCATGCCCGACGGCGATCGGATCGTGAACTGGGAGCAGCTCTACGACCTCAAAGTGCTTCCTGCGCGCCTGATCGTTGTGGGATCTGGGGTCACTGGTGCTGAATTTGCCAGCGCCTATCACGGTCTAGGTAGCCAGGTTGTGCTGATTTCTTCCCGTGATCGGGTGCTTCCTGGCGAAGATCCAGATGCAGCCGCAGTCCTAGAAGAGGTCTACGCCCGCAGGGGCCTTGAAGTGATTTCACAAGCCCGAGCTTTGTCCGCTCGGCGAACCGAAGATGGCGTGGTGGTGAAGTTAGCTGACGGTCGCCAGATCTTTGGCTCGCACGTGCTGATGGCCGTTGGATCTATCCCCAACACTGAACATTTGGGGCTCAAAGATGCCGGCGTGGATCTCGACAAAAACGGATTCATTAAGGTCGATCGGGTCTCTCGCACCAGCACCCAAGGCGTCTACGCCGCGGGCGACTGTACCGGAGTCTTCAAGCTCGCCTCCGTTGCTGCGATGCAAGGGCGCATCGCCATGTGGCACGCACTTGGTGATGCGGTGAACCCACTTGATCTGCATCTTGTATCAAGCAACGTCTTCACTTCACCTGAAATTGCGACGGTCGGACTGACCCAGCAGGATCTTGATGAAGAGACCTTTCGAGGCGACGTGATCATGCTTCCCTTTGCAACCAATGCACGTGCCAAAATGCAAGATCAACATGACGGTTTTGTCAAAATATTCTGCCGGCGTGGATCGCGCCTGATCGCTGGCGCTGTTGTGGTCGGTATCAATGCCAGCGAGCTCATTCATGTATTAACCGTGGCCTTGGCCCAACGCATGACCGTTGATGAGTTGGCTAGTGCCTTCACTGTTTATCCCAGTTTGTCTGGATCCATTGCTGAAGCAGCACGGCGACTCCACGTGCATTCTGAGTAGAGTCTTTTTGCTTTTTTGCCGTGAGCTAAGACACTAGTGCTGACTCTGAGTTTCTTCTGACTCGTCAAGCTTGCCAAAGATAGCCAACGACACAAGCGCCCATCCGATCGCAATGGGCGCCACGAAATAGGCCGTCGTCATGTCGTTTAGTGCGCCTGCAAGGTAGTAAACGCCAACACCAAGGACCACTGCAGTGATTTACCCAGCGATGGGATGGGTCTTGTCAGCGTGATAGGTACTCATGATGCTTCCAGGTAACTATGGTTAATGGTCTAGCGGTAGGGCTAGACCTCTTCGTGAAAGGTCTCGAGCAGACTCTCTGCAGCAACGGCTGCCGGGAGTTCCCCGTTCTTTACTGCAGCACTCACTGCTTGCAACCGCGCTTGGACTGCCGGTGAGTCTTTGAATTGATCGAGTAAGCGATCAGAAATCATCGACCACATCCATCGAATCTGCTGCTGTTGGCGCCGTTCTTCGCGCTCGCCACTGACCATCTTGATCTCTCGATGCCGAAGAATTTCAGCCAAGATCTCATCGAGCCCCGTGTTTAGCGCTGCTGAACACGTCAGCACGGGTGGCGTCCAATTCTTGGATTCGGGAGTCATGAGCCGAATAGCTCGTCGGTAGTCTGACGCCGCCAGATTCGCTTTCTTTACGTTGTCCCCATCAGCTTTATTCACTGCGATCAGGTCAGCGAGTTCAAGGACACCCTTTTTGATGCCCTGCAATTCATCGCCTGCACCTGCCAACATCAACACCACGAAGATATCAACCATCTCGTGCACGGCTGTTTCGCTTTGCCCAACACCAACCGTCTCCACAATGATGATGTCGTAACCTGCTGCTTCACACAGCAACATAGTTTCCCGGGTGCTTCGCGTGACACCCCCAAGGGAACCGCCCGCAGGTGATGGCCGAATGAAGGCCAACTCATCGACCGCGAGGCGCTGCATTCGCGTTTTATCGCCCAAAATCGCACCACCAGTGCGCGAAGAGCTTGGATCAATGGCTAACACTGCAACTCGATGACCATCAGATGTCAGATTAGATCCAAACTGATCAATGAAAGTCGACTTACCAACGCCTGGCACGCCAGTAAGCCCGATGCGATCAGCATTTCCGGTAAACGGCATAAGTGCCGTCAATAACTGCGCCGCTAATGCGCGGTGTTCGCGTTTGCTGCTTTCAATGAGCGTAATTGCGCGAGCCAACCACATCCGATCTCCACTGCGAACAAGCTCAGCTAGTTCAGCAGATGGAGGCAGGGTTTGTTTCATGCAAGCATATCCAACAGAGTTTTCAACAACTTCTCAGCAGCCGTAGAAATCACTGTGCCCGGAGGGAAGATTGCGGCAGCGCCAGCAGCAAAAAGCTCATCAAAATCCTGTGGCGGAATGACTCCACCAACAACAACCATGATGTCTGGACGACCAAGTTCAGCAAGAGCAGACTTCAGCTGTGGCACAAGCGTGAGGTGGCCGGCAGCAAGCGAGGAAGCACCAACAATGTCAACGTCTGCTTCAACTGCTTGTCGGGCAACTTCTTCTGGAGTCTGGAACATCGGGCCAATGTCTACAACGAACCCAAGGTCAGCGAAACTCGAGGCAATGACTTTTTGCCCGCGATCGTGTCCGTCTTGACCCATCTTGGCCACGAGCAAACGTGGACGCCGGCCTTCAACTATTTCAAACTTGTCGACCAGCGAGCGCACCCGCTGCACGGTCTCATCGCTTTCGCCCATTTCCTGACGGTACACCCCAGAGATCGTTCTGATCTCAGCCTTATGTCGTCCCCACACATTTTCCATCGCCTGGCTAATCTCGCCAACGGTAGCCCGCGCGCGAGCCGCGTTTACAGCGAGTTCGAGCAGGTTGCCAGATCCCGTGCGTGCTGAATCTTCAATAGCCTGCAAGGCCGAATCAACGTCGCTCTGGGTGCGCTCAGCTCGCAATGTTGCCAATTTAGCTAGCTGATCTTCACGCACTGCCTTGTTATCAATCTTGAGTACATCAATTTCTTCAAGATGCTCTGGTTGGAATAAATTCACACCAATAACGGCTTGGCGCCCGGTATCTATGCGAGCCTGGGTACGCGCCGCTGCTTCTTCAATACGCAGCTTAGGAATACCAGCCTCAATCGCCTTGGTCATGCCGCCGAGTTCTTCAATTTCTTGAATATGCGCCCACGCTTTTTCGGCGAGTTCACGGGTGAGTTTTTCAACGTAGTAACTACCACCCCATGGGTCAACCACGCGAGTGGTTGCTGATTCCTGCTGCAAGAACAACTGCGTGTTACGAGCAATGCGAGCAGAGAAATCGGTAGGAAGCGCCAGAGCCTCATCGAGCGCATTTGTATGCAACGACTGAGTGTGTCCTTGCGTTGATGCCATTGCTTCAACACACGTGCGCATGACGTTGTTGTAGACGTCTTGAGCCGTTAACGACCAACCCGAAGTCTGTGAATGAGTGCGTAACGCAAGTGCCTTGGGATTTTGAGCATCAAAGCCCTTTACCAACTTCGCCCAAATCAGACGGGCAGCACGCAGCTTGGCGATTTCCATGTAGAAATTCATGCCGATGCCCCAGAAGAAGGACAAGCGTGATGCAAAAGCATCGACCGGCAAACCTGCTGCGATTCCCGCGCGAATATATTCAACTCCGTCAGCCAACGTGTAAGCCAATTCAAGATCAGCCGTGGCACCAGCTTCTTGCATGTGGTAGCCAGAAATAGAGATTGAATTGAACTTTGGCATCTTCTCGGATGTGTAAGCAAAGATGTCAGAGATGATGCGCATCGAAGGCGTCGGTGGATAGATGTAGGTGTTGCGAACCATGAATTCTTTAAGAATGTCATTTTGGATCGTGCCCTGAAGCTTTTCGGTTGAAACACCCTGCTCTTCTGCGGCCACGATGTACAACGCAAGAATTGGCAGCACGGCGCCATTCATGGTCATCGAGACGCTCATCTCATCCAACGGAATACCGTCAAACAACTGGCGCATATCAAGGATAGAGTCAATCGCAACGCCAGCCATGCCGACATCTCCGGCTACCCGAGGATGATCCGAGTCATAACCACGATGGGTAGCCAGGTCAAAAGCAACTGAAAGAGCTTTTTGACCCTGTGACAGGTTACGACGATAAAAAGCATTCGAGTCAGATGCTGTCGAGAAACCTGCGTACTGACGCAAGGTCCACGGCTGATTCACATACATCGTTGGGTATGGACCGCGCAGGAATGGCGCAAGACCCGGCAAGGTTCGCAAGTGGTCTAGACCTTCGAGATCTGCGGCACTATATACCGGCTGCACATCAATGCCTTCTGGGGTTTCCCACACCAACTTGTCAGGCTCTGAACCTGTCAGCTTCTTAACGGCATCAACCCAAGCTTCGCGATCGTTATGTGCAACTCGTGGGCCGAGCTCAATTCCGGTGAAATCAGGAACCGTAGTCATCTCAGACTCCCAACGTGGTGTGTAGTCGTTGCATGGTGGCAAGTACATCAACGCCCATATAGGCGAAGTCGTCGATGCCCGCTGCTTCGTATTCAGCTTTGGCATCTCCTGGACGGCCGGCAAGGTACACAAACTTTGCACCGGCTGATTTCAAGCTTTTCGCATAGGCAACGGCCTGCTCTAAGTAGGCCGCATCAGTTCCGCAAATCACCGCGGCTTGGGCACCCGATGACGTAAATGCGGTGGCAGCTGCGTCTGCGTCTGCGTATCCACCGTCGCCAACCGAATCAACACCTCCGGTGCCAAATAAGTTGCTAGAGAAGGTGGCGCGGGTAACGTAAGACGGCCCAGTACCGATGTTTGCCAAGAAGATTGTTGGTGTGATCGCTGCGGCTTCTGCTGCAGCGCGTAAGGCTTCATAGGGTTCAGCCAGGCGACGAGCCTTGAGTGCCGGGACCACCGTTGGGGTTCCAAGAATCTCAACTGCCGGGCGCATATCTGGCGCCGGCTCTTGGGCAGTTTCAGGTCGACGCTCGCCAACCAATGGGAATTCGCTGACGCCTGTCAATGGCGCCTTGCGATTGGCAATCAGTTTGTCGCGCTTGGCAGCAACTTCTTCAACCTGAGCTTTGAAGGTTCCTGCTGCCAAAACTGCACCGATGCCGCCGGCTGCTTCGATGCTTTGGAAACCCTTCCAGCCCACGGCCGCGAAAGCATCTGTCAATGTTTCAACGTAGTAACTGCCACCGGCGGGATCGAGCACTCGTCCGATGCCTGATTCGCCTTGCAATAAGAGCTGAGTGTTGCGAGCAAGCCTGCGTCCAAGATCACTTGGCAAGCCAATTGCACCATCGAAAGCTGCAACGGTCATGACATCAGCGCCGCCAACAACGGCACCAAGAGTTGCCGAAGTTCCGCGAAGCAAGTTCACCCAAGGGTCAACAACAGTGAGCCAACGACCACCTGCATGGGCGCAAACCTGCACTAAGCCTGGGTATTGGGCATCCACAGTGAGCCCGCTTGCCTGCAAGATTTCTGACCAGCAATGACGAAGTGCTCGAGTTTTTGCAATTGTTGAAAACACATCAACATCGGCTGAAAGTTCCAGAACAATTTGGCTAGCTGCTGTTGCCACATCAAGCCCACCTGCCACGAGCGCTCGCAAGTAGGTTGTCGCTGAAGCCAGCGCAAATGCGAGTTCTTGTCCTTCGCTAGCACCCGCATCTGCAGCTGCTACGGCCGAAGCGCGGAAGGTGCGCACTCTTGGAGTTGTTGAATGTACCGCGATCGCTACACCTTCTGCGATAGCTGCATCTAGCCCTTGTGGCAAAACACCTTGTGCTGCAAGCGTTCCAATGGGATCAATCCCAAACGTGCCAGCAGGTTGGGCACCTTGAACTCCGACCTTGGCAAAAATCTTTGTCAACCACTGCGCAGTTACTGCCGCGTATGCCCCTGAGCGCAATGAGATTGGCGCAATGTCAAGAAGTACGGCGTCAAGCACTCGTGCGAGATCATCAGCTGATCGAATACTTACGCCGATGCCGTCTCCCGATAAATCCAGATGAAGCTCCAGGCTGGATGCACCATTGCGAAGTTCAGTAAGGGCATCCGTATTGGCCGTGGCGATGACTGGATGCGTCACGCAGGCGCGAATATCCCAAGCTCCATCAACTCGAGGAGCCATCGTGCCGCCACGCGTGAGTGGTGCCAAGCCAGGGAAACCTGACTCGTCGTGCTCAACAGCGATGTCTTGCGCTGTATAGAGCGGCTCAATGCGAATTCCATCGAGGGTGGTGCTCACCAAGATCTTTTCGAAGTCACCCCCCTTGATTGCCTTATCGACCTCAATACGCCAGGCCGCACGGGTTGGTTCTTCAAATTCGCCGGCCAGCACGAGGCCGTTAGAGGACGCAGTCACAATTCAAACCCTACTCATGACTCAGGTGGCCCCTTGGGGCCACCTGAGATGTAAACGTAATCATTAACTCAAGGTTACTCGTCGTGGCTACGAACCCGGATCTTGCTACCAAGCCAGCGAAGTGGATCGTATTTCTGATCGGCAACCCGCTCTTTCAGTGGAATCAACGCATTGTCAGTGATCTTGATGTGCTCTGGGCAGACCTCAGAGCAACATTTAGTGATGTTGCAGTAACCAAGACCAAGATCGTCCTTGGCAAGTTGCTTTCGATCCAAGGTGTCAAGTGGATGCATATCGAGTTCTGCTGCACGCATCAAGACGCGTGGGCCGGCAAAGACCTGCTTGTTCTCGTCGTGGTCGCGAACCACGTGGCAGGTGTTCGTGCACAAGAAGCACTCGATGCATTTACGGAACTCTTGGCTACGTTCAACGTCAATCTGCTCCATGCGGTAGTCGCCTGGCTTGAGATTCTTCGGTGGCGAGAACGAAGGAACCTCGCGAGCCTTCTCGTAGTTGAACGAAACATCGGTGACGAGGTCACGAATAACGGGAAACGCACGAATTGGAGTGACCGTGATGGTCTCTTCCTCTTCGAAGGTATTCATCCGAGTCATGCACATGAGCCGTGGCATCCCATTGACTTCTGCGCTACAAGAACCGCACTTTCCGGCCTTGCAGTTCCAGCGGATTGCAAGATCGTTTGCCTGCTCTGCTTGAACGCGATGAAGCACATCGAGAACTACTTCACCATCATTCACGGCAACGGTGTAGTCGACTAGCTGGCCTTCACCGGCATCGCCTCGCCAAATGCGAAAGTTTGCTGAGTAACCCATATCAGGATGTCCTTTGCACTAGTGAGTTGAGTTCTTCTTCGGTCATGTACTTAGAAAGTTCACCTTCATCGAAAAGTGCGGCTAATTCCGGGGTCATCATTGGCAATGGTTGCTTGAAGATCTCAAGGTTTTGACCTTCAGCACGCAAGATCAGGTTGAACTTACGCCATTCGACATCCATGCCTGGGAAGTCTTCACGAGTGTGTCCACCGCGTGATTCCTCGCGAGTAAGTGCAGAAAGCGCCACGCACTGAGAAACCAACAATTGCTTTGGTAGATCCAGTGCAAGGTGCCAACCTGGGTTGTAACCGCGCCCGCCCATGACCTTCATGTTGGCCATGCGCACTTTGAATTCTTCAATTTTTGCCAGAGCTTCAACGATCTCTGTTTTGGTGCGAATAATGCCAACCAAGGAGTTCATCATGTCTTGCAGATCGGCTTGAATGCCGTAGGGACTTTCGCCGTTCTCATTTGTGAATGGAGCCAGTGCCCAGTCGATCGCTTCTTGCAGATCAGCGTCACTCACCGTAGGTGCTTGAACCGTGTCTACGAACTCAGCTGCATACAAACCTGCCCGACGTCCAAAGACCAACAAATCTGAAAGTGAGTTACCGCCAAGGCGGTTTGAACCGTGCAGGCCGCCACCCACCTCGCCTGCTGCAAATAAGCCACGGGCTCCGATTGCTGCCTGAGTGTCTGCGTCTACTTCAATACCACCCATGACGTAGTGGCAGGTTGGTCCAACTTCCATCGACTCCTGTGTGATGTCAACGTCAGCAAGTTCCTTGAACTGATGCCACATCGAAGGCAACTTGGCCTTGATCACGTCTGCCGGCAGGCGCTTGGAAACGTCAAGAAAAACACCTCCATGTGGCGATCCACGGCCCGCCTTGACCTCAGTGTTAATGGCACGGGCAACTTCGTCACGTGGCAACAACTCTGGCGGGCGAAGGTTGTTGTCCGGATCCGTATACCAACGATCAGCTTCTTCTTCAGTCGTTGCGTACTTGCTCTTGAAGACTTCTGGGATGTAGTCGAACATAAAGCGTCGACCTTCAGAGTTCGTAAGAACGCCGCCGTCACCGCGAACTGATTCGGTCACCAGAATGCCTTTAACTGACAGTGGCCAGACCATGCCTGTTGGGTGGAACTGCAGGAACTCCATATTCATCAAGTTGCCGCCACATTCAAGAGCCATGGCATGCCCGTCTCCGGTGTATTCCCATGAGTTTGAAGTGACCTTGTAAGATTTGCCGATTCCACCAGTGGCAAGGATGACTGCCGAAGACTCAAAGAGCACGAACTGACCACTGGGACGCCAATACGCCAACACGCCAGCGACCCGACTGTTTTCGCCCTCATTAGTCATGAAAATCTTGGTCACAGAGCACTCAGCGAAGACCTTGAGCGCATCTTCGTAGCTGCCTGACTCCTTCTTATCGATTTGCTGCAAAGCAACGATGCGCTGCTGAAGCGTGCGAATCATTTCAAGACCAGTGCGGTCACCTACGTGAGCGAGCCGTGGGTATTCATGGCCGCCGAAGTTGCGCTGGCTGATCTTGCCATCTTTGGTGCGGTCGAACAGCGCACCCCAAGATTCAAGTTCCCAGACGCGGTCTGGTGCTTCTTTTGCATGCAATTCAGCCATGCGGTACTGGTTGAGGAACTTGCCGCCACGCATGGTGTCACTGAAATGCACCATCCAGTTGTCTTTATCGTTGACATTTCCCATTGATGCGGCAATACCGCCTTCGGCCATAACAGTGTGAGCTTTGCCAAAAAGTGACTTGCTCAACACTGCAACAGTCTTACCCTTTTCTCGCGCTTCAATTGCAGCGCGCAAACCCGCTCCACCGGCACCAATAACAACGACGTCGAATTTGTAACGCTCAATCTGTTCCATGAGTCAGATTCCTTCGTTGACTTAGAAGAAGTAGAAGTTGGTGATAGCGCCTGAAGCGACTTGACGGACGTAGAAGTCTGCGAGTGCCACGCCAAAGAGAGAAATCATGGCGAAGCGAGGGTGAAGAGGGTTGAGCCTTGTGACAAAGGTCCAAGCCTTATAGCGCACTGGGTGTTTAGAGAAATGCTTCAATCGGCCGCCAATCGTGTGACGACATGAATGGCACGACATCGAGTAAAGCCACAGGAACGTCGCATTGAGAAGCAACACAACGGTGCCGACACTCATATGACCCCACGCACCCTCCGCATTACGGAAGGCAATGATCGCGTCGTAGGTCAAGAGCACGTTGAAGACCAAGCCGGCGTAGAAGAAGAAGCGGTGGCTGTTATTCAGAACCAATGGGAAACGGGACTCACCTGTGTACTTTGCGTGTGGTTCAGATACTGCACATGCCGGCGGTGACATCCAGAACGAACGGTGATATGCCTTGCGGTAGTAGTAGCACGTTAGGCGGAAACCAAGTGGGAAGACCAAAATGAGCAGCGCTGGCGAAAGTGTCCACCAGGAACCAATTGGCATCCACTGGCTCGATCCTTCGACACAACTTGTGGCCAAGCATGGCGAGTAAAACGGTGAGATCAACGGCTCACTGAAGTAGTAGGCATTTTCAAAAGCGCGCCAAGTTGAATACGCGATGAAGCTCAGCAGTACCGTGACGATGACTGCGGGCATTAACCACCAGCGGTCAGTTCGAAGAGTTCGCACCCCGATTTTAGCTTTCGTGGCAATTGGTGCGGCCGATGGTGTGTCCAGAGAACTACTCACGGAATGGCCCTTTCAGGTTTCGAAATATACGAAGTGATCCCAAGTATAGTTCCACAATAGTATGGCGTAACCCCCGAGAAGGTGCGAACTGTGTCACACGAAATCCCCTCTCTACACGACGCTGAAAAATTCTTTACTTATCGCCCAAGACGCGCATAAATCCTTCAGGAATCAAGACGTCGCTTCGATCTAGGGAGGAGGCCGATTGTTTTCCAAGGCCCAGCAGTGTCGAATCGAATCCGTTGCGCATAACGTCCAGCACGTTTTCGACACCAGCTTGACCATTGGCTGCTAAGCCCCAGAGATACGCGCGACCTAACATGACAGCCTTCGCGCCAAGAGCAACAGCCTTGACTGCATCGCTGCCACGCCGAATGCCACCATCGAGCAACAGTTCAACCTGATCACCAACTGCATCTGCAATCACCGGCAGTGCGCGAATACTCGCCGGAGTGCCATCAATGTTGTTACCACCATGGTTGGAAATCGAGATTGCGCTGACTCCAGCATCTACTGCGCGACGAGCATCATCAAGGCGCATGATGCCCTTGAGCATGAACGGGCCATCCCATTGTGCGCGTAGCCAAGCCACGTCTTCCCAGCTTGGTGGAGGTGTCTGCATCCATTCGCCATACGCCTCAAAAAATGTCGGAGCCTTTTCTCCCTTGCCCACCATGTTTGGTACGGATAGGGCTGGTGGCCGCAATGTCTTGGCGTAGTTCCACACCCAACGCGGGCTCGTGACAGCCTCTGGGAAGTTCTTGATCATTGTTTTGAGATCAATGCGATCAGGAATCTGCGGGCTGCCCCAGTCACGTCCATAAGCAAATGACCAATCCAAGGTCAAGATGATGCCGGCAGCACCTGCTTCTTTGGCTCGATGCAGTCTCTGCTGGATTACTTCGCGCGATCCTGACCAATAAATCTGGAAGAAGACTTGGGAATTTACTGCGGTGACCTCTTCAATTGGCTTGCTGCCAAAAGATGACAGTCCCACCGCGGTACCTCGCGCTGCTGCTGCGCGTGCAACGGCTACTTCACCATCGGGATGCACGGCCTGAACACCTGTTGGCGAGATCATCACAGGCATTGAAAGATTTTGCCCCAACACGTGAACGCTGAGATCACGTTGTGCAAATCCACCTGCAACGTGTGGCGCAAATCCCAGTTCGGCATAAGCAGCCAAGTTGTCATCCAAAGTGCTGCCACGCTCTGACCCTGCAATCAGTGCTTTATACACCGACTTTGGGATGCGCTTTTGCGCACGTTGCCGTGCGATCTCAACTGTTTCAAACCATTCATTTGCCATA
>JBAXJN010000019.1:0-17994 GCA_037137855.1 Actinomycetes bacterium
TTGTCGCAATGCATGCTTTACGTGGATGCCACCAATACCTCAGCCATCAAGCTCTACGAAGCCCTTGGATTTGCCCGCTGGGACGCCGATGTTATGTATCGCCATGAGGTGGCCACCTAACGGACGAGAACTGTTCACCTTTATGTGAAAGGATGTGATAGTGAGTACAGACCTACCCTCCCTTCCCAAGGATAGATTTCTTGATCGCGAACTGTCTTGGCTTGCCTTCAACCAGCGGGTCCTAGAACTCGCCGAAGACGAGAATCTGCCAATTCTGGAACGCACGAAGTTCTTGGCGATTTTCGCTAGCAACCTCGATGAGTTCTTCATGGTGCGCGTCGCAGGGCTTAAACGACGCATCGCAACGGGGATGGCTGTGCGTTCAGCTAGCGGGTTCAACCCGAACGAAGTTCTTGAGTCAATCTGGAACCGTGCACACGCCCTCCAGCGTGAGCATGCGCAAGTTTTTCAAGGCGAAATTCTTCCTGGACTGCTTGCAAGCGGGATTGAACTTCTGCGTTATGAGCAACTTACTCACGAAGAGCGCACTTCGCTTGACACATTTTTTCATGCGCAGGTTTTCCCAGTACTCACCCCGCTTGCTGTTGATCCTTCGCATCCTTTTCCTTACATCAGCGGACTCTCACTGAATCTGGCTGTAGTAGTACGCAATCCAATTTCAGGAAATGAACTCTTTGCTCGCGTGAAAGTTCCGCCGTCACTGCCGCGATTCGTCCCCCTCGGTGCACAGCGATTTGTGCCACTTGAAGACCTCATTGCAGAGCATCTCAACGAACTCTTCCCTGGCATGCAGATCTTGCAACATCACAGTTTTCGTGTGACCCGAAACGAAGATGTCGAAGTTGAAGAAGATGATGCAGAGAATTTGTTACTCGCTCTTGAGCGCGAACTGATGCGTCGTCGTTTTGGTCCGCCTGTGCGCCTTGAAGTTGAAGCCTCAATCGACCCATATGTTCTCGAGCTCTTAATCAGTGAGCTCGATGTCACTGCGAATGAAGTTTTTAGTTTGCCTGGTCCTCTTGATCTCACCGGGTTATGGGCATTTGTTGATCTCGATCGCCAAGACTTGAAACAGCCACGCTTTGTTGGCCGCACTTCCCGTCAACTTTCAGAATTTGAATCATCAACCCCACCCGATATTTTCGCGGTAGTGCGAGAACGCGACGTACTGTTGCATCATCCTTATGACTCGTTTAGTACCAGCGTCCAACTCTTCTTAGAGCAAGCCGCGAATGACCCACATGTCTTGGCTATTAAGCAGACCCTGTATCGAACGTCGGGCGATTCACCCATCGTGGATTCACTCATCACAGCGGCGCAAAATGGTAAACAAGTTCTGGCAATTGTTGAGATTAAGGCCCGCTTCGATGAACAAAACAACATCGACTGGAGTCGCAAACTCGAACAAGCAGGCGTGCATGTTGTCTATGGGCTTGTTGGCCTAAAAACGCACGTCAAAGCATCGATGGTTGTGCGCAATGACGGCGATCAACTTCGGCGGTACTGCCATCTTGGCACGGGTAACTACCATCCAAAAACCGCTCGGCTATATGAAGATATGGGCCTCTTAACTTGCTCTCCAGCTGTTGGTGAAGATATTTCGAATCTCTTCAATGTTTTGTCTGGTTATTCGATGAACACCACGTACTCACGTTTGTTGGTTGCCCCACACTCCGTGCGCACCGGTCTGATTGAGCGTATCGATCGCGAAATAAGTAACCATCTCGCTGGGTTGCCATCAGGTATTCGCATTAAGTGCAATGCCCTTGTTGATGAACCTGTGATTGATGCGCTTTATCGGGCTGCTGCCGTTGGTGTGCAAATTCAAGTCTTTGTCCGTGGAATCTGTGCCCTTCGACCTGGGGTTCCAGGGTTGAGTGAAACTGTTCGGGTTATTAGCATTTTGGGTCGATTCCTTGAGCATTCTCGGGCCTTTTGCTTCGAAAACGGGGGCGAACCCGAGGTCTGGATTGGTTCGGCAGACATGATGCACCGCAACCTAGATCGGCGAGTCGAAACCTTGATTCGACTTGTTGAACCGTCGCAAATAGCGTGGCTGAATGATCTCTTCGATATGGCAATGAGCCCGAGCTTCTCTTCCTGGGAATTGGACTCCAAGGGTGATTGGACTCGGCACCTCAAAGCCGAAGACGGATCTTTACTTCTTGATTATCAGGAGACTCTGATTGCTCGCACGCGATCTGCAGGAACTCCATGACGGCACCAACTACTCACCGTGAAGTAGAACTAAAGTTCAGAGTCCACCCACTTTTTACCCTGCCTGACTTATCTGGCTTGTCTTCTCGTGTAGAAAAGCAGCCCCCGATTAATCTGGTGGCTGTCTATCACGACACTGAGGCTCTCTCTCTATTTCGTTGGCAAGTCACTATGCGCCGTCGAGAAGGTGGCCTAGATGCCGGTTGGCATCTCAAGCTTCCGGTGCCAGACACACATGAAGGCGTGCGCGATGAACTTCATGCTCCACTGAGTGCTGGTCTCGTTGGCCAGGTACCAGCTGAACTTGTCGACATCATCGCGCCGCTGATCCAAGATCAAGCCTTGGCTCCTGTAGTTGAGCTTCGCACCCAGCGCACCCCACATATTTTTTATTCTGCTGAAGGTCTCGCACTGATTGAACTTGTCGATGACACCGTGCAGGTTCTTGATGACGCAGGTGCCATCGTCTCGATATTTCGAGAAATAGAAGTTGAGCTACAAGCTCACGACTCGCAGTCTGCTCGAAACACGATGACTGCGGCTTGCGACGCACTTCTCGCAGCGGGTGCTCTCCCCGGTTCGGTAAGTAAGGCAGCCTCCGCGCTCGGCCCCCGAGCTTCTGCCCCTGCAGATGTTCCCGATCTTCCAATGCCCAGCCCTAGCGGAATGGCTGCAGATGCGATTCGGGCAACGATTGCTAGCCACGTTCGTGACTTGATTTTCGCTGACGTAGCAGTCAGAAGGAATCTGCCTGACGCGGTGCATCAAGTTCGCGTCAGTGCACGTCGACTACGTAGTGTGTTGCGAACTTTCGAGCCACTTCTCGATCGTGAATGGTCTGTCCAGCTCAACGAGGAACTCGCGTGGCTTGCTGATGAGATGGGCCTTATCCGTGACAGCGAAGTTTTGGAAAAACGACTTCTTTCCCACATCACACTCATTCCCATTGAGGATGGCTACGTTTCAGGAATAGCCATCAAACAAGCACTTGATCGGCGTATCGAAGTCGCTCGTCAAGGCGCTTTGGCTGCCATTCGTAGTGATCGCCACACCTACCTTGTTCAAGATCTCATCGAAGCTTCACGTGCACCTAAGCTCCTTGATGGCGCTTATCAAGCCTGTGAGGACGTTCTACCCGATCTTGTGGCAAAAACTTGGCGAGTGCTTCGTAAGTCATGCGGTGCTCTTGAACTTGGTGGGCCAGCTCATGAATGGCATGCGGCTCGGATCAAGGCCAAGCGCGCTCGTTACGCCGTGGATTGCGTTGCCCCCATCTTTGGTGGAAAGGTTGCAAAGTTTGGCAAAGCCCTCGCTGCAGTAACTGAAGTTCTTGGTGATCACCAGGACGCATTTGTGGCTCAAGAGTTTCTGCGAGAACTTGCCCAACAAGATTCAACAGATGGGCGCACCGGATACGCGCTAGGTCTGTTGCATGGAGTTGAACTGGAGGCTGAAATGGATTCACGTTTCGAGTTCGTGGAGTTTTGGGAAAAAGCACGTCATGCTGCGCAGATCTCTGGGCTGATTTCAACGTGAGTCAGCCAACTTCCCCAGACGTCATCCGTGCCGCGGGAGTCGTGCTGCTGCGCGGAGCGCAAGGTCGTTATGAAACGCTGGCTGTGCATCGTCCCCATCGCAACGACTGGTCACTTCCCAAAGGCAAGATCGACCCGGGAGAACATGTCATTTCCGCTGCCATTCGCGAATGCGACGAGGAAACCGGAATTCAAGCAGTCCTCGGGGCACGTCTGCCTACGCAGGAATACATGGCGCTAGGCCAACCCAAGACCGTTGATTATTGGGTCGCGCATATGAATGCCGAAGAAGAATTTCAACCCAACGACGAAATCGATGAGATGCGATGGGTGAATGTTCAAAGCGCTCGTCATTTGCTCACCTATGCGCACGATGTCACTCTTGTAGAACAGGCAGCAACTCTTCCTCCCACACAGCCGCTTATTATTTTGCGACACACACAAGCCGTGAAACGTTCCGACTTTGACGGTAAAGATGATCACGATCGACCAATCAGTGGCAGAGGTCGCAGTCAAGCCAAAAGCTTGATCCCCTTGCTAGATGCCTACGGAATCACGGCCGTCTACTCATCAGATGCCCAGCGCTGCACCCAGAGTGTGAAACGGTTTGCGAAAGCCATCCAAGTTCCCGTGATACCTGAGGCTTGCTTAAGCGAAGAACGCTTCCTAGAAAACCCAAAACGTGTAGCGAGTCGAATTCGTGATCTTGCGGGGCAACAACAATCTCTGGTGATCTGTTCACATCGTCCCGTGATGGCAACAATTTTAGAATCTCTCGCGAAAACTTTAGGTGACGATCCGTCACGTCCGAATTGGGATCCAAAACTTCAACCGGGATCCTTCATTGTGGTGCACCGAGCCTTCGCACCCGATGGAACTCCACGAGTAGTGAGCGTTGAACGCCACCAAATCGAAGACTGACGCATTAAACGACCGCAATTGTCACGCTCTGAAATGGCTTGCCCTTGGTGAATGTCACTATGCACGAACCACGACTCTTCATCACTACGAGGCTGGCTTTTACTACACACACACTTGGCGTCGATGACGTGATCTTCACTCTCGGTTGCAGACTGACTTCAGCCCATAAAGCGATTCTTTTCACCGTGACTTGGCTTCCCAGCTTTCGTGTTCTTGTCACCGCAGCAAACGGTGCCGCCAAGGTTGTGAGTGGGCCAGCGCCAAGAGCATTTGTGCCGATTATGCTAAAACTCATTGCCTGCCCACTCGGCAACTGATCAAACTCACATAAAGTCGATGTTGTGGTGCACGTTTGACCGCTCGGAGCAGCAGTTACTTTCCAGATTGTTGACGTTGATCCGGTTGTCATCGGAGCCTTCCAAGTGACGTCAACTCGACTGCCCAAATTATTGGCAACAAGATCGATAGGAGCGGGTGGTATTGCTGTTGCGATATTGCCTTGCTGCTGCAACCAAGGGAGAAACGAAGTAACTCTCGTGTACAAACCTGGATAGCCCGCCTTTGCGCACTCGTTTCCGCTGCTTACTAAGCCAGCGAGTACGGGCACTGATTCGCGGATAACCAGCGGGCCACCGCTATCGCCTTGGCAGGCATCAACCGCACCAATAGGCGATCCTGCACATACATGCTGAGTTGGATCAAGATCTGGGCCATATTGCCCGCATGGCTCAAGCGGTCCTGCAAGCACTGTCACGTCGGCACGGATTAATTGATCTGATGTTGTCGCATTTGTTGCCGCTGTGACTCCCCATCCAGTGACGGTTCCGGCCGTGCCATTTGCAGGCCAAGTATTCGGTATGAAACCAAATGGCAACGCGATCGGGTAGACCTTGCCCGTGATGTCGACCGGCTTGGCAAGAGTAATGACGCCAATGTCATTGGAAAACGTTCGCACATCAAAACTTGGGTGCGCAATAGTCGCTGCGACAGGTAGCTCCTGGGCGTTTGAACGCTCACTAGTTTTACTGATCCCAGCCCACACTCGCACATCACTTGGCGCGTAACCCGCCAAGCAGTGCGCCGCTGTGACCACCGTCGTTGGTGAAACTAACGCGCCCGAACATTGCGAGGTGCCGCGCAGCACGATGAATACTTGCCAAGGTGAAGTGTCGATGGAAACCGCACTTCCGCCAATAACTGTTGGTGCGTGCGTGGGAACTGCATTCGCACTTGCAGGGTTGAAGAACATCACACATGCTGCAAGACACATTGACAGGCGGCCAAGAATTCTCACCTTGTAACCATAGTGCCTAGACGTGACTCCTCATGTGTCCAACGCTGTGCATGTGCTCGTCACGTACGTGTAGGAATTTTGACCTGCGATGGATCTGACGCGGCTAACATCTCACAAAACACTATTTAAAGACGACCGTTTTACGTCCAGCAAGCAAGATGCGATCCTCTGCGAAAAGGCGCACAGCGCGAGCGAGCACTAGGCGTTCAACATCTCGGCCGATTTCAGCAAGGTCATTAGCTGACTGTGCGTGAGTTACGCGCTCAACTTCTTGTTCAATGATCGGGCCCTCATCGAGCTGGGCCGTAACAAAGTGTGCCGTGGCACCAATCAGCTTGACTCCTCGATCATGTGCTTGGTGATATGGCCGCGCACCTTTGAAGCCAGGAAGAAATGAATGGTGAATGTTAATGATTCGTCCTGAGAGTTGCGAACATAAGTCATCAGATAACACCTGCATGTAACGCGCAAGGATGACAACATCGATGTTGCTCTCTTTAGTCAACCGAAGCAACTCAGCTTCCTGATCAGCTTTCGTGTCAGAAGTCACTGGCAAATAAACGTAAGGAATTCCGTGTCGCTTCGCGATGTGTTCGCAGTCAGGGTGATTGGAAACAATCAACGGAATTTCAATTGGCAATTCGCCGATCTCATGACGGTAAAGCAGATCAATCAAGCAATGGTCATGCTTGGACACCATAATCAAGGCTCGGCGGCGATCACTTTCCCGACGCAGGGTCATCTCTGGATTGAATTGGATTACTTGAGCGGTGATCGCAGTTCGCACCTCTTCAAGTTTCAGCGGGGATTCAAATTTGGTACGCAAACTAAACACACCTGAGTCTTCATCGGTGAACTGGGCTTGCTCCAAAATATTGCCTTGCACGCCTAGAAGGGACCCTGTGATGGCATGCACGATGCCCGGGCCGTCGGCGCAGCGCAGGGTCAAGATGTAGTGCTCAATGACGCTCATCTGATGCAATCTACGAGATCCCCCACCCCTGCCGGTAGCGTGCCCCAAATGAATGGCGTGGTGGTCGTGGGAACTGGCATCGCTGGGGTCCGGGCTGCGGAGGCTTTGCGTGCGTCGGGGTATCAGGAAGAAATTGCCTTAATCTCGCCTGAGACACCGATTTATCGCCCTTCCGTCTCTAAAGAAGCCCTTCAGGCTCCGGTGGTCGGCCAGGCAGCAATGCCTCTCAAACGCAGCGCAGATGAGTTCACCTGGCTCCTTGGACATCGAGTTGAGTCGTTAGACCTCGTTGCCAATTCACTGGTCGTGACCACACCAGAAGCCGAAATCGTCACTCGCGCTTTTGATGGCTTGGTAATCGCTTCAGGGCTTCGCTCTCGCCAGTTGCCGATTCCCGGCCCCGCTCAGGGCCGCTTCACCTTGCGAACATTGACTGACGCACAAGAGCTCGAACCGCATTTAAAACCTGGCGCGAAAATTGTGATCATTGGTTCGGGATTTATCGGTTGTGAAGTGGCGGCTTCCGCCGTTGCTCGTGGCGCGGATGTCACAGTGATCTCCCCCGAAGTCACCCCGCTTGCCAGCTCGATTGGTGTTGAGCTTGGTGAACGGATCGCAGCGAAGCATCGCAATGAAGGTGTGACATTCATTCTTGACGCGTCTGTCATTGAATTTCTTGGGATCACATCCATCACTGGGTTACGTTTGAGTGATGAAACCCAAATCACTGCAGATATTGTCGTGGAGGCTGTCGGCTCTCTTCCCAACACAGAGTGGCTTATTGGCAATAGCCTAGATCTCACAAACGGCGTACTGACTGATCAGTATCTACGAGCTGTGGGCACAACTGCTTGCGTTGTCGCCTGTGGCGACATTGCGCGGCATCCAAACGCTTTGTTTGGTCCTTTGGCGCGAAGAATTGAGCACTGGACTGTGGCAGGAGACATGGGCACTCACGCAGGCAAGACATTGGCGCGACTTCTCAATGGAAGCGACAATGAGTGCCAAGCCTTCGTCCACGTGCCAAGTTTTTGGTCAGATCAGTACGACATGCAAATTCAGTCCTTTGGCATTCCAAGTTTGGGAACCGAAATATCAATCATTGAAAGTGATACTGCGGGTAACTGCATCGCTGAGTATCGCGATGCGACCGGACTCGTTGGTGTAGTGGGAATCAACAGAACCAGTGAAATTGCGCACTACCGAAAGTTGCTCAACTCGCGTATCTAGGGAATCAGACTTACGCATTGGCCAAACACATCCAAGGATGGCGGATGGCTTACGCACCGAGGTCTGTGCTTACTTTCGCAGCGATGCTGGGTCTATTCGAGTCTCGTCTCTGGCCCGGGACATGCAAAGACCCGTACGGCTGGGGGGCAATCGCACAGTTCCTGCCTCATTATTGTGCTTGGAAAGTGGTGATTTGTCACGTCTTCGTGAGACCTTCCCTAGAATTCATCCATGAAGGATCCAGCCTTGAAAAACTTAGCCGGCCTCAAGCCCGGCCAGATCCTTCTGCATATCGGGGTCCACAAGACTGGAACTACCGCGATCCAGGATGCCTTCGCTCGAAATCGGGGGTTGTTGACCACTCTTGGTGTCTCATATCCAGGAACAGGGCAGGCCCACCGCAATCTTGCTTCTTCAGTAATGCAACGGCCCTTGGGCTGGCGCACCGGCGGCGCTCAACTTCCAGATCCAGAACTCTGGTCCGATTTTCTCGACGAGGCGAAGAAGTTCGAGGGAATCACGGTTTGCTCAAGTGAGTTCTTTGCCGAATCAACGGACGATGTTGCCCAGCGTATCGTTGATCAGATAGGTATCAACAATGTTCACGTGGTCATCACGCTGCGTAATTTCGGAAAAATTCTGCCATCTGCTTGGCAACAAATTCTCAAATCGGGATACGAGTTTGGCTACGTGCATTGGCTCACCAATGTGCTGAGTGGCACTGATCTTGAGCCAAAGTCTCAGGTCTTCTGGACTCGGCATCGTCACGATGAAGTGGTCACACGCTGGGCCAAGATCGTTGGCCCAAAAAAGGTCACGGTTGTCGTTGTTGACGACTCTAAGCGGGACAGTATCTTTCGTGATTTTGAAAGTTTGCTTGGTATCGCTCCCAAAACTTTGTCGAGTAACCAAGGAATTAACTTGAACCGGTCTATGACTCTTGCTGAGGCTGAACTAATCAGACGAGTGAACGAGCATGTCGGCGGCGGCAAAGGTTGGAAGCCTTACTCCGACGAGGTGCACGATGGTTTGATCAAGGCAATGGTTGAAGGTCGAGTTCCCGATGCTGATGAACCACAACTTCAAACACCGCAATGGGCCCTAGATGTTGCAGCTCGCCATGCAGCAACCTATGTTGCAGCGATCAAAGCCAGCGAGGTTAACGTGATGGGCGATCTTGAACTCCTTGGAGCTCACCTGAAAGGCCCCATCGAGGTCAGCGACACAGCCGTGAAAGACATTGCGTTAGATGCAGCCGTTGCCGCAATTCTTGGGGCTATCGGTGATCGAACAGTCACGACTGCGCCACCCACAATATCTACGCTATTTAAAGGAAAGGCCAGCAAGCTACGTCGCAATCTTGCCGGTAAATAGCACGACGAACGAGCAGTGGTGGGACGCCGGGGGCTCGAACCCCGAACCTACGGATTAAAAGTCCGCAGCTCTACCATTGAGCTAGCATCCCAAAGGGCACAGGGAGATCTCTTGGGAAAACTCGTGCTGCACGCCGCCGGTGCAGTCTACGCATAGGTGTTGAATCCACAGACGTCGGTAATGCGCTACACGTTGCCTTGAAGCGAGGCGATTGCCAGGGGTAGAGGGCAGCGCGCGAGTGAGTCGGTCAGTTCTTGGCGGTGTACTCGTTGAAGGCAACGCCGTATTCTTCGGTCGCTGAGTCTGTCCCGTGCATCCTGTAGTGCGAATGACCCTCCATCGAGTTGCCATTGATCGTGAGGGAGCAGTGACCCATAGGACCAGTGATCTCGAGCCGTGTGCCATCGGCGGACAGGAGGCCGATCGCTGGGATGTCGTCCTGATGAGACTCCGGAGCCCCAATGGTCACTTGGAGTACTCGACCTTCTTGGGCCACGATCGTCAAGAGGACCTCGTTCGTATCCGAGTGGATCGCTGGATCTAGGTGACCGTGCGTCTCAAACTTCGGGTGCTGTTCGCCGAATACCAATCCCCAAGAAGCAACCATTGATGTTCCATGCCACTCAGTTGGCAAGATGCGTACCTCTGACATCGGGCAACCTCCATGTGTGAATCTGTAAACGATAATTTTAGCATGGGTGTCACAGGTGCATCCGCGATACTTGAATCGCCATTGGCCAACGATGCAACTGTCGGGCGGGCACTTCATCTGTCGCGGACTCAGTGTGTGTTACCGCCGTTGGTGCTTCTTTTTACCAGCCTCGAACTCCACCGTGCCCTGACCTGCTGCTACGGAGTTTTCCCAATAGCCCGCATCCCAAAGAAGAAATCCCCTCATACCTACCAAGGATTCGTAGTTAGGCGGCCTCAGTCGGTGGGAGACCTTCCATTTCGCGCAAAATATTGATGCGATCACTGAGCGGCGGATGGGTATCAAACATGGACTTTGACTTGCCATCCAGTGGTGATTCAATCCATACGTGTGCAACAGCCGTGGACTTCTGCTGCACAACGGTGGAGTCGCCCGCCAGTGTCTCTAAAGCGCGACGAAGGCCGTTCGGATTACGAGTGAACTCAACAGCCGTGGCATCAGCAAGCGACTCGCGCTTGCGAGAGATCGAGGCGCGAATAAGCAAGGCAGCGACAGGGGCGAGCAACAAAATCACGATAGAAACTATTTGTGCAATCGGGTTGTTGTTGCTGTTGTTATTTCGCCCACCAAAAAAGGCCATACGAGCGCCCATATCAGCCAGTACCGCTAGGAGTCCCGCTGTGGTTGCAGCAACAGCCATCACCAAAGTGTCACGGTTACCCACATGAGCCATCTCATGCGCCGCAATTCCTTGCAACTGTTCACGATCCATCACTCGCAAGATTCCTGTGGTGAAGGCGATTACTGCATGTTCTGGGTCGCGGCCCGTTGCGAAAGCATTCGGTGCTGGGTCATCAACGATGGCAACCTTGGGCATCGGTAAACCTGCCGCCATAGTTACTTCTTCAACGATGTTGTAGAGCTGGGGGGCGTCCTCATGCTGAACAACTTTTGCATGCGTCATTGCCAACACCAAAGTGTCGGACTTCCAATACGAAGTCCACACGCCAACAAGTGAAATACCCACTGCGATTGGTACGAGCAAGTAAGCCTGGAAGTTCAAAATTGTGCCGATAGCCCAAATCATCAACACCAAGGCAACGAACATCGTTCCGAGCAGGAACCACGTTTTGCGTTGGTTCGTTTTCTGCTGGGCTCTAAAAGAGACCGCCATCGCTATTCGAAGGACACAGTAGGAGCATTGCGATCTGAGGCTTCTGGCACCTCATAGAACTCGCGCGCCTTCACGTTTGCCATTCCAACAAAGAACTTTGTTGGAATCGTGACGATTGCTGTGTTCAGCGAACGAACCGAGTCGTTGTAGAACTGACGAGAGAAAGCGACCTTGTTTTCAGTTGACGAGAGTTCTTCTTGTAATGACAGGAAGTTCGCTGAGGCCTTGAGGTCGGGGTAAGCCTCGGCCACCATGAGCAAGCCACGAAGAGCCTGAGTCAATTGGCCATCAGCGGCGGCTACCTCAGCAACACCGTTCGCGTGTTCCGCAGCAGCGCGAGCAGCGGTCACCTTCTCGAAGGTGCCACTTTCGTGGGCGGCATAACCCTTAACTGTGCTCACCAAGTTGGGGATCAAGTCGCTACGACGCTTGAGCTGCACTTCGATCTGAGCGAAGGCTTCATCAACGGCCACATTTGAACTGACCAACCGGTTATAGCCGGAAACAACGTAAATGACGACAATGACAACAACGGCGGCGAGAACTATCCAAATCCACATGTCCCCATCGTACCTTTGTTTTGTGGGGTAGGCGATAGGCGAAGCGCGTGCAGACGGCCTGTCTGGCTAAATTGCCTGACCCGCATCCAGTTCAGCAAGTTGATCGACGCGAGCCTCATGGCGGCCACCCTCAAACGGGGTAGTCAAAAATGCCTGAACCGCAGCAAGGGCAACCTGTGTCTCAGTTACCCGCTCACCAAAGCAAGCCACATTGGCGTTGTTATGACCTCTGGTCATTTCTGCATCTTGGACATCGCGGATAACCCCTGCTCTTACTCCAGAGACCTTGTTGGCGGCCATGCACACGCCCTGCCCGCTGCCACACACAACAATTCCGAGCTCAGCTTTGCCGGAAACAACTGCCCGACCCACTTCCGCCCCAAAATGTGGGTAGTCAACGCGGTCAGGGCTATAAGCGCCAAGATCCAGAACTTCGTAGTCGTGCTCAAGGAGCCAACCGCGAATCTGTTCTTTCAAGACGAATCCCGCATGGTCTGAGCCCACCGCAACGATCATGACTTCAGAGTAATGGAGCGCCCAGTTGTGGCATGGGTGCAGGTGTAGTGATGGTCAAGCCATTGCGTGAAATTGTGACGCCTGCCGAAGTGATCGAGACCGGTACCGCCTCTCCCGCTGAATGTGGCACAAAGACAGTTACAAGAGCCTGGCGAACGCCTTGCTTTGGAATAGGCACCTGACGATTCACCACTTGGCCGGGCAACTTTTGCCCCCACGTGCCAGTGAACCACCCTTGTTTACCGCCCGGCTGTGCGCGATCCACAACCCAGCCATCAGTGCCGGACTTCACTACGTCCATGCGCTTGTCGCCTTTAGACAAGACCAAAGTGGTGCCTTCATATCCGGTATCGACTCCTGGTGGCACCTGCCAACGTTGCCAAGTGAAACGACCTTTGGCTTTTTTTCCGCCACCGGCGGCATTGACATAGTCAGTAACAATCATCGCGTCGACGCTGCGCACATATTGCGTACACCGAGTAAGAATTACGCTCTTCCAAGAGTTGTCTTGAACACAAGAAGTGTCGTTGCCGCCAGTTGCCCAATCGCTGGCCGCAATAACTTTCTTGACTCCCGACCACTTACTGCGCGTTGCTTTGCCGACGGTGAGTGCTGAGTGAGCCGCGCGAGTTTTAAGAAATGCGCGCAACGGATCACTGTTTTCGTAGCGGAATGGGCCAGGGTCTCCGATCCATTCAACGCCGCGTGAATACAACGTGAGCCCTGTTCCATCGTCATGCGTATGCGCAGTGCCCGGTCGAGTTGAGCTATAGCGCAAGGAGTAAAACGTGTCTGGCATACCTGGTTGTGGTTGCCAACCTGCACGGCCAAACATGTAGCCACCGTCATAGACGGAATAGATCGGAGCCGGTGGAGTACCAGACTTGCCAGCAGTTCGCACCCATTCAGCCTGACCGTCGGCCGCACCGAATGACCCTCGTAGAGATTCATTGATGCTGTCACCAAGGGATTCAACTAAAAAGTCTGGGCGAATTGCTTGTGAAACGAAGTCATACAGCTTGTTTCGCAGCGCTGGAATTGGATCTGCTGGCATGCCACACGTCGCAGCTGCCGATTGAACAGCAGTTAAAAGTTGTTCAATGTAGACCGCATAGCTAGGCGAGCCTTCAACATCACTGCCATCAGGCTGAATAACGCCGTTGGCAATTGACACCAAGTTCGCCCACGCTTTATCGCGCGATGGCCAATCTGACGTCCAACAGAAAGCTGCCAGTGCGCCGGTTTGGCGAATGAGATCAGTGTTGTTGGTTCCGATCGCGATTTCTTTTGCCCCAGCATTGGACTTCACCATCGTTTGTGCATCACGAATTGCAGCAGCTGTAATTGTTGGATCGTTCAATGTTTGTGCCGCACACACAAGGGCTTCGGTGCGCAAGCCACCATAGATAGACGAATCAACCCATGATCCACGCTTGTCCTGATGATCCGCAATCCAATACAACATGAGTTGCCGAAAACGATCGATCATCGCTTGATTTTGCACTTGCACACCACGAAACAGCAGCGGCAGCGCCCAGTTCAGTGAATTCACATGACGGTCACCAGAAGTATCTGAGGTTGCTTGAGGTTTCCAGTCTGGATGTTCAGTTAAGCGATACGTGCCTGGCTTACCGAAATTAATAGTTCCTGTTGAAAGTAACTGCTGAGCTGCAACTCGCTCTTTTGATGCTGACGTTTGTGGAAACAACGGACGACACCAGCTGCCTAACGCTGCCGGCATCGCGATGGGTGGCGTTGAAGGTACTGCCGTGGCTGCCGGCGTCACTGCAACTGAGGCAGCCGGTGATGGTGTCACAGTGATAGCGGGCGTAGGTGTTGGCGTTGCAGATGCGCTGGGTGAAGTGGAAGGTGCTGGTGTTTCTGCAGCCTGAGCCGGAAGCGCGGTAACCACCAAAGCAAATGCCGAAACTGCTATCGCAGAATTCAGTGCGAAACGAAACGCACGGCTTTGGGGAAGCATTTAACTATCATCACGCATGAACCGGTGAATTCGTCAATCCGTCGGTAACGAGTTGTTATCAATTCGCGTCATGGCTGCTTGTTGAGATGGCGATGTCGGTCCCAAAGCAATTGCGAGCGTTCCCAGCATCACCTTTACTGCCGGTCGGGCTATCACTTTAGGCACTTGAGGCAGACCGAGCATCTCTAAATGTTGAGGTTCCATTGTGGAAAGAGCGCCGAGTAGCAGCGCTGCGTATGGTCCCTGGGCTGCAAGCGGTAGCGGTGGCTTGCGGATGAAAGCGGCTGTCTCCTTGGCTTCCACGCTCGTACATAACTGGGGTTCATATTCAGCCATTTGGCTACGAAGTTCGGCCACCGAACGCGGCGGATTTTCGACTCCCACGAGCTCGCCAGCCTTCGCCCATTCGCGCACGTATGCATCAGCGCCGCCTGGAATCTCGTCGCCCCACACTACATGCGTGGCAAGAAATGAATCTGTGAACGCGATATGGACCCAACGCAGCAGATCAGGATCGGTGGCGTCGTAAGGAAACTCGACACCGTTAACGGTGTAGACACCATTGACTCGACGATGCAAACCGCGCACACGAGCGCATTCACGATCCGCCTGTGCCTTGTCACCAAAGGTCACAACTGTGAGCCATTGGGTGGTTCCAGCAAGCCGGCCAAGTGCATCTTCTTCGTAACGCGAATGTTGCATCACTCCAGCTAGTGCTGCCGGATGCAGAGCTTGCATGAGCAATGCGCGCACACCACCAACCAAGGTTGGCAACGCGCCGTGCACTGCCCAAGGCGCTGAATCGGGCCCGAAGTAACCGGCGTCATCGCCTTCGCGCATTTGCGCAACCCACTCGGGGACACCGGTGGGATCACCCGAAACGATACGGCGAAATCCTGAGGCTGCGCGTTCCCTCAAAGGGTTGATGACGCTGTCAACGGGATTCATCCCCATAGCCTGCCTTAGGGACTTTTCACCTATGACTTCGAGGCCGTCAAATTCAACGGAAGGGTCAATATTTGATCCCCACGCTTGATGGTGAGTTGCACTCGATCACCTGGGGCAAAGGAGCGAACCGTGACAATCAGTTGGGTGCCATCAGAAATTAATTGACCGTTGATCTTTGAGATGACGTCGCCAACTTGTACGCCAGCCCGATCAGCTGCACCGCCCTTGGTCACGCTTGACACCTTGCCACCAGGACCTTCAAAGTTCATTGCGAGTTGCACGCCAATGACTGGGGTAGCTGCAGATCCTGTTTTGATGATCTCGTCAGCAATGCGTTTGGCGGTATCAATGGGTATTGAGAATCCCAAACCAATCGAGCCTGCTTCTCCTGCGCCAGTCGCCAATGACGCAATCGCAGAGTTCACACCAACAACTGCGCCGTTACCGTTCACTAATGGTCCGCCAGAGTTTCCAGGATTAATTGCCGCGTCTGTCTGGATTGCGTTAATAAAGGACTCGTCACCGGCAGTCACTGGACGATTCAATGAACTGACAATTCCTGAAGTAACCGTTCCCTGCAAGCCAAGTGGCGAACCAAGCGCGATTACTGAATCACCGACGCGCAAGGTAGAAGACTTACCCAGTGGAACAGTCTTCAAACCTGTTTTATCGACTTTCACAACTGCAAGGTCATAGCCTGCGTTCGCACCAACAAGTTTTCCCTTGGCCTGCGAGCCGTCAGCGAACAAGACGTCAATGCCATCTTCCTTGGCAGTGCCTGCCACGTGATTGTTTGTGATGATGTATCCATCGCTACTAATGATAAATCCTGAACCGGTTCCTTCGCCCTCAGAGCCGTTCACATTCAACTGAACAACTGCCGGCTGCACTGCAGCTGCAACGTCAGCAATCGAGCCGTTAGCTGGCAGCGACGGAGAATCAGCGAACACCGAAGTCGCGGTAACTGAAGTAGTCGCAGGAAGGGTCTGACGAGCAGCGACGAAACCAACTGCTCCGCCAGCGGCACCTGCAACGAGCCCGGTGACGATAAATCCGGCGAACATTAAGGAACTGCGGTTGCGCTTCTTCTCCGAAATCACCACCGGCTGCGACTGATAGGTCGGCTCAACAGGTGTAAACGGTGGAATTGGGGTAGACACTGCGTCTCCTTCATCTGGTGAAGTCATGTAACCATCAGACACCACAAACAGTCGATTCGTTCCATTGGTAGGCACAATTGCCCGAGTCCTGACTTACTTCTTACAAAGGCCAGATTGAATAGGGGCATGCGAGCCACGACTGACCCCCAAGATGCAGCGGCTGCGCTGGCTGCTGGTCACCTCGCAGCCTTACCTACCGAGACGGTCTACGGCCTTGGCGCCCGTGCTGATGATCCGCATGCGATCGCACGTATCTATGCCGCCAAGGGCCGGCCTGCCAATCACCCGCTCATTGCCCACATCGCCGACATTGGTGCCCTTGATGCATGGGGAACCAACATCCCTATATATGCGTATCAACTCGCACAAGCTTTTTGGCCTGGTCCGATTACTCTCGTGATCAACCGCTCACTGAGAGCTGCCGACTTCATTACTGGCGGGCAAGACTCTGTTGCCGTCCGAGTTTCAGCGCACCCTTTAATGCAAGAAGTGCAGCAGGCGCTCATACTGCTCACCGGTGATCCAGCGATCGGTATCGCGGCACCAAGTGCAAATAGATTTGGAAGAGTCAGCCCGACAAATGTGCAGCATGTTCTCGACGAGTTAGGCGCGTTCACAACAGAAAATGATGTAGTTCTCGATGGCGGTGACTGCGAGGTCGGAGTTGAATCAACAATCATTGATTGCACCGGTGACCATCCACGTCTGCTTCGACCGGGCGCGGTGAGCCTTGAGCAAGTGCAAGCTACTACTGGTCTGCCTTGCACGACTGATTCAACGGTTCGCGCCAGCGGAACTTTGGAATCCCACTACAGCCCAGTTGCCGTCGTCGAACTCATTACTGAAGACCAGCTGCTGAATCGAGACTTCGAAGATGCAACGGTTGGGCTGATTGCGCTGGCAGCAATCCCAACTCCAGCAGGGGCCGTGCGGCTATGTGCGCCCCAAACGGTTTCCAACTACGCCCAACAGCTTTATGCGGCCCTGCGAGAAGCAGATGCCCTTCAACTCACCTCGGTGCTAGCCATTCCACCTAGCCATACTGGTATCGGGGCAGCGATCGTGGACAGGCTGACGAGGGCTGCCCACGCAAACTGACCTCAGTTAGAGCATTGGCCCGCAATCCCCTATAGTTCTGAGGTCGCCAACGGACTTCCGTCGCCGGAGACAAACACATAGGTCCCCATCGTCTAGTGGCCTAGGACACCGCCCTTTCACGGCGGCGGCACGGGTTCGAATCCCGTTGGGGATACTGCAACAAGTAAGGCCCTGTAGCGCAGTTGGTTAGCGCGCCGCCCTGTCACGGCGGAGGTCGCCGGTTCAAGTCCGGTCAGGGTCGCCATTGGTTCAGAGGAAACTCTGGGCCTCGTGACTGGCTAGCCAGTCAAGGCCAGGTAGCTCAGTTGGTACGAGCGTCCGACTGAAACTCGGAAGGTCG
>JBAXJN010000020.1:0-17696 GCA_037137855.1 Actinomycetes bacterium
CATGTTGATGCAATTCCGCACGTCATCGAGAGCCTAGATCCGCTCTTTGACATTCCGGGAGTCTTCGTTTTGGGAAGTAACGATTACTTCGCTCCGCGTCCCATCAACCCTGCTAAATATTTCAGTGGCCCATCACAACTCGAGCCGCATCGCCCAATGTTGCCTTGGCATGATCTCGTTGATGGACTTCAAGACATGGGCTGGAACGATCTTTCAAATACCTCGGCAATGATTACTGCTGATGGTCGCACGCTAGAAATGCGCGGGGTCGATGACCCACACATCGCACGCGATCGGTATCAAGAAGTTGCTGGTGCATTTGATATTTCTGCAGATGTGGCAATCGGTGTAGTGCATGCTCCTTACACTCGCGTCCTTGATGGCTTTGTTAGCGACGGTGCTGATCTCGTGCTCGCTGGCCACACCCATGGCGGTCAACTGCGCGTTCCGGGGTTTGGTGCCCTTGTCACGAACTGCGATCTTGATCGATCCAAGGCCCGAGGACTTTCACAATACGAAGTCTTGAGTACTGACGGGCAATTCCACCAAGCACCGCTGCATGTGTCAGCTGGGTGCGGCACTTCGCCATATGCACCATTTCGTTTTGCTTGCCGACCCGAAGCTACCTTGCTCACCCTTACTGCTCCAATTTCAGCCAATCTTCGTTAGACTGCAGCAACTTTCAGCGCACGTGTGCCTGTGTCGAATACATTCCAGTAGAAGGAGGAGCAGCGATGGATCGTCGTCCTGCCGTCCGCGATCTTGGAAAAGTCACCGCAAAGTATGTACAGGCCATGGGTTGGCGTTCAGTCAACAATCATCTGAATATCTCGCTGGTCAACAAGTACGTGTACTTCGAGGTTCCAAAAGCTGGCTGCGGCACGATGAAATCCACACTAGGTGGTCTAGAGGCAGCCCGCTTCAACGAATCACTTGTCGAGCTTGTGCAAGACAACCCGCACCAACGCAAAAATGCAACACCGTTTGTGAAGCCTTATCAGCTTCCTGATGATGAACTCGAAGAAATCCTCACCAGCCGAAAGTTCAATCGCTTTGCTGTCGTTCGCGAACCTGCCTCACGCTTGCTGTCTGGCTGGTTAGAAAAAATTAATCAGGGCCTTCCACAGGCAGACCCAATTTTTGCCATCCTGCAAGAACAAGGTCGTGCTCCGCATTCTCCGCAAGATATTTCTTTCGAAGACTTCATCGACGTCGTGTGCGCGCTACCTTCACGTCAGCAAGATCCACATTGGCGACGCCAAAGCGATCACATCGGTCTTGAGTTCATCAAGTTCAATGAACTCATCCACCTTGAAGATCTTGAAAATTCGTGGGACTTACTTGGCAAGCTCACTGGCGCACCCGGATTGAAAGAGGACTTCTTTTGTAAGAAGGCCACACACGCTGGTTCGCATATGAACGAGCATTACACGCCCGAATTGCTCGCAAAGGTCGCAACTTCATATGCCAAGGACTACGAGGCCTTCGGCTATGCCGTACCGAAGTTGGGTTAAGGCAGCTTTGACGCTGCGATGATCTCCGCGATCTGAACGGCGTTGAGAGCTGCACCTTTACGAAGATTGTCATTGCTCACAAACAGCACAAGACCCTTGTTATCAGCAACGGACTGATCTTGACGGATACGCCCAACGAGTGAGGGATCAATACCCGCAGCAGCAAGCGGTGTTGGCACATCGACAACCTCAACGCCAGGAGCGGCAGTAAGCAGCGCAATCGCTTCGGCTGGGGTTATCGCATTCTCAAACTCGACGTTCATTGAAAGTGAGTGGCCGGTAAAGACGGGAACTCGCACGCAGGTTCCAGAAACAAGCAAGTTTGGGATGTCAAGAATCTTGCGACTCTCATTGCGTAGTTTCTGCTCTTCATCAGTCTCAAGTGAACCATCATCAGCAAGGCTGCCCGCAAACGGAATCACGTCAAAAGCAATTGGTGCCACGTACTTCACCGGAGCAGGGAACTGCACAGCTTTTCCACTGTGAGTAAGAGCTTCAATGTCTTGATCAACAACTGCGCGAACCTGAGTAGCCAGTTCTTCCACGCCTTCTAGTCCGGATCCTGAAACGGCTTGGAAGGTGCTCACGACAAGCCGGCGTAATCCGGCAGCCTGATGCAGCGGCTTCAACACTGGCATCGCCGCCATTGTGGTGCAGTTCGGGTTCGCGATGATGCCCTTGCGCATCTGCGCTATCGCTTCTGGGTTCACTTCACTGACAACCAAAGGAACGTCAGGATCCATCCGCCACGCAGAAGAATTATCAATAACTACGGCGCCAGCAGCTGCGTATTTCGGAGCTAAGGCTTTGGAAGTTGAACCGCCTGCTGAAAACAATGCGATATCGATACCGGTGAGATCAGCCGTTTCAGCATTTTCAACAACCACGTCTTTGCCCCGGAACGGCAGCGTTGTTCCCGCTGAACGAGCTGAGGCCATGAAGCGAATCCGCTCAATTGGAAAGTCACGCTGTTCGAGCAAACCACGCATCACTGCACCAACCTGACCGGTGGCGCCGACAACAGCAACATGCATCGGGCGACTCATCGTCCGCTGCCTCCGTACACAACTGCTTCACCGTCAGCGTCAAGCCCAAACGCGGTATGCAGTGCTTGGACCGCACGCTTGGCGTCATCTACGCGAGTCACAACTGAGATACGAATCTCGGAAGTAGAAATCATTTCAACGTTTATGCCAGCCTCAGCAAGAGCGGTGAAGAAATCAGCCGAAACACCCGGATGTGAACGCATTCCTGCGCCTACGAGTGAAACCTTAGCCACCTGATCGTCAATGATCAGGTTTTCAAAACCGATCGCCGACCGCTTGCCTTCGAGAGCTTCAAGGGCCTTCTTAGAAGTGCCAACAGGGCAAGTGAAAGACACATCAGTTCGGCCAGTGTCTGCAGCAGAAATGTTCTGCACGATCATGTCGATGTTGATGGAGGCATCAGCAAGCGCGCGGAAAATCGCAGCCGCTTCACCTGGCTTATCCGGCACACCAACAACAGTAATTTTCGCATCATTTACGTCTGAAGCGACACCTGAAATAATCGGCTGTTCCATGGCTTTTCCTTCTGCGATAGCGGTGGCGATAACTTCCGGTGACACAACAAAAGTGCCATCAAGCTGAGAAAATGACGAGCGAACATGGATTGGCACATCAAAACGCCTCGCATATTCAACGCATCGAAGATGAAGAACCTTGGCCCCAACGGCTGAGAGTTCTAACATTTCTTCATAGGTCACAAATGGCACTCGTCGGGCAGCTGGCACGATTCGCGGATCGGCACTAAAAATCCCATCAACATCGGTATAGATCTCGCATACCGATGCTTTCAGAGCTGCAGCAAGAGCAACGGCAGTGGTGTCTGAACCTCCACGGCCAAGAGTGGTGATGTCTTTCGTATCGAAAGCAACACCTTGGAACCCTGCGACGATTGGAATTGCACCGGCGGTGAGTGCCTCTTGGATTCGGCTTGGAGTGACGTCAATGATTCGGGCAGCACCGTGAGCCGCATCTGTGATCAGACCCGCTTGGGACCCCGTGTACGAACGAGCGTCTTCTCCGAGGTCTGCAATCGCAATCGCCAAAACAGCCATCGAGATTCGCTCCCCTGAAGTCAGGAGCATGTCCATTTCGCGAGCGGGAGGGTTACTCGAAACCTGATTGGCTAAGTCCAAGAGCTCATCGGTCGTGTCTCCCATAGCTGAAACGACAACAACAACTTCGTTTCCGGCTAGCTTTGTATCGACAATGCGTCGTGCAACGCGCTTGACGCTCGCAGCGTCTGCAACGCTTGAGCCACCAAATTTTTGCACAATCAAGGACACGATCGGCAAGTCTACCCGCAGAAATGCACGCGCCTTCCGACGGCTATTGCCTCACAAAACATCGGAAGTCCTAGGGGATGCTCCTAAACCCGGCGCCGGCCCTCAAATGCTCGCCCAAGAGTGACCTCATCTGCATACTCAAGATCGCCACCCACTGGCAGGCCGCTAGCAAGACGTGACACGGCAATGCCAAGCGGTGAAATTAAACGAGCCAGATACGTGGCGGTTGCTTCGCCTTCAAGATTTGGATCAGTCGCCAGAATAATTTCAACTATTCCAGCATCCGACAGTCGAACCATTAATTCACGAATACGTAAGTCATCTGGACCGATGCCTTCGATTGGACTGATCGCTCCGCCGAGTACGTGATACCGACCCTTGAACTCACGCGTTTTCTCAATCGCAACGACGTCTTTTGATTCTTCGACAACGCAAAGAATGGTTTGATCCCGACGAGGATCACGACAAATTCTGCATTCTTCTTGTTCAGCAACGTTTCCACACACCGAACAAAAACGAACCTTTTCCTTAACCTCGCGCAAAGCGTCAGCCAACCGCAATACGTCCGTTGGCTCCGCGGCAAGAATATGAAAGGCGATGCGCTGTGCGCTTTTCGGACCAACGCCTGGAAGCCGGCCAAGTTCATCAATGAGATCTTGAATGATGCCTTCGTACATCAGTGCTCGATCTCACCGATTTGAGTTGCACCAAGTGAACGAATCGCAAGGTCAACACCCGACTCGTCATCTTGATCATCATCATCAAGGCTCGGAGCATCAACCTCAGCAACTGTTGGGGTAGATATCGGACCGTCTGTGTCGCTTGGAGCAACTGCATTAGGCGCGAGCACAACATCGATGCGCACATCAGCTCGCATCACATCAAGAATTGCCTGACGAAGACGTTCATCATGGCCGCTCGTACGAGCATTATTTACTTGACCTGCATTTGGCACACCAACGGCCAAGGTCCCATTCGCTATAGATAGTGGTTGAGAAGCGTTAAAGAGCATCCACGCAACTCGTGAATAAGTTTTTGTTGCTTCCATCACTGCTGGCCACATAGTTACAAAATCAGAAAGCGGTGGAGCATCACCAATTGCGCCACTTATAGGGCCAGTTGCTGGCTTGGCTTCAACCGTCGCTACCACGGCAGGAGGCCCGGCCTTAGGAATCTTCGGTGCTGCAGTCGATTTGGAAGCCGCTGCTGGTTCAGCTTTCACTGCTGGTGGCGCTACGTCTTCTAGCGCAGGTTCATCATCTGAAATAGCGTCAACGATGATGCCTGCTGTTGATGGAGCGATATCTGAAAGCTTGCGAGCAACAGGCAACTCGGATACCTGAGGTGCCGATCCTTGAGTTGAAGCTGCTTGTGCAACGGCGCCCGGTTTGGCAGCAAGAATCGCATCAACCGGAGCAGAGGCAAGACGACGCTCTATTTGATCAAGGCGAGCGCGAAGCCCGCGCTCATCAGCATCAATTGCTGGCAGCAATAACCGAGCACACATCAGTTCCAGCTGCAGCCGTGGCGCAGTTGCACCTTTCAATTCTCCGAGCGCTTCGCTCACGATGTCTGCCGCGCGAGAAAGTTCAGCAGTACCAATCAATTTTGACTGTTCAAGTTCACGTGCAATGAGTTCGTCTGGTCCATCAATCAGCGCAGCAGCTGCAGCCCCCGGCACATGCTGCAACACAATCAAATCTCGAAGGCGTTCAACAAGATCGCTCACAAAGCGACGTGGCTCGTGGCCGGCATCCATGACTTTTTCAATGGTGCCAAATAACTCAGCGCCGTCGCGGGAAATTAATGCATCGACAGTTTCATCAAGCAATGTCATATCGGTCATACCCAGTTGCATCACAGTGTCGGCGTATGTCACACCTTCAGGACCCGAACCTGCAATCACCTGACCAAGGATTGAAAGACTGTCGCGCACACTGCCGGCACCTGCCTTGGCAATGAGTGCAAGCGCAGCGGGGTCTGCGGACACACCCTCTTGATCACAGATTGAAGCCAAGTGAATCTGCAGTTCGCGAGCTGAAACCAAACGAAAGGTGTAGTTGTGCGTGCGTGAACGAATAGTTGGCAACACTTTGTCGACTTCGGTGGTCGCGAAAATAAAGCGCACGTGAGGCGGCGGCTCTTCAACAAGTTTGAGTAACGCATTGAAACCTGCAGAGGTAACCATGTGAGCTTCATCGATGATGTAAACCTTGTAGCGCGACGAAGCTGGCGCGAACATCGCACGCTCACGCAGATCACGTGTGTCTTCAACACCGCCATGACTAGCTGCATCTAATTCAATGACGTCAATCGAGCCTGCGCCATTAGGAGCCAGATCGAGGCAGCTCTGACATTCGCCGCAGGGAGTGGGCGTTGGGCCCTGCTCGCAATTAAGCGAGCGGGCCATGATGCGGGCGGTGGAGGTCTTACCGCAGCCACGAGGGCCAGCAAAGAGATACGCATGGTGGGTGAGGTTGTTTTGCAGCGCTCGGGTCAGCGGCCCAGTGACGTGTTCTTGGCCGACCACTTCAGCCAGGGTTGCCGGGCGATAGGTGCGATACAAGGCCATAGACACGGAGATAACTCTATTGCGGCAGCGCCGACATCAAGACGATAAACAGGGACCCCCCGCACACCCGCCAGTGCTCACCTGTCCTTGCTGCCTTCCGGCCCTGGGGAGATTCAGCGAGATGACGCCGCACGAGGGGTCGCGATAACTGTAGGGGCAGGCAGCAGGAATGCGCGAACTCAGATGTCGCTAGGCTCCTGCACGGAGGATTCGCCTAGTGGCCTATGGCGCTCGCTTGGAAAGCGGGTTGGGGGTGACCCCTCAGGGGTTCGAATCCCCTATCCTCCGCCAGATGAAAGCCGCCAACGTGTGGCGGCTTTCGTATAGGTCCTCACATGGGTCAATACGTCAATAAGGTGAACCCATGAACCCATTCATGGTCATCTGCACCTATAAACCTGACACCGATATGGCTGAAATAGCTGCGGTGATCCCCCAGGAACAGGCCGTAGCTAAAACTCTGCAAGATGCGGGCCGATTGGGCGAAATCCACCTAGCGCTACCTCGCGGAACAGTATTTCTCGAGATTTTTGCGCATGACATCAGTGCCGCCGAATCAACCGTGCGGGAACTGCCTATGTCCAAGTGGTGGGATCTTGATGTTTTCGAAGTCGTGCGCCCGCACTAAACATTGATCTTGAGTAAGTCGCGAGGGCGCGAATAGGTGTCCTCGTTTCCTGCTTGTACCCTCTTCCACGGTGGCGTGTCCGAGCGGCCAAAGGAGCACGCCTCGAAAGCGTGTGTGGGGGCAACCTCACCGTGGGTTCAAATCCCACCGCCACCGCCAATACAAAGAGCACTCACTTGGGTGCTCTTTGTGTTTTCGGGGCCGCGGGACAAAAGGACCCCCTCAGATCAGGACCTTTGCCCCTATTGCCTGCAAAGACTTGACAATTAACTTAGGGGACCCTAACTTATCTCTACGAAGCAAGGTAAGGCTTCCCTAAGGAGTGAGATGTTTAGTAATTTCCTGATCGGCCTGCGCGAAGGCATCGAGGCCGCGTTGATCGTGTCCATCTTGATTGCCTACGTGGTCAAACTAGGTCAGCAACATCTTCTCCCTCGCCTCTGGGCAGGAGTCGGGCTGGCCATTGCGCTTTCCGTGGGATTCGCTGGCCTGCTTGCCATCACGAGCAATGAGCTCTCCGAACGTGCCGAGCAAATTTTTGCAGGGACCACAAGCATCACTGCTGTTGCTTTAATTACTTGGATGCTTTTCTGGATGGCAAAGCGCGCGCGCTTCATCAAGGGCCACCTTCAGGGCGAAGTAGATTCGGCACTCAACAAAGGTAGTTGGGGTCTTGCAATTATCGCGTTCGTCGCAGTGATTCGTGAAGGACTCGAAACCGCACTGTTCCTTTACGCAGGAATTTCCTCAAGTGGCAGCACAAGTGAACCAGTTATTGGCGCACTACTTGGCCTCGTCACTGCAGTGATTATCGGTGTCATCATTTATCGCGGTGCTGTAAGTCTGGACCTTGGCAAACTTTTCCGGTGGACTGGCTTTGCCCTCATCGTCGTCGCAGCTGGCCTACTTGCCTATGCAGTACATGAATTTCAAGAAGCTGGATTGCTCCCGGGTGAAGATAACGTCGCTTTCGACATCAGCTCAACTATTCCACCTGAGAGTTGGTACGGCTCACTACTTAAGGGCGTCTTTAGTTTCCGCCCAGTAACCACCTGGCTAGAAATTGTTGTGTGGTGGGCATACTCGGTGCCAGTACTCGTGCTCTTCTTGAAGAAAACTAAGCGGCCGGCAGTACAGAAGCAACCAGAACCACAGAAGCAACCGGCATAGTTCAAGAAGCTGCTGTTGGTGTTGGGCAACCAGCCCCTGAAGGACTAGGTGTTGGTGAGGCCTTCTTGGCCGCAACTGTTGCATCATCAACAACTGCGACAAAACCACTGCCAACGACAACATCGACAACCCGTTTGCTTCGCCCATCAGGGATGAGCGCTGCTCCAGGAAAGTAATAGGCAAGCAACTGCGCTGCGGCTTTACCCGTTGGCCCGTAACGCAATTCTCCAGTTCCTTGCACCTGCCGATTCCCGACAGCATTGCCTACATTTCTGATATTGAAACCACGCGCTCGAAGAACTTCTGCTGTGGAACCGGCAAGCCCTGGTGTTTTTGTTGCGTTGTAAACATTGACTCGCACCAGCGAAACAGCTGGCAGGAATTCAGCCGGGGACACCATCACGGTTACACATGGTGACGGATTTGGAGTCGGCGCAATAGCATCTAGTTCATTACTGCCACTGAACATTTTTACAATTCCGATCACCAAACCGACGACCACAACAATTGCAGCAATAATTGCTACGACGACATGCCACATTGGCCGACGTCGGCGATAGCGGCGCGGCGCGATCCGCACAACACCTTCACGCATCCCGCTCATGAGTCCTCCTGCAAACGTTGCTCTGCCATGAAATCGCGCACTAGATTGCCACACTCGTCTGCGAGTAATCCAGCTATGACCTCAGGTCGATGGTTCATCCGCTTGTCTCGCGGTAAATCCCAATACGAGCCACAGGCTCCATATTCGTCATTCCAGGCACCAAAAACAATGCGATCAATGCGCGAAAGTACTGCCGCGCCCGCACACATTGGACATGGCTCAAGAGTCACAACCAGCGTGCATCCAGATAGCCGCCATTGCCCACGCAAGGCTGCAGCCTCTCGCAAAACCAATACTTCAGCGTGCGCGGTTGGGTCTTGTAGAGCTTCGCGTTGATTCACCGCCCCGGTGATCACTTCGCCTGACTCATCTAAAACGAGAGCCGCAATTGGCAGGTCACCAGTGAGTGGCCCCATTTTCGCGATATCTACGGCCTGCCGCATTGCCCGAAGGTACGAACTGCGCTCAAGATCCACCTGTTGAGGATAGAGGGATTGCGGGTTTAGTGGGAATTTTGTGACTGGCGACGGTCGAAAAATACGCCTGCTAGCGCTGAGATAACACCCATCGCTGCGATAAGTAACCACCCACCAACATCACCCAAGCCCGAAATGTTTGTCGGATTATCCGGACACATTCCTAAACCGCACTCTGGGATCGTGCTGACCGCAATCAGCACGGCGTCCAAGAAGATCCAAATAACCACTGCATAGGTCAATGCTCTGAAACGGCCGGGTGCATGACAGACACCTTGATCACCGCTTGTAAAGGGCGTGTTCCACAACAGCAAGACGGCGCAGCCGATCACACCAACGGCAAAGGTCACAAACGACCAGGTGTACAGATGCAGACCAAATACTTCTGGTCCGTAGCCCGGATCTGCTGGATCTGCAATGTGCAAAAGGATCTGCCTAATACTTCCAGCCCCTCCCGCGCAGGCCGCCAAAATACTGATGGCGTAATTACGCGCTTTGAAACCCCATAGCAAATTCAGTACTGGGCCCACGGCCAAGCCAATCATCCCCGAGCGCTGAATGAGGCACAGCGGACACGGCTGCTCACCGACTCCAAACTGCAGATGTAAGGATCCCGCCAGCACACCAAGTAAGGCGAGAAGTGCAAGCACGTTGATCCATCGGGCAGCAGCTATCTGTCGTTCAACTGAAAAGTTCATGGCTACCGCTTACCTAGAAATTCAACGGGATTGGGTCGGTCATGTGGGCCTTGAGAAGGATCACTGTGACCACCAACGTGAGGATCGCTAACCCTGGGGTCCACCGCCATTTTTTGAATATTCCGAAGAACACCGCTATCCACAGCACAAACATCGAAAGCATCACATGTTCACAGTATCGAAACCAAAAGAGGAGCGACGTAACAACGCGAACAATTCACATCCATGCCCATCACTTACGCCTACTGAAGCGCTGCAAGTTTGGAATTAACTACGAACGAGTCGAGCAATTGCCGCTGTCACTTCATGCAACTTCTCATCCATATCAACGGTGTCATCACTCATGGCACTCATCACGCACTCAGAGAGATGACCTTCCAGCATCAGGATCGCAACGGACTGCAATGCCTTGGTGACTGCAGAGATCTGCGTGAGCACATCCATGCATTGCTCATCTTCGTCAACCATTCGGTGTAGGCCACGTATTTGACCTTCGATCCGACGAAGCCGAACAAGAACAGCAGCGTTGCTCTGGGCTTCCTTGCTGTGGGTTGCATCAGTCATGGCGACCTCCTTGAACCTATTCTAGTACCCACTGGGGGTATCTAGAAACTCACGAGGCTCCGGCAATCCCTGTTACTCGATCACAACTGGTCGTGCTCCCACACCCCAAACGAGGTAGTTCCACATCCAGTTGGCAACCACGCTGACTCGGTTACGGCCACCCGCAAGGTAAAACACATGCAATCCAAGCCAGGCCAGCCAGGCTGTGGTGCCATGTAAGCGCAAGCCTTTGGCCTCAACAACTGCCCGCCGGCGTCCGATCGTGGCCATTTGGCCTTTGTCCTTATAGACGAAATCCGCAAGTGGTTTTCCCGCCGCCTTCGCTTTGATCTGCTTGCCCACGTGAATACCCATTTGCATTGCAACCGGAGCGATCATTGGCAGCGCTCGGCCATCTGAACCTTCAAGTGCCGCTGCGTCACCGATGATCCACACGCCTTCGGTTAATTCCAAACTCGCATTGACACGTAATCGATTTGCTCGGTCGGCTAGCCCAAGGGTCGTCCACTCCTCATGTCCTGCAACACCCGCGGCCCAAACGATAGTTCCGGCGCCCAACACCACACCTGATTTCAAGTGCACATCTGTTGGGTACATGCGGTCAACGGCCGCATCAACCATGACGCGGGCACCAAGATCTTCTAGCTCACTTTTTGCGTGTGTGCTGGATTTCTCAGAGAACATTGGAAGCAACCGTGGTCCTGCTTCAACCAATGTGACAGATGCGAACTCTGCAAGATCTGGGAACTCGCGTTTCATCGACCGCTGGAGTTCAGCAACCGCGCCTGTTACTTCAACACCAGTTGGTCCACCACCCACCACGACAACACGTAAGTGTTCTTTTGGACGATGCCCGTTTTCAATCTCTTCATAGGCATTAAGTAATCGATTACGAATCTCTCGGCCTTGAGTCATTGTCTTCATTTGCAATGCAAATTCTTCGACACCAGGAACACCATAGGTCGTACCAGTACTACCCGTAGCTAGAACTAGTTCATCAAATGGCAAGACTGCACCATCTTCAAGGCGAAGATTTTTGCGTTCAGTATCAATTCGCACAACATCACCACGTCGGAAGTCCACACCAGGTATTGCGCCACGGATCGAGTAAGCGATGTCATCTTCAGAAAGCCCGCCGGTTGCTACTTGATAGAGCAACGGCGAGAAGAGCTGATATGGATTGCGGTCAATGAGCGTCACGTGAATACCGGCAGTTTTTGCTAACTCACGTGCAGCACGCAAACCGCCGAAACCACTGCCTACGATTAATACCTTGCGATCACCTTCGCGGGCTTCATTCATTTCAGTCAACCTAATTTGTGATGTATAGGAACAGTTATGCGGTTTCAGGAGCGGTGTTGCTGAGTCGCGTCATTTGCTCGGGTGACAGTTTCAGAGTCGCAGACTTTACGATTGAGTCAGCGGTTGCTGGACGAGTTGCGCCAGGAATATTGATGACAACTGGCGAAAGCTGAGACAACCAAGCCAGCGCAACTTCTTGAGCAGTTGCATCAATTTCATTACCCACTTCAGCGAAGTCAACGTAACGCGAACCGACTTCAGCATGCTGCGAAGCGCCACCCAGTGGTGACCAAGGCAGGTAAGCGAGACCTAATTCAGTGCAACGCTGCATCGCAATAGTGTTTGCGCGGAATTTAGGTGAGTACTGATTTTGCACAGAAACCACACCACCATCATTTGGTCCGCCAAGGATGTCAATAGCGATATCGATCTGCACGTCGTCTGCATTAGATAGCCCGATGCGCTTCACTAAACCTGCTTCTTTGAGTGCAAGAAGCGCGTGCATTTGATCGGCATAAGGAAGTGAAGGATCTGGCCTGTGATGCTGGTACAGCTCAATTTGTGAAACTCCCAAACATGTAAGACTCTTCTCACACGCCGCGCGCAGTGCAGCCGCGCTTGAATCTGAGCCGTAAGAACCACCCGATCCGCGCGTAATACCGCCCTTAGTTGCAACCAGAACGTCGGCGAGGTTCGCCGTACCCGTGTAGGTGCGAAGTGCCTCTGCAACGAGGGTCTCGTTATGGCCCACGGTCGACGATGAAGGGGCGTAAATATTCGCTGTGTCGATCATGGTTACGCCCAGATCAAGTGCCCGATGAAGGGTGGCAATCATCCCGTCGCGGTCATCCAGCTTCGTTGGAAACGACATCGGCATGCAGCCAATACCAACGGAAGAAACAGTCAAATCACCAATGCGTCGGGTAGGAAGAGTCATAGTGAAAGTGTAGTGGCCCAATTGAGCGACCTTGCGCCATCAGGGCCCCACCCAAGGGTGTTATCTAGTTCAACGATTCAGCAGCAATCATCCAAGCAGATTCAAGGTCGTCCCTTTTGACTGACAACTCTTTCAGTGTGGCCGTCATTTCGGCTAGAAGCGCGTGGTCGTTGGCTGACTCAGCCATTTTTCCGTGAATCGTTGCTTCCTCCTCGTCAACTTTGCGAAGGGTGCGCTCGATCCGGGCGATGTCCTTTTCAATGATGCGTCGCTCTGCGGCACTCATGCCTGCAGACTCGACTGCAACGGCCGGTTCGCTACTAAAGCCGGAGCGCGATGACATGACGGTGTGTCCGCGCATGGAACGCCGACGGGTAATGAACTCGTCAACGCCACCAGTGAGATGTGTGATGGCTTGATCGCCAAAGAGTGCGTAGGTGTCGTCGCAGACACGTTCAAGGAAATAGCGATCATGGGAAATCACGATCAACGTTCCCGCAAAGCTGTCGAGCAGATCCTCAAGTGCGGTGAGAGTTTCAACGTCGAAGTCATTCGTTGGTTCGTCGAGCACCAGCACGTTTGGTCCACCCATCAACAAGCGCGTGAGCTGTAACCGTCGTCGTTCTCCGCCAGAAAGGTCGCCAACCGGAGTCCATTGACTATCTGCTCCAAAGCCAAGTCGTTCACACAGTTGTGAGGCAGTGAGTTCGCGGCCTTTGCCAAGTTCTACGCGCGAGGCAACTTTTTCAACTGCTTCAAGCACGCGCCATGATGGATTCAATTCTTCCAGGTGCTGCGAGAGATACGCCGGCTTCACTGTGACGCCAGTGATGAGTTTTCCTTGTGATGGAGCAAGTTCGCCAAGTAGCACGCGAATCAGTGAGGTTTTCCCCGCTCCATTAGCCCCGAGTAATCCGATGCGATCCCCTGGTCCAAAATTTAGGTTCACCCGATCAAGCAAGGTGCGCCCAGCAACGTCCATCGATGCGTCTTGAAGTTCGAATACCGATTTACCAAGACGAGCACCAGCGAAAGCTAAGAGTTCTGTGGTGTTTCGCGGTGGCGGCTCGTTTTCAATCAATTCATTGGCGGCATCGATGCGGAACTTAGGTTTCGTCGTGCGAGCTGGCGCACCGCGGCGCAACCAAGCCAATTCTTTTCGCAATAAGTTTTGCCGGCGAGCTTCCGATGATGATGCCTGCCGATCACGCTCTGCTTTTGCGAGTACGTACGCTGAATATCCGCCGTCATACTCTTCAACCTTTCCGAGCACAACTTCCCAGGTGCGATCACACAACGCGTCAAGGAACCAGCGATCATGTGTCACCACCACGATGGCCAACTTCGGCCTGGCCTTAAGGTGATCGACAAGCCAAGAGATGACGTCAACATCGAGGTGGTTCGTTGGCTCATCGAGTAGCAGCAGATCGCAGTCGTTAATCAATGCTTTTGCTAACTGAACTCGCCGGCGCTCGCCACCAGACATCGAGGCGACGCGGGAATTGAGAAGCTCATCATTGAAGCCACCAAGCAATCCGGTGAGCACATCGCGCACCTGTGCGTCGCCAGCCCATTCATGAATTGGTCGGCCAGGAACCACCAAACTCGCAACAGTTGAATCCGGATCGGGAGTATCAATCTGGGAAACCAGTTCCACATGCACGTCGGATCCAACGGTGACGCGGCCGGCATTGACGCTCTCGATGCCCGTCAATACATGCAGCAGAGTGCTCTTACCGGCGCCATTGCGGCCAACAACCGCGATTCGTTCTCCGGCGTTGACACCTAGCGACACTCGATCAAGTAGTGGCCGATCTCCAAAAGACTTCGAAACAGCTTCAATATTCACAAGATTTCGGATGGCCACCGACCCATCCTCCCAAAGTCTTTGGATGCGCGACACAGCGCAGGTTGATGGGCTAACCTCCGGCCATGCGCTGGCCCCAAAATCGGGTGACGAAACAGGCCGCGGCAATCGAGCAAGCAAGCTCGCCTGTTGCGGTGGAGTACGGCAACGGATTACATGTGCCCATTGGCCCTGAGTCCGTGGTTCCAATTCTTCAAAGAGTGCGTGCACTCACCAAACCGGCCAATGAAGGCATCTTTCGAGTCGACTGGGCCGGTATTCGTACTCGGATAGCAATGTTGCCCTGGGCCCCTCAAGATCTCGCGGGCACAACAACTGATCGGCTTCCGGTGCCAACAGATGGCTATCGATCTGAGGCTGAGGAATATGTAGGCCTTGCCATCTCCCTTCACAACGAGCGTGACTCCTACCGCGTAGTTGAGGTCGGTGCTGGTTGGGCCCCGTGGGTCGTGATGGGTGTGGCATTGGCACAGCGCAACGGCAAAAAAGCCGTTGGGATTGCTGTTGAAGCTGACGAAATGCGGGCTGGCTGGGCCATGCAACATTGCCAAGACAATGGGATTGAAGTTCGTCGAGTCACTGGCACGAGCGCGCAGATCCGTGAGCAGCTACAAGAAAACACCGGACACGTCACGGTGGTGCAAGCTGCTTGTTGGTATGAAGAAACTGTCCTGAAGTTTCCAAAACTGACCGATGACGACATGGGTGGTGCAGTCAGCACCGATGAAAATGCCCACATGGATTACCGCGGTGCTTTCTTTGAACATGTGGAAGTACCCACGGTGACCCTGGAAACTTTGCTGGCCGGAGACGAGCCCACTGACTTACTGCATATTGATCTGCAGGGCCGAGAACTCGACGTGATCTTGCCGAATCTTGAACTCATCGCCCAAAAAGTTCGGTTCCTAGCCGTTGGCACCCACAATCGCTATGTGGAAGGCATGCTCCAAGAGCATCTGCTCACACGCGAGTGGGCCTTACTCATGGAATCACCATGCACCGCTGTGTTTGATGGCGTAAAACCTACGTTGACCGGATTCACCACACAAGACGGCAACCAGTTGTATGCAAACTCGCGCTTTCGAGACGCTGACCCGATTGTGATTCGCCAACGCTAACCACGAACTTCCTCACGTATTTCGGTAGGAAGTGTCCTATTGGGAAATCTGGTTGTAACAAAAATCAGCGATAGTCGCCCGCGGCGAGTTCGATTCGTGCCCGACACAGTTCCGATTCATTCGAAGGAGTCCCATGGATTCAATTAATGGTGCAGATACCGCTTGGGTAATGACCGCATCCGCTCTCGTTCTTCTCATGACCCCCGGCTTGGCCTTGTTCTATGGCGGCATGGTTCGTTCAAAGAATGTGCTGAACATGATCATGATGAGTTTCTCGGCTATGGGTGTCATCACCGTGGTCTGGGTACTCGTGGGTTTCTCACTGGCCTTCGGAGAAGACTCTGGCGGCGGATTTATTGGAAACCTCAGTCAGATGGGTCTCACCGACGCGATCAATCAACGAGTCGGGCCTGAAGGACATCAAATTCCGCTCCTTGCCTTCGTGATGTTTCAACTCACCTTTGCGATCGTGACGACCGCTTTACTCTCTGGCGCCATCGCTGATCGAGTGAAGTTCAGTTCGTGGATTGTCTTTATGGTCGCTTGGTCATTGCTTGTGTATGTGCCGATCGCGCATTGGGCCTTTGCCTTTCAAGGTGGCACAGGTGGTTGGATCAGCGATCGGCTAGGTGCACTTGATTTCGCCGGTGGCACTGCTGTTGAAATCAACTCTGGTGCATCAGCGCTTGCTTTAGTTTTGGTTGTCGGAAAACGGATCGGTTTTCGACATGACTCGATGCGCCCACACAACTTGCCCCTTGTTCTTCTTGGCGCCGGGTTGCTCTGGTTTGGTTGGCTCGGCTTCAATGCCGGCTCAGCACTCAGCGCTTCAGGTCTTGCTGCAACGGCTTTGATTAATACCCAAATTGCTACTGCCTGTGGCGCTCTCACGTGGATTGCCTTCGAAAAAATTCGCGATGGTCACCCAACCACCCTCGGTGCTGCATCCGGAGCAATCGCTGGCGCCGTTGCTATTACTCCTGCCTGCGGCTTTGTGACTCCACTTGGTGCATTAGTTATCGGACTTGTCGCTGGCGCAGTCTGCGCTTGGGCCGTCAGCCAGAAGTTTCGACTTGGCTATGACGACTCACTTGACGTTGTCGGAGTACATGGCATTGGCGGTTTAGTTGGCATGCTCGGCATTGGTTTGTTCGCAGCTTTGATCGCAAACTCAAGTGGCGCTAATGGCTTGTTCTTTGGTGGCGGTGCAAGCTTGCTCGGTAAACAAGTGATTGCTTCTTTGGCAACGGCTTTCTACGCTTTTGCTGTCACGTGGATTATCGCAAAAATCATTATGAAAACTATTGGCTTCCGCGCTAATCCCGACGATGAAATTGCTGGCCTTGACACCACAATTCATGCTGAAAGCGCGTATGACTTTGCTGGTGTAGCTGGTGGTGGAAGTGTTGGAGGCGGGCATCATCCTTTACGTGATCTGATCGCGCGAAGTCGAGAGGAAGATCAATGAAACTCATCACCGCGATCATCAAGCCACATCGCCTGGAGAATGTAAAAGAAGCTCTTAACGCGATCGGCATCAATGGCATGACTGTTTCTGAAGCCAGCGGTCACGGCAGGCAGCGTGGGCATGTTGAGGTCTACCGTGGCGCTGAATATCGCATTGATCTGGTGCCAAAGATCCGTATTGAAGTCATTGTTGATGATCAAGAAGCTGAACAGACCTTGGGCGCGATCGTGACTGCTGCACGCACCGAAAAGATCGGCGACGGCAAAGTGTGGATGATCAATCTTGAAACTGTCGTTCGCGTGCGAACCGGTGAACGTGGAACGGATGCCATCTAACACGCGCGAATAACTAGCGAGGAAAATGATCGAGCCCCTGACTACAGGTAAGTCAGGGGCTCGATCATCATCTTGTGGGGGCTTCAGGCGTAAAGCCCCCGCGGAGGAATCACT
>JBAXJN010000021.1:0-17687 GCA_037137855.1 Actinomycetes bacterium
TCTGGACCCACCGTGGCGGCAAATGGGGCGTGTTCTACGGCGATGAAGCCAAGGCTACGCAACTGCGCTTCTTCGAGCACTTCTTGGCTGGCGCCGATAACGGGTGGGATCAAGTGCCACCGGTGCGTATCGCCATCCACGAAACCGGCGACGCACCCGCTGAAATTCGCATGGCGGCCGACTGGCCGCCCCCCGGTGTCACCTGGAGATCACTTCACCTTCGCGCTGGTGGGCAGTTAGCGGAGAACCCGGAGACCACTGACACCTCAATGGTGTTTGTGAATGCGGATGGTTCTTTGAAATTTAGGTGGCAGGTGCCGTCGGCCTGTGACCTCATCGGGCCAATGACATTTAATGCTGATGTCAGCCTCGAGGGCACCAGCGATGCGACTTTCCTCGCGGCGGTCAGGCTAATCCGCGGCGGAGTCGAAATCCCATTCGAAGGGTCTTATGGTTTCGGCCGCGATGTTGTCACCCATGGCTGGCACCGGCTTGCCCACCGTGAACTCGACTCGGAACTGTCAACCCCTTGGCAACCGGTGCACACTCACGCCAAAGCCGAGCCATTTCGTCCCGGCGAGGTGGTGCCAATTACAGTGGCGCTCTTGCCTTCGGCCACCAGGTTGTTGGCCGGCGATGTCTTGGAACTGGAGCTGCGTTCCCAATGGCTATTCGCGATGAATCCATTCACCGGCCAACTACCAGCTCGCTATGCCACGTCGTCAACCGGTTCGACTCGGTTACACCTAGGTGGCTTGCATTTGGCTGAACTTCGAATTCCCGTGGCTGGGGGCTAACGGTGCTAGCGGAGGGGCTGCGCTGGGGGCCGTCATGAAAATCGTGCAGCCCGCGGTGAAGGGGCGCGCTGATGGTGGATTTGTTGCGGCGACCGTGAAAGCCGCTCTCGGCATGAACTGAAGCCGAGCATTTTATAGTTATAAATGACTAGTTTTATATAGTTCTTCTGAACCTATTGAACGGCTGTTCACCTGCGTAGATTTGGTCAGTCGGATATGGGGACGGATCACCGCAAAGCGGTCAGATACGTAGGATTTAAGGGGCCATTCGGAATGAGTGTTGACAGTGACTGGGCGGCAAACGCAGCTTGTAAGACCTCTGATCCGGATACCTTGTTTGTGCAAGGTGCAGCACAAAATCGAGCCAAGGCAATTTGTTCTGGCTGTGCCGTTCGCACTGAATGCTTGTCCGATGCACTCGACAACCGCGTTGAATTTGGCGTGTGGGGTGGCATGACCGAACGCGAGCGCCGTGCATTGCTTCGCCGCCGTCCAAATGTTGCTTCCTGGAGTGTGCTGCTGCAAAACGCAAGCGATGATTTTGCCCGCGGCGCCGTCGCTGTATCTCGCGTCTCTTAATCTGCGAGAAGTTCGCCAATTGCACGGAGCCCACCGAGGTCGTGCACATCTTGCGGTAACGCAACGACCGTCACCACTGGGACGCTTGGGTGCGCTGAGGTAAATCTTGCAGCGACGTTTTGTTGGCGTTGCACCATGGCGACACGCTCAGAATGCAATTCAAGTAAGGCTGCCGCCAACTTCTGCTGTGCATCGCCGAGTTCGAGAACCTCGGTTGCAGCGATGGCTTGCTCTCGAGACACAGCAGCCAAGGTCACTTCTTGCACCCGATTCAGCACGAGTCCAGCCAGAGGCATGGAATCGGCATGCAACCGCTCAACGAAATACGAAGCTTCACGAAGCGCGTCAGATTCAGGTGCAGCAATCACGATGAACGCCGTGTGTGAATCCTTTAATAGTGCATACGTGGCATCGGCCCGTTCGCGAAAGCCCCCGAATGTTGAATCAATAGCCGTGACAAATGCTCCGACATCATTTAAGACCTGTGTGCCAAGAATCTTTGACAGGGCACTCGTGAAAAAACTGAAACCAACAGCAGCAAGTTTCCCGATTCCTCTGCCGGCGGTCCTTGCGGGCGCCGTCAGAATACGAATGAATTTTCCATCCAAAAATGAACCCAACCGAGCAGGTGCGTCAAGGAAATCGAGCGCACTTCTCGATGGCGGGGTATCCACCACGATTAAATCCCAGATTCCTTCACTTCGAGCCTGCGCATGCAGCTGCCCAAGTTTTTCCATAGCCATGTACTCCTGAGTCCCGGCAAAGGAAGAAGACAGGGATTGATAAAACGGATTGTCTAAAATTTGTTGTGCGCGCTCCGGATCGGAATGAGCTTCGACGACTTCATCGAAGGTTCGTTTCATGTCAAGCATCATTGCGTCAAGAGAACCGGAGCCTTCACGTTGTTCAATGCCGACAACCCGACGTGGCGAATTGTCCAGAGTTTCAACTCCCAACGCTTGTGCAAGCCTTCGCGCAGGATCGATGGTGAGAACGCAAACTTTGCGACCATGTTCTGCCGCGCGTAACGCAAGTGCTGCTGCCGCAGTAGTTTTTCCAACTCCGCCAGCGCCAGTGCACACGATGATGTGAATATTTGTGTTGAGCACGATCTCATCTATGTCAAAAGTTGGCGCATCAATTTTGAATGTGCTCATCGCACACCCTCGTCATACATAACCTCAGCAAGTGCATACAAACTCCCGAGGTCGATTCCACGAGTCACGTAAGGCAGTGTGATCGTTGGAACGTTCAACTCGTCAATTCGCGCGCGCTCGCGTGCTTCCAAATCAGCACGCAAAACATGATCGTTTGCTTCTTGTAGCAAGCCAGCCGCTAAAACATCAACGGATTCGCGGATACCCGCGTGGATCGCTGCTTCGCTGATTTTCTTGATTGGCAACGAGCCTTTGCGCACTTTGGCACTTTGTTTCTCATCAAGAATTGGATTTCTTGTCATGTTCACAAAGACGGCGCCGGAGGGAAGGTTCACTCGCTGAAGTTCATGAATGCCATCGATAGTTTCTTGGACAGGCATCTCTTCAAGGAGGGTGACTAAGTGAACTGAAGTCAGCGGCGAACTGATCACCCCCATCACCATCTCGGCATGACGATGGATCGGACCAGTCTTGGCAAGTGAAGAGACCTGAGCCGTCACGTTGAGAAATTGGGCAATGCGACCAGTGGGTGGGGCATCAATCACCACGGCGTCATAAGCATTCTCTGCGCGTTTGATTTTACGGCGTACTAATTCGCAGGCTTTTCCGGTGAGCAACACATCGCGTAGGCCGGGCGCCAGTGTTGTGGCGAAATCAATGGCCCCCATTTTGCGTAGGGCTGATCCGGCTCGGCCAAGGTTATAAAAGGTTGCAAGGTAATCAACGAGGGCATCTTCGGCATCAACAGCCATGGCCCACACCTCGCCGTCTCCCGGAGCGATGGCAATTCGGCGCTCTTCATAGGGAAGGGGAGCAGTGTCAAAAAGTTGGGCTATGCCCTGGCGTCCCTCCACTTCCATGAGCAAAGTTCGCTTGCCGTCACGAGCTAAATTGATTGCAAGGGCGGCGGCAACGGTGGTCTTACCGGCACCGCCTTTGCCAGAAACCACGTGCAACGCGGTACCTGACCAATCAACCATTGCTCCAGCGTAATCCGAGGAGCCGCACGGCGAGCAGGTCGCTATCGCTAGGGTCAGATCATGACTAAATGGGAATACGCCACCGCGCCGCTTCTGATCCACGCCACCAAGCAAATCCTTGACAACTGGGGGATTGACGGCTGGGAATTAGTGCAGGTTGTGCCTGGCCAGACTGCTGAACAACTTGTGGCGTATTTCAAGCGCCCGATCGCCGGTTAAGGAGAATCCTTCATGAGTGTTGAAAGTCGTTTGGCTGAGATCGGCCTCACGCTTCCGGAGATTGCCGTGCCCGTTGCTGCGTATGTGCCGGCAGTACGCACCGGAAACCTGATTTTCTTGTCAGGCCAACTGCCGATGGTCGACGGCGCCTTGCCGATGACCGGCAAAGTGGGCGGCACAGTGACACTCGAAGAAGCACACGAACTTGCAAAAATTTGTGCGCTCAATGGGATAGCCGCCATCAAGGGCCTCATTGGTGACCTCGAGAAGGTCGTTCGTGTTGTAAAGGTCACCGGGTTTGTCGCGAGCGTGCCTGAGTTCGTGTCTGCACCGATTGTGGTCAATGGAGCGAGCAACGTTTTGTTGCAGGCTTTTGGCGACAAGGGTGTGCACGCCCGTTCCTCACTTGGTGTCGCCGCACTCCCACTTGATGCACCTGTCGAGGTTGAACTCATTGTCGAGGTCATCGAGTAGTGACGAGCGAGTTTCCCGAGCACCCGTTACAACGCGCTCGAGAATTAGCAACTGGTAAAGCCACGTGGCAGCCGGTCACACCTCGATCGGCCGCAACTGTTCTTTTGCTGCGGGAGACTGAACAAGGTTTACAGACCTACATGATGTGTCGAGCCAGCACGATGGCTTTCGCTGCCAACGCCTATGTGTTTCCGGGCGGCCGTCTTGATCCGCAAGATTTAGAACTTGGCAAAGCGCTTGAATTAGACGAAGCGAATCTGGCCACGCTCTCATTACGGATGAGTGCTGATCTCCAAGAGACGCGCGGTCTGCTCATTTGTGCTATCCGTGAGCTAGAAGAAGAAGCGGGTGTGGTGTTGGATCCGCATTCGCTCGTGCTCTTGGACCACTGGGTGACTCCCGAGTGGGAGAAACTGCGGTATGACGTGCGCTTTTTCATCGCGCACATGCCGCAAGATCAAACAGCAGAACCGCACGGCACTGAGGCAGTAGAAGCCCGTTGGATTACACCTGCTGATGCGATCACAGAAGCAAACCAAGGAAACATGTTGCTCATGGCGCCCACGCGGGCTGCACTTGTTCATCTCTTAGAACATTCGCAGATTGCAACCCTGGTGGCAGAAACAGATGCCCGCGACATTGTGCCTCGGATGGATCGCTTACACATTGACGAAGATGGCCGCGAGCACTGGGCAATTGTTCATGACCGCACCGGCGAACTACTTGAACTTGATCGACCAGTACCTCCAGTTGAAGCTCGGCTGAATTCATGAGCGGGCGCCCGCTTCCCTACATCGGTTCCCGTGATGATTGGGAAGGCGGATCAGTAACACAAAGTGCTGTCTGCGTTTTGGCGCATAACGCCGGCGCTTGGACTCTTGACGGCACGAATACTTGGCTGCTTCATGTTCCCGACACTTCTCACTGCATCGTCATTGATCCAGGGCCAGACGAGAAAAGCCATTTCAAAGCGATTTTTGCCGCAGCAGAACTACGCGACTGTGAAGTTGGGGCAGTGATCTTGACCCATGGTCACTCTGATCATTCAGCAGGAGCGAAGTCTCTAGCAGAACTCACCAAAACCAAGGTGCGTGCACTGGATCCAAAGTTTCAACTGGGTGACGAAGGACTCGCTGATGGGGATGTCATCACTATCGGTGAAACCGAACTACGGGTATTGGCCACCCCCGGGCATTCTTTGGACAGTATGAGTTTCTTATTACCGTATGACGGAACTTTGTTGACGGGAGACACCGTTTTAGGTCGAGGAACTGCAGTGATAACCATGCCTGACGGAGATCTTGGCGCTTATTTCGAAAGCTTAGAACGATTGAAAGAACAGGTTGCTACACATAATGTTTCTTGGCTGTTGCCAGGGCATGGTCCAGCACTCACTGGTCCAATTGACATCCTCAATTCCTATGTTGAGCACCGCATCGCAAGACTTGCCGAAGTGCGTGAAGTAGTGAAAGCCGGAGCCGTCACGTCAAAAGATGTTTTAGACATTGTGTATGCCGATACGCCAGAAAAACTCAAGGGAGCAGCACGACAGTCAGTGAAAGCTCAGTTAGCGTACTTAATGCATCTAGGTGAGTTCACCACAGATGAGGACTTAACGAGCCCGCTTGCCCAGCCGCTCGACGTCAAGGATGAGCACCTGGCGTGATTCAAGGCGAATCCAGCCACGTTGCGCAAAGTCAGCGAGTGCCTTATTCACGGTTTCGCGAGATGCACCAACAAGTTGCGCAAGTTCTTCTTGTGTCATGTCATGGGTGACCATCAGACCGTCAGGCAAGATTGTGCCGAATTTTTCTCCGAGGTCCATTAACGCTTTAGCAACACGGCCAGGAACGTCAGAGAACACGAGGTCGGCCATAGCTTCATTAGTGCGACGGAGCCGACGAGCAAGTGCTTGTAGTAGCGCTGCTGCAACCTCTGGGCGACCAGCAAGCCATGGACGCAATTGATCGTTACCTAGGCCAAGCACAATGGCATCGGTGAGTCCGGTTGCTGTTGAGGTGCGAACGCCTGGGTCGAACAAACTTAATTCGCCAAACATCTCGCCCGGTCCAAGCACTGCAAGCAGTGACTCCCGACCGTCACCTGAAGTTTGTCCGAGCTTGATCTTGCCGTCGACGATGACATACATGCGATCGCCAGGATCGCCCTCGGAAAACAGAACCTCACCTTTGACAACGCTGCGCTCTACCAAAGAGGCGCGAAGTGCCGCAGCCCCTTCAACATCTAGTGCTGCAAAGAGGGGAGCACTCATTACCGTCATTTCATCCACGACACCATTCTGACCTATAAATGAGGTGCCCCGGTACACACCCTCGTGGCCACCGCACCCATACGCTGGGCCCATGACGGATTTAGCAGCGCAAAAGCGGCGATTCCGCTCAATTTATAGGGCTTTGGAAGCCCAATACCCCGATGTGAAATGCGAATTGGACTTCTCAAACCCCTTGCAATTACTGGTTGCCACTGTTCTGAGCGCTCAGAGCACCGACGTGCGGGTCAATAAAGTCACGCCTGCGCTCTTCGAGAAGTACCACGTAGCGGCTGATTTTGCCGGTGCCCGAGCAGCTGACCTGGAGGAAATTATTCACCCCGTTGGCTTTTATCGAGCGAAGTCGGCGACCCTGCAGGCCATTGGGCAGCAGCTCTGTGATCGCTTTAGTGGTGAAGTACCCAAAACGCTGGCAGAACTCATCACTCTGCCGGGGGTTGGGCGTAAAACCGCAAACGTAGTGCTGGGTGAAGCCTTTGGATTTCCGGGCATCACGGTTGACACTCACATGTTGCGTCTTTGCAAGCGATTGGGGTGGACCACCGAAACTGACCCGGTAAAAGTCGAGCGCGACCTGATGGAACTTTGGCCAAAGAAGGATTGGACCAAGGCATCGCAGTTGGTCATTTGGCATGGACGACGCAGGTGCCATGCTCGCAAACCGGCATGTGGTGCTTGCACTATCGCGAAGTGGTGCCCCTCGTTTGGTGAAGGACCAACTGATCCCGAAGCTGCACAAGCACTCGTGAAAACAATGGGCCGGGCGTGAGGTCGCGATGAATGTGGTCGACTGGGTGCTTATCGGTGCTGTGTTTGTTTTCGCTTGGGCCGGTTGGCGTCAAGGTTTTGTTGCCGGGTTGTTGTCTTTCGCTGGATTCTTAGGCGGCGGCATTCTGGCCGCGTTGGTTTTGCCAGAAATCGTCGCTTCTTTCTTCAGCGAAGGTTTGGTTCGCGCGCTGATATTAATTGCAGCGGTGTTAATTTCAGCACTCCTGGGGCAAACTTTGGCCTCAATTCTCGGTCGGATGCTGCGCGCTGCCATTACTTGGACTCCAGTGAAATATGTTGATAGAGCAGCAGGAGCTGCGCTGAATGTTTTAGCGTTAGCTGTGGTCGTTTGGATCATTGCAAGCGCGGTCGCGATGCTGCCGACAACACAAACCACCACGCTGGTGCAGCAATCAAAAGTTGTGACAACCTTAGATTCGTTGGTTCCAAATCAAGTGCGTGATTCGTTTATCCACCTAAGAGATGTTGTTGGGCAAAGTGGATTTCCAAGAGTCTTCTCGGGGATCGCTGAAATTGTTGGGCCAGAAGTTAACGCACCCAATGAATCGATCACGAATAACATCAGTGTCGTGACCGCCGCAAAATCGGTGGCACGAATTTTTGGAACTGCCACAGCCTGTGAAACGACACTGACTGGATCGGGTTTCTTTGCGAGTAGCAGTTTGGTTCTGACAAATGCACATGTCGTCGCCGGAGTGAGTAATCCTGAAGTTGAAATAGGGAATCAGCATTGGCCTGCAAGAGTTGTCTACTTTGATCCAAAACTTGATGTTGCTGCACTGAAGATCGATTCCGCGCTCATTCCAGCACTAGCCATGCAACCGACACCACCCCAATCTGGCGATGATGCTGTTGCCGCTGGATATCCGGGTGGAGGAAACCTCAAAGTTACACCCGTGCGAATCCGGGCATTGATTGCTGCACGAGGCGATGACATCTACGGGAAAAGTGGTGTTGAACGACGAGTGATTTCTTTTCGTGGAACAGTGGTGCCGGGCGATTCAGGCGGACCACTGCTCTCAACCCAAGGCGAAGTTTTAGGAATGGTTTTTGGTTCAGGAGTGAGTAATAAATCAACGGGCTATGCAATTGCTGCGAGTGAACTCGCGCCAGCGATTCAAAGTGGGAACGCAAACACAGCTGCAGTAAGCACCGGCACTTGCGTTGTTCGTGACTAGCGAATCAGGAAGCATCCATCTGGCCGAAGGCTTCGGTGGTCTTATTCAGCTCGCGCAATGCCAACGTTGGGCCCTTGATTTTTGAAGCTTGGGATTTAGCCATGGCGCCAGCAAATCCAGTAACAAGAATCAAGAGCAAGGTGATGATGCCAAAAGCTGCCCACGTTGCCAGTCCCAGTTGAACAAGCACATAGGTCAAGGTGAAGAGCAGGAATACCACTGCCAGCGGCGTGAGCACCAGTGCAACAAGGCCAAAGATCGTGGCACTCGTCATCGCCTTCTTGGAGGCCTTCACCTCGGCCTGAGCGAGGGCTAATTGGGCCATGGCTAGACGCTTGGCGTCGGAGACTGTCTTGGAAATGAGTTCGCCGATGCTGGGCTGGTTGTCAGACATAACGCGAGGCTAGCGCGTTGTTCCCGGCTTCCTCAATTATTGGGCAGGTATGGCAGCGTCGAGCATGGTTTTATGCGTCATTTTCTTCGTCAGCAGCCAATAAAGCATAGGCCCGGCTCCGGCGGCGTAGGGCAACGCCAGCAAAGACTGCTGCGAGAACGGAAGCAACGAGAATCGCCAATTTCGCGGACTCAAGAACCCCCCCGGTGTAACTCAACTCTGCGATCAGCAATGCCACCGTGAAGCCAATGCCGCCCAAAATTCCTACGGCCAAGATGTCGAGCCAACGAAGTGAGGTGGAAAGGGATGCCTTCGTGAAACGAGCCACGAGCCACGAGGTCGCGAAAATACCAATCGGTTTTCCAAGCACGAGACCGGTAGCCACACCAATTGCAACGGGCGTCGTTACTGCGGACCAAAGGCCAATGGTGCGCAGATCAACTCCTGCTGCAACGAGAGCAAACAGTGGCACACAGACGGCAGCGCTTATGGGATGAAATCGGTCAGCCATCCGGTCAGCAGGTGACTTGGATTCCCCAGAATCTAAGCGCACTCGGGTGAGTAGACCCAGCACAACGCCTGCGACGGTTGCGTGAACACCGCTGTTTTGCATGAAGACCCAAGCCATCAGGCCAAGAGGCACATATAAAAATGCAGTACGGATTCGTCTTTGTTGAGCCCAGGCATAAGCCATGCAAGCCAGAGCCGACAGGGCGAACGACCAAAAAGAAATGGAGTCGGTGTAAAAAATTGCGATGACCAAGATCGCACCGAGATCATCAACCACAGCAAGAGTCAGCAAGAAGGCGCGAAGAGCGATAGGTAGGTGCTTGCCTACGACAGCCAACACTGCAAGGGCAAAAGCGATATCAGTGGCCATGGGAATACCCCAGCCGCCAGGCATGCCCTCGGGGGTCGCCACGTTGATTCCGACAAAAATGAGAGCGGGCACGAGCATGCCACCGATAGCGGCCGCTATTGGAACAGCGGCTTGTCGGAACTTGGAAAGAGAGCCGAGTACTAATTCATGTTTAAGCTCGAGTCCAATAACGAAGAAGAAGATTGCTAACAGGAAGTCTTCTGCCCAAGCCCCGACAGATAAATGCAGGTGCAGATAATCGGGACCAAACTCAAAATTAACAAAGGTTGCATAACTGCTACCCCAGGGCGAATTTGCCCAGACCAACGCGATGAGAGCCGCAATGAGCAGCAGTACGCCACCAAAAGTTTCATCGCGCAGACGCTCGCGAATGTACCCACGTTCAGCCAGCGGTAACCGACTTAAGAATTCAGTCGGTTGAAGATTGCTCAATCCTCGCTCGGTCCGCTGGCGAGGCCTGAAGCAATAAGTTTCATGACAGCTGGGTCAGCCAGTGTGGTGGCATCGCCAATGTCACGATGCTCAGCAACATCTCGAAGCAGACGCCGCATGATTTTTCCTGATCGAGTTTTCGGCAACTCGGCAACAACTAAAATCTGACGGGGCTTTGCGATTGGGCCGATTTCCTGGGCAACATGATCGCGAAGTTCTTTCACGAGATCTGGCCCATTTTCGGCGCCTGCACGCAAAAGAACGAAAGCCACGATGCCTTGGCCAGTGCGATCATCTGTAGCTCCAACCACTGCAGCTTCAGCAATCTTTGGATGCGAGACCAGGGCTGATTCGACTTCGGTCGTTGAAATTCGGTGACCAGAAACGTTCATCACATCATCAACGCGACCAAGTATCCAAATAGCACCTTCAGAGTCGAGTTTGGATCCATCTCCTGCGAAATACAGATGTGGCCAACGAGACCAATAGGTGTCGACATACCTTTGGTTGTCACCCCAGATGCCGCGGAGCATCCCTGGCCAAGGCTCAGCAATAACCAAGTAACCACCTGAGCCAGGTTGTACGGGAACACCCTCCTCATCAACAACAACTGCGCTAATTCCTGGGATGGCATGCATAGCCGAGCCGGGCTTACATGAAGTGATTCCTGGAAGTGGCGAAATCATGATGCCGCCAGTTTCGGTCTGCCACCAAGTGTCAACGATCGGACAATTGTCATTACCGATGACTTCTCGGTACCACATCCAGGCTTCTGGATTGATTGGTTCACCAACCGAACCAAGGAGCCGCAATGAGGATAGATCTTTACTCTTTGGCAGTTCATCGCCCCAAGTCATGCACGTGCGAATAGCAGTTGGTGCTGTATAAAGAATTGAAACGCGATGGCGTTCAATAATGTCCCACCAGCGATCACGTTGAGGAGTATCGGGCGTGCCCTCGTAGATCACTTGAGTTACTCGATTGGCTAGCGGACCATAAGTAACGTAGGAATGACCAGTAATCCAGCCAATATCTGCGGTGCACCAGTACACATCAGTGTCGGGTTTGAGATCAAAGATCACCCGATGCGTATATGAAGTTTGTACAAGATAGCCACCACTGGTGTGCAGAATTCCTTTTGGCTTACCTGTAGTTCCGGAGGTATACAGAATGAACAGTGGGTGTTCGCTGTCAAACGCTTCTGGAGTGTGGACATCTGATTGACGATCAACAACATCGTGCCACCACAAGTCTCGACCATCCTGCCAAGCAACGTCTGCCCCAGTGCGTTTAACAACCAGTACGTTGCGCACAGGTGTGTCACCGACGAGCGCGTCGTCGACAGCAGGCTTCAATGGCATGGCATTGCCTCGGCGGTACTGACCGTCTGCCGTAATAACAAGTGCCGCTTGAGCGTCATCAATTCTGCTAGTCAATGCCGTTGCGGAGAATCCAGCAAAGACAACAGAATGTGGCGCACCGATACGCGCACAGGCCAACATTGAGATGACTGCCTCAGGAATCATCGGAAGATAAATCATCACGCGATCACCGGTGTTGATACCGAGTTCGATTAACGCATTCGCGGTCTTGCTCACTTCGCGTTGCAACTCGGCGTAGGTGATGTCGCGCCTATCGCCGGGTTCACCTTCGAAGCGCAATGCAACCTGCTCGCCGAACCCATCTTCAACGTGGCGATCAACACAGTTATAGGCAACGTTGAGTTTGCCTCCGACAAACCATTTGGCAAAGGGTGCGCCAGACCAGTCAAGCACTTCTGAGTAAGGCGTTTCCCACGAAAGATGTTGGGCTTGCTCGTCCCAAAAACCTAAACGGTCAGCGTTGGCCGACTCAAAGATCCCGGGCTGCGCATTTGCTTGTGCTGCAAATTGCGGTGAGGGCGGGAAGTGTCGATCTTCGCTGAGTAGGTTTTCTATGGCGTCATTCATGTGCGTACCTCATCACACTTGGCTGCGGATTCGCAGGACTTGAGTTAGACATTGACTGCTGCAGCGCCAATTGCGCACGAAGCCGAGAACCAGATCACTGATTGAGCCACACCGTCGAGCGTGCCCGAGCCGTAGTTTCGAATGGCCTGCACGTATGCCGGACGACCCGATTCAGCGAATCCGTGCTCAGGAATGGTGAACGGTGAGGGATCCACGCCGCGCTCAGCGAGCACCACACGAACAAGGGCTCGCCCGATGAGACCCGACCCCCACGTAAAGGGACGAAGCCAAAGAATCTCGTTGTGCACAAGTGCCGCAACAAGAAGGCCAGGTAAATCGGTCTGGCGCGTAACCAAACTCGAAAGAGCCATCAAGCTTGGAGCCAGCATTGGCACCTCGGGTAACGAACCAATCTTCAAAGGATCATCGGTTTCATTGCCCGAACGTGGCCGCCCCAACGTTGCTGAGTCTTCAAAGCCAGTAGCGGTGAGAGCATGCAGGTGGGCGATCACCTGTAACGGTGCCTTGCCCCACGTGTCGATCTGGCTTGGAACAGTTGAGGTGAGCAAGAGCGCGCTTCCCAGCACTTGACCCATTGGGGATTGATCAGGAATAACAAGGTCAGCGCCATCAATCATTGCTGATGCGCGAGCCCCACGTTCGATGGACGCACTGGCGACTTCATTGGCCGCGGTGCGAATATCTCGACGCCAGAGCACCGCATCAATATCGTCGCGGGCAGCAGTGAGTGCTGTACTGACATCGTCACGCTTGAGTAATTGCTCAAGAAATACCGGATTAAATGTCTGGCTCACGGTTCTGACACTACCTCGTGAAGCGAAGAGGGAGTTAGGAAGCAGGGGCGGTGCGAGTCATGCGACGAATCGCATACCAAGCAAACCCAATAGCCACAGCACCTAACGCAACGCTGGTACCGGTAACCGCAATTTGTTTTGAATGTGATTTCAAGCCAATTGGCTTTGCGAAGTCTTTGATGGGCCATTCGCGATCGACAGCAATCTCACGAAGTTCATCATCAGGATTCACTGCAACGGGAAACCCAACAGCGTCAAGCATGGGGATGTCTGTCTGGGAATCGCTGTAGGCATAACACTGAGATAAGTCGTAGCCACGCTCGGCAGCAAGTTCGCGCATTGCCATGGCTTTGTTTTCACCGTATGCATAAAACAGCAGCTCGCCGGTGTAGCAACCATTCTCAATAGCGACCTGTGTTGCGATCGTGTGATCAACCCCAAGCCGTAGACCGATGGGTTCAACTAGATCGCTACCCGATGACGAGACGATGACGATCTCATGGCCTGCTGCTCGATGCTCGGCGATCAAGTCGACGGCCTCTTGATACACCATCGGATCAATAATGTCGTCCAAAGTTTCGGCAACAATTGCACGCACCGTTTCTACGTCCCAGCCGGCAACCAAGCTTGAAACGTAGTTGCGCATCTGATCCATGAGTTCGTGATCTGCGCCGGAGGTAACGAACACAAGTTGGGCGTAGGCACTGCGAAGTACCTGACGACGACCAATGAGTCCGCCCTTAAAAAAGGGACGAGCAAAGGCGAAAGCACTCGACTTGGCCAAAATGGTCTTATCGAGGTCAAAGAATGCTGCCGTCGACATAGGTATAACGGTAACGCAGATATCCACAGGTTCCCAACACTGCTCATTCATCCACAGGCTGAGTTGCGCTGGTGGTGTCTGTGCCTGCGCTTGCCGCACTGTCAAAGGCATGACTTCGACGGTGCTGGCTTCAACTGACCCAATCATGATTGACCATGTGCGCACCTTGGCGCTTGCCGGTGGAAAAGTCGTCGAAGTCATCGAAAGGGCGGATCAAATAGCGCAGCGATGGCCAACTGACCAGTTCATCGTGATGGGCGCCGACATTGTGGACCAAGCAGTTGGCTTACCTAAACGACGCAACCTCGCGATCGTGCACTGGCAATATGCCGCTCTAGAAGTGGTTCCCACACAACTCTGGCAAACGGCATTACAACTTGGTGCCGAACATGTCGTTGCGCTACCCGAAGGTGATGCCTGGCTGGCGGAACGACTGACGGAATCAGCCGTTGACGATGGCGTGCTCGCTCGTGTACTGGTCGTGAGTGGCGCATGTGGCGGATCTGGTGCATCGACGTTAGCTGTCGGTTTAGCAATTGCGGCCGAACGGTCCGGCAAGAAAGTCTTATTGATCGACGGCGATATTCATGGCGGTGGACTTGACCTACTTCTTGGCGCAGAAGCATTAGATGGAGCTCGTTGGCCTGAATTGGTTCATACAAGTGGTCGCGTGAGTACGGAAACACTTTTGCCGGCGCTGCCGAGTCCGCATCGTGTTGCATTAATTTCAGGAGCACGCAAGGCATCTGAGAGCCCAACGTTGCCCGCTTGGGAATCGATCATAAATTTTGGACGTCACGCTTGTGATTTGGTGGTGATTGACATGCCAAGAGAACAGATGTTGAACAAAGACATGTGGGCTCCGCGGGAACTTGAGTGCGAATTTTGGTTCGTAGTTCCAACACGTATACGAGCTGTTGCCGCTGCAGCCGTTGCGCTTGAGCACTATCGCAGCCATGGCGTGCACGCAGAAGTAATCGTGCGTCAAACGAATCGAAGCATGAGCGCTGGTGATATTTGCAGAGCTCTGGGTGCACCAGTGCGAGCAGTATTACCCGAAGACGCAAGTGTGAGCCTGGCCGCCGAACTTGGCGAGCTTGCCGGCGGTGGTTATGCAAAAGCGTGCAACCTACTCATTCAAAAGTGGTGGACGTGATGAAACTCGCTGACCGCGTGCGAAGTCGTTTGGTGGTGATGCAGGGTGAGGCGACACATGACGGAGTAGCTGCGGCATTGCGTGATGAGGGTTTGGTGTTAGGCGACGGCGCGATTCTCTCGCTCGTCACTGAGTTGCAACGCGAATTCGTTGGCGCAGGGTTGCTCGATCCGTTGCTTCATCAGCCGGGAGTGACCGATATTTTGGTGAACGGACCTGATCAGATTTGGATTGATCGCGGACAGGGACTCGAACATATTCCGCTTGCATTCAATAACGATGATGAAGTGCGTGCGCTAGCGCAACGGCTCGCAAGTGCTGTGGGAAGACGACTTGATGACGCTCATCCTTATGTTGACGCTCGAATGGCTTCTGGAGTGCGCTTGCATGCAATCCTCGCTCCAATCTCCACAGATGGAACCGTAATTTCACTTCGAATTCCTGCGCGGCAAGGTCTCAGCATCGACGATCTCGTCGAGTTGGGATCTTTAGATGCAGGCGCAGCTTTTTGGATTCGCATGGTCATTGACTTAAAACTCTCGTTCTTCGTGAGCGGAGGTACCGGATCTGGGAAGACCACAGTGCTTGCCGCAATGCTTGGAATGATTGCGCATCATGAACGCATCGTGATCGTTGAAGACTCGGCAGAATTACAACCTGACCACCCGCACGTGGTGCGCCTGCAGTCGCGATTAGCAAATCTTGAAGGCGCTGGCGCCGTGCCAATGCGTGACCTCGTGCGACAGACCCTACGGATGCGCCCTGACCGCATTGTTGTGGGTGAGGTTCGAGGCGCAGAAGTGATCGAACTTCTCACAGCCTTGAACACTGGGCATGAAGGTGGCTGCGCGACGGTACACGCTAATTCAGCTGCTGATATCCCAGCGCGCATAGAAGCGCTTGGACTAGTAGCTGGATTAGACAGGGCAGCAGTGCATGCTTTGTTGGGCGCGGGGTTAGAGGCCGTCGTGCATCTCGACCGCGACATTCAGGGTCGTCGTCAACTCCAAGGAATTCACGTTGTCCAGATCAATGAACAACATCAAGTTGAGCTCATACCTGCAGTAGTACGCGAAGGTAGCGAGTTTGTTGATGGTCCAGGAATTCATAAATTACGCAAGCGCGCACAACACCTACTCACGCTGGACCTGCTGGCTACTTCATGACTATGATGATTGCTGCGCTGATTGCGGCTTTTATCTATCTATGGCATCAGCCCACCGCGATAAGTCGATTACATCGGTTGCGGCTCAATGACGATGTCACTTCACACCTGGCTCTGCTAGATCAACTCAAGCATCGACTGCATCGCAAATCTGAGCGCGACGCCTTGAGTCAGCGACTCATCGATGCACTTGCTGCGTTGGATGCCGAGTTGAAATCAGGGCAGCCGCCAAATTCCGCGCTCGTGCGTGCAGCTGATGAGCCACCGCTGTGGCCGGCAGCCCTAGCCGCGGTCAGGATTGGAGGCGATGTCGTTCAGGCTCTTCGCGTCGATGCGCAAAGCTTGCCGTTGCTTGGGCACCTGGCGGCCTGTTGGGAAGTGGCTTCACATTCGGGAAGCGCAATGAGCGCATCAGTGAGACAACTCTTGCAAAGCTCTCGGCAAAACGAAGAGTTGCGAGCCACGTTAGAAGCCGAACTCGCAGGGCCTCGAGCCACAGCCAAAATATTGAGCGGGCTGCCTCTTATTGGGCTCATGCTCGGCATCATGTTGGGTGCAGATCCCGTGGGCTGGCTCGTGGGGACTCCTATTGGCTGGGGATGCCTCGTGACAGGTCTGTTACTCACGGCTATTGGTGCAACTTGGTCGCAACGAATGGTGCGCGGCGTCGAGCGCTTGCTATGAAGATTCTTATCGCCGTCCTGATGGGTACTGCAGCATGGTTGTGGATTCGACCAACAAGTCGGCGCCGGCTCCACCTCGTTGTGCCCGCTCAGCAATCGACAGTTTCGTTCCAACTTCCCATGCGAGCTATTGCAGCGGTGGTTTTGGGTGCGGGTATTGCATTTGTAGTTGGATCCTTACCGGGTGTGGCGCTCGGCACGTTGGCTGCAGTTGGAGCGCAAAGATTCTTTGGCAGATTGGAGTCGCGCGCAGATCGAGAACGCAAGAATGCGCTCGTTTCTCAGGTGCCAATCGTGTGTGATCTCTTATCTGCAACGTTGGCTTCTGGAGCGAGTCTGAGTTCTGCACTAGTCGCGGTTGCATTTGCCGTTCGCGCGCCGGCATCTGAATCGCTCCTTCGGGTTGACGCAGCTATGCGTATGGGCGCATCGCAACAAACTGCCTGGATTGCTGCGAAGGTAGACCCAGAGTTTTCGCGCCTCGCCTCAGCATTTCAACGCTCTGCTTCGTCTGGTGCCCCAGTTGCTGAGGTCTTCGCGGGAATTGGCGATGATGAACGCAGGCGCAAGCGAATGACTGTGGAAGTTGCGGCTCGATCTGCAGGCGTGCGTTCAGTTGCACCACTTGCGGCATGTTATTTACCTGCATTTATTTTGCTGGGCATCGTTCCAGTTGTTGCATCAATGGCGACAGACATGTTCTCGCATTAATCGTTATCCCCAAGTACACGCATACACGGACCTGGTCCACAGTATTTGTTGCACTGATGCGCACACACCTCTTGATCCAGCACGGTGAGAAATCACCACGAGCGCAAGGCTCTGGGTCGAGGAAGGAAATTCAATGAATCGATTATTAACTCGAATGAAACGCGATGACAAGGGCATGACTACTGCCGAATATGCAGTCGGAACGGTTGCCGCAGC
>JBAXJN010000022.1:0-17277 GCA_037137855.1 Actinomycetes bacterium
ATCAACACTGAATTGATTCTGGCTGACATGCAGTCGCTGGAAAAAGCGATTCCGCGTCTTCAAAAGGAAATTCGCACAGACAAGTCAAAGATCGTTGTGCTTGAGGCTGCGGAAGCAGCTCAAAAGATTCTTGATGAGGGCTCAACGCTCTTTCAGGCAAAAATAGACATGGAACCGTTGCGTGAGCTTTTCTTGCTCACTGCAAAGCCATTCGTCTACGTCATCAACGTTGATGAGAACGAACTTGGCGATGAAGAATTCAAAGAACGCATGCGCCGATTAGTCAGTCCAGCAGAAGCAGTGTTCTTAAACGCAAAACTGGAATCAGAACTTGGCGAACTTGATGATGCCGAAGCGATGGAGCTGCTGGAATCAGTTGGCCAAACTGAGTCTGGGTTGAATGCCCTTGCTCGGGTTGGTTTTGCAACCCTTGGCCTGCAGACTTACCTGACTGCTGGTCCGAAAGAATCACGTGCCTGGACTATTCCGGTTGGCGCGACTGCACCCGAAGCTGCTGGCGTGATTCACACAGACTTCCAAAAGGGTTTCATCAAAGCTGAAGTTGTTTCCTTTGCTGATCTCATGGAACACGGTTCAATGGCTGAAGCAAAAGCCAAGGGCAAGGTGCGCATTGAAGGTAAGGACTACGTCATGGCTGACGGAGATGTCGTCGAGTTCCGTTTCAACGTCTAAGTGAAATGACGCAGCCTTCACACGGTCCGGCCATGTTTGTCGTTTCCGCGGTTGTACTACGTGATGAACGTGGTCGGATTCTGGTTGTTCGTAAACGTGGCACGAGTCGGTACATGCTGCCTGGCGGGAAAATTGAAGTCGGCGAAACACCCGCACATGCTGCAATCCGTGAGTTGTGTGAAGAAGTGGGTGCTGTTCTCAACGAAGAACAACTCACTTTTTTGGGTCAATGGACCACAGATGCTGCAAATGAGCCGGGCCATTTAGTTCAAGGTCATATTTTCGAACATCCATGGATCGCCGGATTGAATGTGCAGGCAGAAATCGACGACTTGCTGTGGCTCCACCCAGATGAGATGGCCTCAAGAAACGATCTCGCACCGCTTCTTACTGAGCGTGTCCTGCCTGCGCTTGGGTGGTAAATCAACCCATTTCGATAGCCTGCATGTATCGAAGACTTCCTGACCCTTCAAATTTGCAAAGGATCACTCGACCATGGCACTCCTCATTCTTGCAACACTCCTTGGACTTACGGCTACTTTTTCGGCATACGGAAAACTTTCGATGAACGAGAAGGCTGCAGAAATGTTGCATCACATCGGGCTGGATGAGCGCCAGATCCGGCTACTTGGAACAACAGAGATCCTCGGCTCACTTGGCTTGCTTCTTGGAATTTGGATCCCATTGCTGGGCTTACTCGCCGCTCTTGGTTTCGTTGTGTATTTCTTGGGAGCTGCAGCTGCGCACTTTCGTGCGAAAGACGGAATCAAAGAAATGGCGCCAGCGCTTTTACTGTTCGTGATTTCGCTAGTTGTCACAGTGCTTCAGTTTGCTCGCTAGGCCAATCCTGTATTTTTAATGAGTGACCGCGAAAGAAATCGATGTCTACCTAAAACGGGCTCCTGAGCCTCAACGCTCAACCCTGGAAGAAGTGCGTAGACGGATACTGGCGTTATTACCCGGGTGTGAACAGTGCATCTCATATGGGATGCCAGCCTTCAAAGTCGAAGGCAAAGTGATCGCAGGGTTCGCGGCAGGCAGGACTTTCAATTCTTATTACCCCCACAGCGGAGCGGTCTTAGATCGATTGGCAACCGAGCTTGATGGCTATGAGCGCACTCGGGGGGCGCTGCACTTTCCAATGGAAAAGCCTCTGAGTAAGAAATTACTGAAGCAGTTGGTCTCGGCGAAGCTGGATCTCGTTGAGGGTGACGTTGCTCTCAAGTCCAAGAGTGGTTCAGATGACATGTGGCGCTCATTTGGATTGGCTGCTCCAGCACGACGAGCGCTTGTCGGAGCCGGAATCCTCACAATCAGAGACCTTCGGCAGGTTGCGCCCCAAGACTTGGCCCAACTTCACGGCATCGGTCCCAAAGCTCTGGAAACCCTCAAGAAGTGTTCGTCCGCAAAGTAACGATTCGTCGCTTAGGGCGCTGACCCCGTAAGGTCGCGGGGTGCCAAGCAGAGAAGATCTTCGTAACGTAGCCATCATCGCCCACGTCGACCACGGTAAAACCACGCTCGTGGATGCCATGTTGTGGCAGTCGGGCGCCTTCCGCGAGAACCAAGATGTCAATGAGCGTGTCATGGACTCGATGGATCTTGAGCGCGAAAAGGGCATCACGATTTTGGCCAAGAACACATCGGTTCACTACACCGGTGCGGGCGCACCTGAGGGTGGCGTCACTTTTAACATCATCGACACCCCAGGGCATGCTGACTTTGGTGGCGAAGTAGAACGTGGTTTGGAAATGGTTGACGGTGTTGTTCTGCTCGTCGATGCATCTGAAGGCCCCCTTCCTCAGACCCGTTTTGTGCTGCGCAAGGCACTCGAAAAGAATCTCCCCGTTGTTCTTGTTATTAATAAAGTTGACCGTCCCGACTCCCGCATTGCGGCAGTGGTTGATGAGGCTTATGAACTTTTCTTGGATCTGGACGCAACTGAAAAGCAGATCGAATTTCCCATTATCTACACCAGTGCCAAGGCTGGCCGAGCTTCATTGACGCGCCCTGCAGATGGCGGCATGCCAGAAGAAGAAAACCTTGAGCCACTATTTAAGGCGCTTCTCACCGCAGTGCCTGCACCTCAGTACACCGAAGGTGCACCACTTCAGGCTCACGTCACCAACTTGGACGCATCTCCTTATCTTGGCCGCTTGGCAATCTGCCGTGTTCACGAAGGCTCGATCCGCAAGGGTCAGCAGATTGCTTGGATGAGAACAGACGGCACCGTTGAGCGAGCAAAAGTTGTTGAACTGTTGATGACCGAAAACCTCACCCGTGTTGTTGCTGAAAGTGCTGGTCCAGGCGACATCATCGCTGTTGCTGGTATTCCAGAAATCACGATCGGTGAGACCCTTGCTGATCCTGAGAATCCAATTGCGCTTCCTGTCATTACTGTTGATGAGCCATCGATCTCGATGACAATCGGCATCAACACTTCGCCTCTAGCCGGCAAGAGCGGCAAGAAGGTCACAGCCAGCATGGTGAAGGCTCGCCTTGAGCAAGAACTCATTGGCAACGTCTCAATCCGGATGAACGTCACTGAGCGTCCTGATACTTGGGAAATTCAGGGACGCGGTGAACTGCAGCTCGCCATCCTCGTTGAAATGATGCGTCGCGAAGACTTCGAACTCACCGTTGGTAAGCCACAGGTTGTTACCCGTGTGATCGACGGCAAGAAGTGCGAACCGATGGAGAAGTTGACCATCGACATTCCTGAGGATTACCTCGGTGTTGTCACTCAGCTCATGGCACTTCGTAAGGGCCGCATGGAGCAAATGGTGAACCATGGCAGTGGCTGGGTTCGCATGGACTACATCGTTCCGGCTCGTGGCTTGATTGGTTTCCGTACTGAGTTCCTCACGGAAACTCGCGGCACCGGCTTGCTGCACCACATCTTTGATCGTTACGAACCATGGCACGGTGAATTGCGTACCCGCCCAACCGGTTCGCTCGTTGCTGACCGTGTGGGCCCAACAACAGGCTTTGCTCTTTCAAACCTGCAAGAGCGCGGCACGATGTTTGTTGGACCAGGTACTGAGGTCTACGAAGGAATGATCGTTGGTGAAAATTCACGTCAAGATGACATGGACGTGAACCCAACGAAGGAAAAGAAACTGACCAACATGCGTCAGTCTTCCTCCGATGTTCTCGTACCTTTGATTCCACACAAGGCTCTATCGCTCGAGCAGGCTCTTGAGTTCTGCCGCGAAGATGAATGTGTCGAGATCACTCCTGCGACTGTTCGTATTCGCAAGGTGCTGTTGACTCAGGTTGAGCGTTCACGCGCTGGCCGCAAGCCCAAGGACTAGGCCTCGGGCTTAACTGCCAAGGTGTTCCTTAAAGAAATCAATTTCTAGTCGCAGAAGATTTTCTGCAACGATTTCTTGTGGCGTCATATGGGTGACACCACTGAGTGGAACAACGCTATGCGGCTTTCCCGCTGCAAGCAGAGCGCTTGAGAATTGCAAGGTGTGTGCCGCAAAAACATTGTCGTCAGCCAAGCCATGTATGAGTAACAGTGGCTTTTCAAGCTGCTCCGCTTTATTTAGCAAAGAAGTTTTGGCATACGCATCCGGAGTAGTTTGGGGCATGCCTAAGTAACGCTCGGTGTAAGCAGTGTCATACAGCGCCCAATCCGTGACAGGTGCGCCAGCAACAGCGGCGCTGAAGATGTCTGGCCGCTCCAATAACGCGAGTGCTGCTAAGTAACCACCAAAGGACCAACCGCGAATTCCTACGCGGCTCGTATCTAGATCAGAATGCAATTCACCAAGAGCCAAGAGTGCCGCCACTTGGTCTGTGACTGGGTAGGTGGCTAAGTCATGGTGAATTGATCGTTCCCAGGCTGGTCCGCGTCCTGGAGTTCCATGGTTATCGGTCACGATCACCGCGAATCCTTGATCTGCAATCCATTGTTCGCTGGTGAATGCAGCAGCGTTACGCATCACCCGCTGACCATGCGGGCCGCCGTAGGGAGACAACACGATTGGCAACTTCCTGCTGCCGGTGACGTGGTTGCTCGGCCACAAGAGACAGGTTTCGAGGCTGTCTTTTCCCACACTCGCATAGTGCGGAGTCACGCTTACGTTTGGCGACTCAGCAAAGTTACTTATTGGAAAAGTTTGGTTGCCTGCATGCGCACTAAATGTAGTTCCAGGAGTATCTGGGTTCGCTTGCATGATGATGTGATGAGATCCATCGCTTACACCACTGCACCAAAGGGATTCGTCGGTAAGTGCTGTGCATGAACCATCGGAGTAGTTGATTCGAAACAAGGTTTGTGTTGTTGCTTCACGTGATCCGATGATGATTGCACTCGCCTCGTCACTGCTGACCAGAGCACGAACTTGCAGCTTAGGTGGCGAAACATATGCACCACTTCGGGCTAAACGGTATGTATCAGTCTCAACATCGTTCAGGATCTCAAGGAGCTGGCTTTCTTCATCAAGACACGGTACCCCTGGCATCACATCAATCCAGGCAGCATCTGTGCGCCGCTGAATTTCGCGCAGTTCATTCTTTGCAACATCAATGACGCAGATGCTCACCAGATCTTGGCTGCGATTAAGCAACTCAATAATGGTTCCCGATTTCGATGGAGCAACAGAAGCTAGATAGGGAAAAGCGTTGGTATCCCACATGATTTGTGACTGAGTCTGGTCAGCACGAATGATCCAGAGTTCAACGAGTGCATTATTTGATCCAGCTGCTGGATAGCGGCGTGATGCAGGCTCGGTTGCTGGTTCCGCAGCGTCTGCTATCCACCATTGCGGAACCTCGCTTTCATTAAACCGTTCAACCAACAACGTGTCGTCGACTTCTGGTAGCCACCAGTGGCCACGAAAGCGGGAGAGTTCTTCGCTGGCAACAAAGTCCGCGAGACCCCAAGTTTCATCTTCATGCCTGGGTGCTGCAACACAGGTTGCACCTGTTGCAAGGTCATTGGTACTGACGACATAGACGGCACGATCAACCACGAAAGAGACACTTTTGCCGTTACTACTGATGCGCGGATCAACGACAGGGCCCGGAGCAGGCAGGGCAGTAACTTGTGCGGTGAGCAGATCAACAAAGTATGGAGTTCCACTCGTTGCAAAAACTGCGGTAGTTCCTTCTGCATCGACACTAAAAGCTGTGATGCCAGATGCAACCTCACGCATTCGTTCGCGTCGGGCTTGTTCAGCAGCAGGAAGGCCGTCGCCGTCATTGGCAGGGATGTCGTTACGCACATCAACGATGCAACGTTCCAGACCCGAAACAAAGTCAAGGCTCCACAGCGACCCAGCGGAATCATTGCCCGAGGCACTACGGATAAACAACGCTCGCTCATTGGTCAAGTGGAAATTTCGGGGGCGCCCGAGTTGGAAACCCCGGGTGCGGGCCCGTTGGCGTGGGTAGCTTTCAAAGCTCGCTTCGGTGGTCACGGGATTCATGGTGCCGCACCGGGCAAGGTACCTTCTACATGTGACCCGCCGAATGCTCTTAATCCATGCTCATCCTGATGATGAATCGATCGCCACAGGCATCACGATGGCCAAATATGCCTCCTTGGGAGCCCAAGTCACTTTGGTTACCTGCACCCTTGGCGAAGAAGGCGAGATCCTGCTCCCAGACATTGCCCACTTGGCTGCCGATAAAGATGACAAGTTAGGAGAGCACCGCCAAGCTGAGTTAGGCGAAGCGATGAAGATTCTTGGCATCAGCGATTGGCGACTTCTTGGTGGAGCGGGCCGGTTTCGTGACTCGGGCATGATCGGCACGCCGCCCAACGAGAATCCCGCCTGCTTTTGGCGCACTGACTTGCTTGAGGCCTCTGTCGAACTTGTGAAAATCATCCGCGAGACGCGTCCGCAAGTTGCGATCACTTATGACGATTTTGGTTCCTACGGTCATCCAGATCATCTACAGGCCAATCGCATCACCCATTACGCAGCAGTCCTGGCGGCGGTTCCTAGTTTCAAACCAGAGCTTGGTGAGCCGTGGGAGATTAAGAAGATCTATTGGACAGCAATGTCACGCAATGTCATGCGTGCAGGAATTATGGCTTTACGCGCAGCGGGTGAGACCACGGGGTTTGCTGAAATTGATCCTGATGAATTGCCGTTCGCAACCGATGATGCGCTGATCACCACTGAAATTGATGGACCGGAATTTGTGCAGGCAAAAATGGATGCGCTACGCGCGCATGCAACGCAGGTCAGTGTCGAGGGTGGGTTCTTTGCTCTATCGAACAATCTGGGCGCTCAAATTTTTGCAACGGAGCACTTTCGGTTAGTTGTCGGACAACTTGGTGAGATCGTTGATGGCCGTGAACGAGATCTATTTTCTGGGATTGATGCGTGATTCAAGTCTTGCGCTACGCAGCAGTAGCAGCCATTGGCCTACTTGTGGGTCTCATCGGGGCATTTGTGCAGGCTGAACGCTTCATCATGTCTGTGCCATGGGGTCTGCTCGTGGTGCCGTGGGGCATGGTGCTGGTCATCGCCGTGCTGGTGATCGCTGTTCGTGGCGCCACTTGGCTGGTTATGAGTCGCTGGGGTGGCATGGTGCTGTTCTTGGGCTGGCTTGTTGCAACGATCGTCATGGCAGGGGAGAGCCCATCTGGGGATCTTGCACTTTCTGGAGGCGGCCGCCAGTGGGTATATTTGATTGGCGGAGTGGTGCTGGCAGCTGCCGCATCAACCTTCCCGGTAATAGCGGAACGAAGTAGTGGCGCAGTTGAAGCATGAGCGCTGCGTGTGAAGATCGCCGAGCATCGCGGGCATACCAAGATTTGCGATGTGGTCGCCTACCATCTGTAAAGAGTGCAGTTGATTTCTGGAGGTTATGTACGTGAGTGACAATCGCCATTGGCAGTGGCCGGTGGGGGTTTCACGTCGCATGGTCTTGATAGGCGCGGGAGTCGTTGCTGTCATCGTTCTTTTCGTCGTCATTGCTATAGCCGCGATGGGGTCAGGAATACCTCGCGGAACCACGGTTCTCGGTATTTCGATCGGTGGGCTTTCTCAGTCTGAGGCGACTGCGGTACTCGAGAAAGAATTTGCCTCTAGGCAAAAAGTCACGATTACTGTTTCCAGTGGGCGAAAGACTTTCCCGATGAGTCCCGCCGATGCCGGTCTATCCTTTGATGCGCAAGCAACAGTGACGCAGGCATCTGATCGCACGTGGAATCCCTTCGTTTTGGTGTCTCAGCTCTTCATGAATCGAACCTTGGATCCCGTCGTCGTTGTTGATCAGACAGCATTACGTGCGCAAGTCGACAGTTTTGCAACCGTTGTTGATCAACCAGCTATCGAACCTACAATCGACATGAAGGTATTAAAGCCGATCTCGGTAAAGGGTCAGACCGGCAAGGAAATCAACCGAGATGCTGCTTCGTTAGCAATTACTCAAGCCTTTGCCACAGGTAGGAATGCTGTTCAAATTGCAACAGTTGAAACTCAGCCGAGTGTCAGTGACGATGCCTTGGTTGCTGCGAAGCAAGAAGCAAAACAAGCAGTGAGCGCTCCTGTATTCGTCACGACTGGGGAGATAAAGGCAAAAATTAGTAAGCGCGCAATTGCTCGCTCGCTGAGTTTCGATGCACAAAACGGTGTGCTTGTGCCCGTACTTGATGGAGCAATTCTGCACACGGCGGTGGCTTCAATGCTTGAGTCAGTTGAAACTCCAGGCCGCGATGCATCGTTTGCATCGGAAGCCGGCAACACGGTCGTTGTGCCAAGTCAGGTTGGAAAAGGTGTTTCAGATGAAGAGCTTTCGAGTGCAGTTGCAAGCGTTTTAGCCAAGAGCCCACCCGATCGCACGGCTGCAGTCACCGTGGGGGTGCGTGAACCAGCTCTTTCAACTCAAGGGGCTACGGATCTTGGCGTGCAGGAGCGCTTGTCGACTTTCACTCAGAATTTCCCCTATGCGGCGTATCGCAAGCAGAATATTGGTGAAGCTGCACGACGCGTGAATGGCTCAGTTGTTATGCCCGGCGAGACCTTTTCAATGAACGACACGATGACGGAACGCACTGTTGCCCATGGTTACACCATTGGATTCGTCATTGGGCAGGGCGGAATCTTTGCACAAGAGTTGGGCGGCGGAGTTTCTACGGCAACAACGGCAACTTGGACAGCCGCTTATTACGCCGGCATGGAACCAGTGCAGGTTATCGCTCATTCCATTTACATCTCACGCTACAAAGCTGGACTTGAGGCCACTGTGGCCTGGGGCATCTTTGACATGAAGTTCAAGAATCCGTACGCCAATCCTGTCTATATCCAAGCGTCGGCTAATTCAACGTCAGTCACTGTTTCGTTTTGGGGCACCCCGGAGTACAGCGATATCAAGGCTGAGTTTGGCCCAAGGCGCGACATTAAGCCGTTCAAAACTATCTATGACGAATCAGACACCTGTCTAGGTCAAGGCGGGATGGAAGGTTTTGCGATCGATGTGGACCGGGTTTTCTTCAAAGATGGTGTCGAGGTGAAGCGTCAAACGATCACCACGAAATACAAGCCATCGCCAGAAGTGATCTGTGGCAAAGAAAAGATGAAGAAACCAGGTACCAGTTTCGGCCCTGCTCCAACTCCGGCGCCATCGGCCAGTAACTCTGCTCCCAATGCTTCAAAGCCACCTTCTGCGAGCCCAGTGGCGGGTGATGGGGCACCAGCTGCGCGTAGCGGTGTGATCAATAACAAAGGCTGAGGTACGTGGTTGGGTCAAAGGTGTTCCCGATCTTGTGTAGGTTTGGGCTTGTTCATTCTCGTAACAGCTGGAGGACCTGATGACCTACGTCATCGCATTACCGTGTGTTGACCTCAAAGACCGTGCTTGCATTGAAGAATGCCCGGTTGATTGCATCTACGAGGGTGACCGGATGCTTTATATCCAGCCTGATGAGTGTGTTGACTGTGGCGCATGCGAGCCAGTGTGCCCAGTTGAAGCTATTTATTACGAAGACGATGTGCCCGAAGAGTGGAAGGCGTACACCGCCGTTAACGCTGAATTCTTCGATGTGCTTGGCAGCCCAGGAGGGGCAGCAAAGCTTGGCGCTCAGACTTTTGACGTTCCTCTCGTGGCTGCGCTTCCCATTCAGGAGCACGAGCACTAAATATGGGTAAGGCCCATCAGCTTCCTGATTTTCCTTGGGATTTGCTAGCACCGCATTCCCAGCGCGCGGCCAAACATCCAAGTGGGATCGTTGATTTATCGGTGGGAACACCTGTTGATGCCACTCCAGCAGTAATTCAGCAAGCGTTAATCCAGGCTGCGAACTCTCCGGGATACCCGACCACTGTTGGCACCGTGGAGCTTCGTGAATCATGCTCCGCTTGGATGCAGCGGATTTTGGGCGCCACTGTTGGTGTGGATGCAATTTTGCCCACGATTGGCTCGAAAGAGTTTGTCGCTTGGTTGCCAACGTTGTTAGGACTTGGTCCAAACGATCACATCGTCATACCGCTCGTCGCCTATCCCACGTACGCAGTAGGCGCGGCACTGTGCGGGGCTCGAGTAACGGCAACAGATCATCCAGAAGCCATTGATGACGCTGCGCTGATTTGGTTAAACACTCCTGGAAATCCCACCGGCCACGTTTTGTCTGCCGAACGCATGAATTCAATCGTTGAACATGCCCGCAAGATTGGTGCTGTGGTTGCAAGCGATGAGTGCTACTACGAGTTGGCTTGGGATACCGATCCAGTCTCTATTTTGCATCCGAGCGTTTCGGGTGGCGATCACGCCAATGTTTTGGCCGTGCACTCCCTTTCTAAGCGGTCAAATTTTGCGGGTTATCGGTTTGGGTTTGCAGCTGGTGACACGTCGATCATCAAGCAGCTTCTTGAGGTGCGCAAGCACGGCGGATTGATCGTGCCAGGTCCAGTTCAGCATGCTGCAGCGATCGCCTATGGCGATGATGCTCATGTGGCAGTTCAGCGTGAGCGATACCGAGTACGCCGCGAGCTCCTCAAAGGCGCACTCCATCAGGCTGGGTTCACGATCGACGACAGTGCGGCTGGTCTCTATCTGTGGGCCACTCGGGGTGAGCCTTGCTGGGACACCGTTTCCTGGTTCGCTGATCGAGGGGTTCTGGTGACCCCCGGCGATTTCTATGGTGTTGCTGGTGCCCATCATGTGCGGATCGCCCTTACCGCAACTGATGAGGCAATCGGGCAGGTTCCTGCCCGATTGGCCATGTGACTCTCTACACTTTCGGGTTTGGTCATTCCGGTTGGCTGGAGTCTGTAGGGTCATCCTGCTGAGAAGGAGTAGACGTGTCTGAATACGCAGTGAAATACCCCGGTGGCGAGCTTGAGCTCCCCGAGGTTCCATCAACCATTGGCGAGCCGGGATTGAACATCGCGCCGCTCATGAAGACCACCGGGCACGTCACGCTCGACCATGGCTTTATGAACACGGCGGCCTGCTCGTCGGCAATCACCTATATCGATGGCGATGCTGGCGTTCTGCGCTACCGCGGCTACCCAATCGAACAATTGGCGCAGAAGTCAACGTTCTTGGAATCGGCTTACCTCCTCATAAACGGCGAACTTCCTAGTGCAGGTCAGCTCGCTACCTTCGAAGCTGAAATCAATAAGCATCGTGAAGTACCGGCTGCGCTGAAAAACTTGTTCACTGGTTTTCCAACCAGTGCACACCCGATGCCCATGCTTTCGGCAGCGGTGTGTGCCCTTTCCACCTATCACCAAGATGAGTTAGATCCAGCAGATAAAGCGGGAGTCGAACTGTCAACCATGCGCTTGCTTGGTGCGCTCCCGACCCTTGCTGCCTACGCCTACAAGCACACGCAGGGTGAAACCTTCGTCGATCCTGACCCTTCCCTTGGCTACGTCGAAAATTTCCTGCAGATGACGTTCGGCAAGGCGGGTGAAGAATTCGTTCTGAACCCAGCTGTTGCTAGTGCAGTAGACACCTTGCTGCTGCTTCACGCAGATCATGAGCAGAACTGCTCAACCTCCACTGTGCGCATGGTCGGTTCAGCAGATGCGAACCTTTACGGCTCAGTATCTGCTGGCATTCAAGCCTTGTTCGGCCCGCTTCATGGTGGTGCTAACCAGGCAGTCATGGAAATGCTCCAAGAGATTTCCGATGAAGGTGGTGATGTTGCTGAATTCGTACGCAAGGTAAAGGATCGTGAAGATGGTGTGAAGCTTATGGGCTTTGGTCACCGCGTTTACAAGAGCTACGACCCACGTGCTGCAATCGTGAAGGGTCACGTCGACAGTGTGCTCGACGCACTTGGTGTGCAGGATCCATTGTTGAATATTGCTCGCACACTCGAAGAAACCGCATTGAGTGATGACTTCTTTGTCTCTCGCAAGCTTTACCCAAATGTCGACTTCTACACCGGCATCGTCTACAAGGCTATGGGCTTCTCAACCGACATGTTCACCGTGTTGTTTGCTCTTGGTCGCATGCCAGGTTGGGCTGCACAGTGGCGCGAAATGGCCGAAGACCCAACAAAGAAGATTGGCCGTCCTCGTCAGGTGTATATCGGCGAGACACTGCGCGACTACGTTCCGGTAGGCGATCGCTCAGCAATGTGAGTTTTAGATAGGACAGCCCCGACCCCATCAGGGATCGGGGCCTTCCTATTTCGTACTGAAGTTATTAATCGTTGGCGTGCAGGGCTGAGTTCAAGCCACCCCAAGAACCAGTTCGAGATACGACTTCGATGGCTCCGGTTTGCGAGTTGCGGCGGAAGAGCAAATTATCGTGACCAGAAACTTCTTTGGCCTTAGCGATCGAGCCGTCGGGCATGGTGACCTTCGATCCGGCTGTTACATACAGTCCGGCTTCAACGATGCAGTTATCTCCTAGGCTTAAACCGACACCTGCATTAGCACCAATCAGTGAGCCGGTTCCGATGGAGACCACTTCCTTGCCACCGCCAGACAGGGTTCCCATAATTGAGGCGCCACCACCAATGTCTGATCCATCGCCAACAACCACGCCAGCCGATATGCGGCCCTCAACCATCGAAGCACCAAGAGTGCCAGCGTTGAAGTTAATAAAGCCTTCATGCATCACAGTGGTTCCGCTAGCTACGTGGGCTCCAAGGCGCACGCGATCAGCGTCAGCGATGCGCACGCCAGTTGGCACGACGTAATCAACCATGCGAGGAAACTTGTCGACGCTCACTACGGTGAGGTGCAGACCTTTGCTGCGCGCCCGAAGCCGAGCGTCGTTGACTTGATCTATTGGCACGGGGCCCAGATTGGTCCAGGCAACGTTTGCGAGAAGCCCGAAAATGCCGTCAAGATTGATGGTCCGCGGACGAACGAGTCGGTGGGAGAGCAAATGCAGCCGAAGGTAGGCGTCAGCGGCATCTGCTGGGGCTGCGGCCAGGTCTGCGATGGTGGTCAGAATCGTTTCCACCCGGACACCACGAATGGCGTCACTGTCAATGGCGTTGCTTAGCCCGCTCACGTCGGTAGGAGTGTGACTCAACGCCGGGGATGGATACCAGGCATCCAAAAGTGTGTCGCCAGCAAATGTGGCCAGGCCAATTGCCGACGCAGGACCAGATACCGGGGACAGATCAACAGGAGTAGATGACATAGCGACTACCGTAGTCATGTGCCTGCCCTAGACCTATCAATAGATGTCGCTCTGCTGGCGGCTGCCGTCATTGACGTGCCATCGGAGTCTCACCACGAAGGTCACCTGGCGGACCTCGTTGAACAAGCTCTTGAAGGGTACGTCCACTTGCAACTGGTTCGCCATGGCAACACCTTGGTGGCTCGAACCATGACGGGTAAGGCTGAACGTGTGCTCATTGGGGGCCACCTAGACACGATTCCGGGTGCAGGCAACCTTCCGCACCGCCTTGAAGGTGATCGTCTCTACGGGCTCGGTGCATGCGATATGAAAGGTGGCCTTGCCATTGCTTTATCGCTTGCGGCAACCGTGACAAATCCCGTGCGTGACGTGACTTATGTGTTTTATGAATGCGAAGAAGTAGGTTCGCAGTTCAACGGACTGCAACACATCGTGGAGCGCGAACCGGGATTATTGGATGCCACGCTTGCGATTTTGATGGAGCCATCGAACGCTGGGATCGAAGCTGGTTGCCAAGGCACTCTGCGTGCAGAAATTCATCTGACTGGTGTGCGTGCGCACAGTGCACGATCATGGATGGGTGTCAATGCGATTCATTCAGCGGGTGAAGTCTTGAGTCGTCTTGAAAATTATGTGCCGCGCAATCCGGTGGTTGACGGACTGACCTATCGAGAAGGTTTCAGTGCTGTTGGTATCCGAGGCGGCATCGCAGGCAACGTGATCCCAGATGAGTGCGTGGTTACGGTGAATCATCGCTTTGCGCCAGATCGAACGCTCGCACAAGCCAAAGCACACGTAGAAGAAGTGTTCGATGGATATGAAGTGGTGTTTATTGATGAGGCTGATGCGGCCAGGCCTGGACTAGATCAAACTGCGGCTGCTGCATTTGTTACTGCCGTTGGCGTGGAACCACAACCAAAGTTCGGTTGGACTGACGTTGCTCGCTTCACTGCGCTTGGAACCCCAGCCCTGAACTTTGGGCCGGGGGATCCAAGCATCGCTCATCAGGTAGGTGAGTGGGTGTCGGTTGCGCAGTTGCGCAGTTGCCACGAGCGTTTACTTGCGTGGCTCACTACCAAAGGGTAATTACTGCTTGATTGCTTCGATGTCGAGAACGATTTTGATTGCATCGCCGACCAAGACGCCGCCAGTATCGAGTGCAACGTTGAAATTAAGCCCGAAGTCCTTGCGGCTTATTTCAGCTTCGCCTTCGAAGCCAACGCGGGCGTTGCCGTAGGGATCGGTGCTCGTGCCATTGAATTCGAATTCAACATCAACGCTTTTAGTGTGCTCACCAAGGGTCAGGTCACCGGTGACGACAAACGTGTCATCTCCCTTCTGGGTGACAGATGTTGACGTGAACGATAAAACTGCGTTGCTCTCAACGCTGAAGAAGTCAGCACTTTTGAGGTGACCATCGCGGTCCGCGTTTGCAGTGTCAATACTTGCAGTCTGAATGGTGATTTCGGCGGTTGATGCGGCTGGGTTAGCGCCATCTAGGACGAATGTTCCTGCGAAGTCGGTGAAGCGTCCACGCACCTTGGCAACCATTGCGTGGCGCACGGAAAAGCCGATGTTGGAGTGAGTGGGGTCGATTGCCCAGGTGCCTGTTGTTGCGCTGAGATCAGCCATGATGCCCTTTCAGAAGTTGAATGTTCAATTACATGGTTGAATGTACAACTAATTCTGGTTCAGGGCAAATCAGAGTTCCCTTAGGCTTTGTTCGTGCCTTTTGTCTGCGTGTATTGCGCTTCCAGCCCCGATATCCCCGAGCGTTACATCGAGCTCGCCGCACACGTGGGTCAAGCTATCGCCGCACGTGGCTGGGGCTTGGTCTCTGGAGGCGGAACCCAATCGATGATGGGGTCAGTTGCTCGGGCAGCTCGAGCAGGTGGAGCAACCACCATCGGAGTCATCCCACAAGGCCTCATTGAATATGAAGTCGCAGACCACGATGCTGCGGAACTGATTGTTACCGCAGATATGCGTGAACGAAAAGGGATCATGGATGACCGTGCAGATGCTTTTTTGTGTTTGCCAGGTGGCATCGGAACACTCGAAGAATTAATGGAAGTGTGGACATCACGACATTTGCGGATGCATGAAAAACCTGTCGTTGTCCTTGATCCTTGGGGTGACTTTGCCTTGTTGCGACAACAGGTAAAACATTGGCAAGCTGTTGGCTTTGTGCGCGATCACGCTCTTGATCAGCTGGTCTGGGCTACATCAGTTGACGAAGCATTCGCGGCTATCAATATTTGATTTAGGCGAGTGCGCGCCGTGCTAGGCGCGGGCGCGTGACCCCAGCAATAGCTCGTTCCATGTCCAACGTTTGCTTTGTGGGAGTGACGTCATGGACGCGATACATGCGGGCGCCAAGAAGTGAAGAGATGGATGTTGCTGCAAGAGTTCCAACGAGTCGTTCATTGGGATCGGTGAGGCCAAGAGTTTCACCGACGAAATCCTTGCGTGACAAAGAAACGAGCACAGGCCAGCCGGTTTCGACCATCTCGGCAAGTCTGCGAGTTGCCTCGAGCGAGTGCGAAGTATTTTTTCCGAAATCGTGGCCTGGATCAATGATGATGTGGTCAGGCGCAACGCCAAGACTCACTGCGCGCTCCGCTAAGCCAACGGTGTAGTCGATGATCGTTGCCATGACGTCCGCGTATTGGACTCGATGCGGGCGGGTGCGAGGTTCTTGGCCACCTGCGTGGGTGCAGACCAAACCAACATTGAATTCAGCTGCGACTTCGGCGAGCTCAGGATCAACACCGCCCCAGGCGTCATTGAGCAGATCAGCGCCTTCTTTGCATACGGCCCGACCGACTTCAGCTCGCCAGGTATCCACACTGATGACGATGTTAGGAAAGGCTGAGCGCACTTGGGAAACGAAGGCGGCAGTTCGCTTGATCTCTTCTTGAGGATCAATTTCTGCGCCGGGCCCTGCTTTCACGCCGCCAATATCAATAACGTGGGCGCCTGCTTCGACTGCTGAAATGACTGCTGCCATGGCATCTTCATCTTTAAACGTTGATCCACCTTTAAAGAAAGAATCCTGTGTGCGATTGACGATTGCCATGATGGCTCGATCATTGACTCCAAATTCTTGGTTCCCAAGAATGAGTGGGCCGGCGGTTGGCATGGCAATAGCCTGACATGTTTGGGTGGGCGAGTGACTTTGGGGTGGTAGCTCGTGGTGTTATAGGTAAATGACGGTCATCTTTATTGTGATTGCAGTGATCGGGATCACCATGGTTCTCGTTGTTGGGCGACAAGGTGGCTTGCCTGAAGCCGGGCCAGATTTACGTCCCGAAGTTGATCCTGCGCACCCTGCATTCGATGTGGTGTTCCGTGGTTATCGCATGGATGAAGTTGATCAAGTGATCGATGCCTTGCAAGCCGACAATGCACAATTACGTGGAAAGTTGCACACAGATGACTGAAGTACGCACAAGCGTTGATATCAATGCCTCAATCGAAGAGGTCTTTGCAGCATTCACAGATTGGGCAGCCCAAGGCGAATGGATGGTGGGTACCACTGTTGAAGTCACGAAAGGTGATGGTCGATCTGTTGGTTCTGAACTCAGTGCCTTCACTGGTGTACATCTCGGTGTCAAGATCGGTTTCTTGGACACGATGACCATCACTGATTGGCAAGAGCCTTATCGCGTCGATGTGCTTCATACCGGACGGGTAGTCAAGGGCACGGGTGTCATGGAGGTGGTAGCCCTGGCTGGTGGTCAATCTCGCTTCTTGTGGAGCGAGGATCTTGATCTACCTTTGGGAGCCCTTGGACGTCTGGGCTGGCCTTTGGTTCGGCCGGCTTTTATTGCTGGGGTGAACCACTCATTGAAGCAACTTGGCCGATATATCGAGCAGCAAAGTGGTCAAAAGTCCTAAAACCCTGCCCTGTGGTCGCGGGCACTTGAGGGATCCGGAATAATAGGAGCCAACAGGAAAGGGGACGCGATGGCCGCGATGAAGCCACGAACGGGTGATGGCCCGCTCGAG
>JBAXJN010000023.1:0-16676 GCA_037137855.1 Actinomycetes bacterium
AGATCGGCAGGAATCTTGATGTTGTCAGACACAGAACGCTCCAGTTGCTTGTGGCGAGGCGCTCCCGTGATGGGATGCAGGTATGAGTCTAGAGAACCTTGAGCCAACGCCAACTCGGCTAGCGGATCTTCGAGTCCACTATGACCAGGGTCACCTCGAGGAAAGCGACCTGCCAACTGACCCCCTTGCAGCCTTTACGGGCTGGCTAGAAGACGCAATCGCAGCGGGACTAGCAGAGCCAAACGCCATGGTGCTTGCCACAGCCGATCAGTCCGGCCAGCCAAGTAGCCGCACGGTGCTGCTCAAGAATGCCGATGAGCGAGGCTTCATTTTCTACACGAATTTGCAATCACGTAAGAGCCGAGAAATCTGGGAGAACCCCCACGCCTCTATCGTGTTCCCTTGGATTGCGATGCATCGCCAGATTTGCATTGTCGGAGAGGTCGCGCCGATCAGCCGCGATGAGGCTGCAGAATATTTTCGTACACGCCCGCGTGATTCAAAGCTCGGTGCCTGGGTAAGTGAACAGTCAACAGTTATTGCTGATCGGTCGATTCTAGATAATCGCTTTGACGAACTTTCTCTTCGCTACCCAGATGACATTGAGATGCCAGACTTTTGGGGTGGATGGTTGATTGTGCCGAGCACCGTTGAGTTTTGGCAAGGAAGGCCATCACGACTGCATGACCGGTTGCGATTCCATCGCACGGTTGATGGGGGCAAACTCAATGATTCAGCTGCGTGGGCAATTGAGCGACTATCGCCGTAGTGTTTTACCGCTTCAAATAATCGCGGGCAAGCGAAGCAACAAGTTGATCCACGGTTAAGCCACGTTCTATCGCATCGTTTCGCAGGGCTTTGCGAATTGATTTAGGCACTTCAACCGTGAGCTCAACAAGTTTGTCATGTTTAGGGCCAAGAATTGCATCTGATGTCGAGCCAGAACTCAAAGGCGCTCGTTCTTCATGTTCTCTAGGCAAGGTTGGATGCCATACGGCATCAGTTGCACGGGTAAGCGCAGGCCGTGGTGCTGGATCGAATGTTTGCTTGGCGTTACTCATCGCGAGACCTCCGTTGAAAAACGAATCGGCATGATTTCGTCGTACAGTGCATCAAAAATTTTTGCGAGTTCAATTCCAGCAGGTGATTCCCAGGCATGGATAGGCACGCCTGCAGCCTCGGCCTGTTGGATGGCATTGCGCTCGGGCACCAATGTCTTGCTGACAAGTGATCCGTAGCTTGATGTGAGTTCTTCGATGCGTTGGCGTTGCTCAGCAACTGATGGTCGAGCTTTATTAATGATGATTGCTTCAGTTTTCATCAACGGATTTGTTGAACTTCGAATAACTTCTACCGCTTCAAGTGCTTGTTCAGCCCCGCGCAGGGCGAAGAAGCCAGGTTCAGTGACGATAAGTGCAGATTCACTAGCGCTTAAGGCGTTACGCGTGAGCTCACCAAGAGACGGCGGACAATCAATGATTACTAGGTCGTAGGTTCGCGGCAAGCTAGCAAGCGCAGCTCGCAAACGAAGAGAAGAGTGGCGACCTTCAACGGTGTTGCGATGTTCAAGCGCTCGTTCAGACGCCAGTGCGTGCACGTTCTCACCCCAAGGGGAAACCTGCAGCGCATCTGCAGCAATGCCAGGTCGAGCATCGGCAAGCACATCGTTGACCGTGAAGGTAGGCGCATCAATACGTAAACCCATAGTTGCGTTTGCTTGCGGATCTAAGTCAATAACAAGCACACGATGACCGCGGCTCCAAGCCGCACTTGCTAGCCCCAAGGTTACAGAGGTCTTTCCGACGCCACCTTTCATGGAGACGACTGAAAAGGACGGCATAAAGTCACATCGTACGGTGCGGAGGGTCTAGCGGATGGCTTGATGGGCATCAAGCGCTACTTGGCGCTCTACAGCGTGGTCCACAATCTGCGCAGGGTAGCCATAGTCATATCCAGTTGGTTGGTTCCAAGGTTCTAGGGCATCGGGACCCGCGAGATGGCGAAGTTCGGGAATGTAGCGCCGCACGTAGTCACCGTTGGGATCGAATCGCAAGCTTTGGGCAATTGGATTGAAGACTCGATAAAACGGTGCAGCGTCAGTACCGCATCCGGCAGTCCACTGCCAGCCGTGCACGTTGCTTGCTAGATCTGCATCGCGTAGGTAATACATGAATTCAGCGGCGCCTCGCTGCCAGGTGATGTGGAGGTCTTTGATTAAGAAACTCGCGACCACCATTCGTACTCGGTTATGGATCCAGCCTTCGGCACGAAGCTGACGCATGCCGGCATCCACCAGCGGGAACCCCGTGCGTCCTTGCGCCCACGCTGCGAAAGCTGTATCAGAGGCAGATCCGGTTGACCATTGCATGCTGTCGTATTTTGAATTGAGTGATTGTGTTGTGGACTTTGGTGTTTGGAAGAGCACATCCGCGTAAAACTCGCGCCAACACAATTCCTTGCGAAAAACCTCATGCTCATCCGTAAGTTCAGCGAGCATGGAGCGTGGATGGATTTCGCCCCACCGCAAGTGGTGACTCAGTTGGCTCGTGGTGTTCAAGTCAGGCCGGTTACGTTCGTCCTTGTAGGCGCCCAAGGATTGTTCTTGATATTCCATCCACCGTTGCCAAGCGGCTTGCTCGCCGGCTTGCGGCAATGTGAGGTCGCCGAGGTCTGGAACTGATGGGCGACCTTGGCATTCAAGGGGCATCGCCCAATCAACTGAGACAGGAATATCACCAGCAGGCGCTCGCCAGCCGTGAGCCATCCAACCGCGGTAAAACGGGGTGAAGACTCGATAAGGGGTCCCATCGCCTTTCAGCACCCGGCCTGGGCTGACGGCATAGGCCGAGCCAGTGCGAACCAGTGGCACCTTGCCGAGAGCTTGAGCAACGGCCGCATCGCGCCGCATGCCATATGGCGCGAAATCTTCAGCGATATGCACGCTCGTGGCACCAATAGCAGCGACAACTTCGGCGACGACTGCCGTTGGGTTGCCATGGCGGATCAGTAAGGAACGGCCAAGGCTGGCACCTAAGGCATCCAAAGAGGCGACCAAATAAGCCTGACGCACGGGCCCGGCCCCATTCCAAAGGGTTGGATCCAGCACAAACAGGGGTACGACTTGTCCATCCCCGTCTGCTTGGGCACGAGCAATAGCTGCGAGCAAAGCCGGATTGTCTAGGAGACGAAGATCTCGACGAAACCACATCACTGTTGACACAGGTAAATCGTAGGTCAGGAGTTGTACGCGGCGCGGAGAGGGACCCTTGCCATAAGGTGATCATTACCTAAGCCTGTTATGAGAGGAGTCGGCGTGAGTGCATTAATCGATACCACCGAAATGTATTTGCGCACGATCTTCGAACTTGAAGAAGAGGGCATCGCACCAATGCGAGCTCGAATTACAGAGCGGCTGCACCAAAGTGGTCCAACTGTTTCGCAAACTGTGGCCCGGATGGAGCGAGATGGTTTAGTAGTTGTCACACTTGATCGTCAACTGCAATTCACCCCAGCCGGGCGTGAAGCAGCGGTGAGTGTGATGCGCAAGCATCGCTTAGCTGAATGTTTATTAGTGTCAGTTCTTGGTCTACCGTGGGAAGACGCGCATGCGGAAGCCTGTCGCTGGGAACACGTGATCAGCGAAACAGTCGAACTTCGACTCTTTGAAATTTTGGGTCACCCAACTGAATCTCCTTACGGCAATCCGATCCCTGGTTTAGATTCGTTGAACCCCGAATCAGATTCGCAGAAGAATTCGCTCAAGGGTGTCCGTGCGCTATCGGAAGTTGCAACTGACGATGTTTCACGAGTAATTGTGCGGCGCATTGCTGAACCGATTCAAGAGATCGCTCTGACCATGATTGCGTTGCGCCGAGTCGGGGCAACCCCAGGCGCCGCAGTTCTCGTCAGTCGCACTCCAGATGGCATTCACATTGGAATCGCCGGGGAATACACCGAACTCAGTGATGAACTAGCCCAACACCTCTTGGTGCAAGCGCCCGAATAAGGCCGGTTCTTTAGGTGCTGGTAACCCATATTTTGTCGTGAGAGATGATGGTGAAGTGAAACTCTCGCGGTGGCTTCCTCCAGTCATAGGTCTCGTGGTCTTTCTTGTCACGGTCCTGGGACTCGGGCTCGTCGTTGGAGACTGGACTTCACGTAATCTTGAAATGCGTGCCTTAGTCGGTGCGGTCGAGGATTCTGAGTCAGCGATGACATGGACGAATGATCAGATCCAAAGCATCATCAAGAAATATGGCGAGACTGGGAAATTAACTGCTGCGCAAAAAACCAAGGCCTGGGATGCACTTTCGGAAGCCGCCTATGCGGGCCAGTTCGCTATTGGTGCGGCTGGGGACGGAGTGGCAGCCGTTACGGTGCTGCCTTGGCATAAAGATATTTTGCGAGCGCAAGCCGCTTATGTTGCCCATAATCTGGCATGGCAGGACTACATGAAGGTTGCCACGAAAGATCCAGTGGTGTTGTTTAAAACGCAACCAGACGTGAATAGCACCTTTGAAGCAGCTGGACCGCTCATGAAGCAAGCTGTTCCGGTACCGGCATTATTCGAATTGAAAGATCGCGTGGAATTAATTTTCGCTCCGCCTACCCAAGCTATACCAACGGGACCGACTGCGGAAGTGAATTATTTCGCTACGAGTGTGACTCGCTAGACCACGTTTGTATTCTGCTGTATTCGATGTCTAGGCTTTTTGCGAATAATCTAAAAACGAATTTTGATGGGCGCTGACGCTGGTGATTCGGGTGTGCGCCCTTGCGGTGTTGTTGCACTTACAGTGAAACGATGAGGACCTTTTCCTAGGTTCGCGCTGCATTTCAATTCTGCAGAGATATTCGTGATTCGACAGATAATTCTTTTGGATTTGTCGATGATCCGGTAACCGGTTATGACTGGATAGTCCAGCGGCGTGACGATGAACTTCACGAGACCATTTTTTTGAATGATCCTTGGAGGTTCCGGACGCACGGGTAGTGCAGTCGGCACCAAGACGGCGTCACCCTCACCTTGAGTGTTTTTGCTGCGCAGGGTCAGATTACTTACGTCGGTGAAAGTGCAATACGGCTGCGTAGACGCACACACAGCGGCTCCACGTTCATCACGCACTTCGAAATTCACCGCAGATTCAGGTGCAATGCGGGGGCTAGCCCACCACACCGTGGTGCTGCCATTCATTGACGTAGCCGTCACTTCCTGTGGAGCGCTTGGAATGGCGGGATAGCCTGCAGCAAGGAGCGCGGGATTAAGTACTTCCAGATAGGTGATTGCTGCGAAGCCTTCGGCTGTTCGTTGTTGCCCCGTGCAGTTACCGCCGGCAATGTCGCCGATTAATAGTGTGCTTGTTGCCGTGGTGACAAACTGTGGAGCTCCGCTATCTCCGGGGCAGGTGTCGACACCATTGACTGGATTTGACCACGTGACCCATCCGTTGGTGTTGCGGCGATCAACCTGAAGTTCGCTCAAGATAAAGGTACCTGTGCGTGGAATTGATGGACTCGTGTCAGTCAAGCTCGTGATGCCGTAACCAACAATTGTGGTGTCATGGACGGACTTCACCCACGCATCTAATTCTGTTCGGTCAGCGAGCCGAGTGAATACAGATGGTGATAAGTCAGAATCCAAAACGACTGCTGCAATGTCATTTCCTATGACCAGTTTTGATGATTCAACATATTGCTGACCGAGGTAGGCGCCGATAACTCGAACACGCGCAGCACTCACGGGCCCAGTCGCGTAGACAAGTGGACTGTTCACTCCAGGTGGCATTACGAAGATTCGAGAAGCTGCAGCCGGGGTACTGCCGCCTAGGTCGGTAAGGCAATGAGCTGCCGTGAGAAGTACCCGAGGTTTCCAAACAGCGGCGCTACACATTTCGTAACTCGTGGTGCCTAATACGATTATTTGTGTGGTGTATTGCTCACCAAGAGCAGGAGCTCCCTGCATCAGTCGTGGTGCGGCGTAGGCAGTTCCCGACATGCTGGCAGCGCAGACCAGCAGCGCGAGGAATTTCGCCACACGACGTTTCACGTCATGAGGATAAGTCGGTGACCTTCGGCTGGCTCGTGTCGGGTCGAAAGCCCCGCAGAGGTGATATCTGCCGGCCTTCTTTTGGGGTTCGGTGGTTTTTTGACGCCGAAAGTGCTGCACACATTGACGTATACGGCGTACAGTCAGGTACGAAAGTTCTGATCCTAGGCAAACGCTGGTGAGCACCACCGGCCTAGAACATGGAGGCAAACATGGGCAAATTATGGGCAAACTCCGGCGACTCACATCTGGTTGAGCCTGATGATTTATTTGAAACCCGCCTTCCGCAGGATCTTGCTGATCGCATGCCACGCAGTGTCAAAGATGAAGATGGTGCATGGGAAACCGTGTATGTCGATGGACAAGAATTTCGCCGGCGGATGCCCAAGCCAGGCACAGCAGCCCGTTCTTTCGGCGACGATGATGGTTTAACTGAGCGTCGAATGATCGGTGGGCGAGATGTTGTAAGCCGACTAAAAGATCTTGATGATGAAGGAGTGTGGGGAGAACTCACCTACCCTTCTCTTGGTATTTGGTCGTTTAATATCCGGGATCCAAAATTAGCGCTTGCTGGCTCGATGGCACTCAATGACTGGGCGATGGAAATGCAAAATGCTTCCCCGCGCCTTGTCTGTACTGCAGCTATTCCCTTGATTGATATTGATGATGCGGTCAACGAAGCCAAGCGTTGCCGCGAGATGGGCTTCGCTGCAGTTTCGTTACCTACGCGTCCTGGGCTGTCGGGCAAGGTGCAACACAATTATGTTGACCCATTTTTCGATCCACTTTGGGACGTTCTTAATGACATGGAAATGCGGCTGTGTTTCCATATTGGAACAGAGCCGCATACGCCCGATGAGCGCACCGGCGTGGTGCATCGCGGCCGCGGTGGCGCGATCTTGAACTACACGGAAACCACGTTCGGCGGTCAGCGTGCGGCTGCTCAGATGGTGGCATCGGGGGCCTTGGATATTCGACCTAAATTAAAGGTCGTCATTTCTGAAGGTGGTTCAGGTTGGGTGCCATTTGTAGCGGATCGCCTTGATGAAGCATTCCGTCAACATTCAGGTGCAGTAAGTCCAAAACTTTCCAGACTTCCTGGGGAAATCATGTACGAACAAGTTTATGCATCCTTCCAGCATGACTATCGCTCTTCAGTGATGGCGCTGACCGCTGGTGGGTACCAGAACTCAATGTTTGGTAGCGATTACCCACATTGGGAAGGCACCTTTGGTCATACGCAGAAGACGTTGCATGAACTCTTCGACGATGTTTCGCCCGAAGCAAGTCGGCGCATTCGCATTGGCGCATTCCAAGAATTGTTCCCACATGTTCCACAGCCACCGGCCGACGAGGCATAAGGGGATTCATAACAAGGTCACAACAAGTTTAGGTAATGAGTGAGGGGCTCTGGCTAACGCCAAGAGCCCCTCACTCATCAGACATCCTTCCACTGGAGATGAACGGATTTCAAACTTCTAAATTCCTGTGAGGTATTCAGGATCAGCGGCTTGGACTCAAGTGCACAGGTCGGGACTATTGCTGAGCGAAGGCTGCCGCACTCTCACCGGCAATTCGACCAAAGACAAAGCACGTGGCCGTTGGGTTGCCGCCGATAGACATCGGGCCGGCCAGACCGCCAGCACATTCACCGCCCGCGAAGAGTCCAGGAATGACCTGATGCTTGGTATCCAGAACAGCACCTTGAGCATTTACCCGCGGCCCGGCTCCAGTGAACCCGATCGACGAAAGGCGAATTTCAGTTGCGTAGAATGGAGCGGATGCAACAACCCGCATGACCTCGGTATCTTTTAGTTGCACCGAATCAAAACCGAGGGCAGTGTCTGCGTTGTATTGATCAATTGTTGCCATCAAATGATTCGTTTGAATTCCAAGCAGGCCAGCAAGCTCTTCAAGTGATTGAGCTTTCACAAAGTGTTGATTTTCAACCATGGAATCAACAACATCTTCAACCCAATCTGGATGCAGCCGACGTTTCGGTTTTCCTTCAGGAGCCTTTTCTCCTGTAGGCCTATATGAAGTCTTTGCATCTTCATCAAAGATCGCATAGACAGGAGCAACTGCTGCATTGAAGGCTCCGTGCATTGCTGCGATCCCGGCCGTTTCATCAACAAAGCGACGTCCAGTTGCATCAACCAGGAGCAAGTGACCAGGAAGTGCTGGGTTTGATACCTGTACATAACCAGGTCGAATTGTTGCTTCGTAATAATTTCGACCAGTGATTTCAGCACCAACGGCAGATGCAAGAGGCACCGCATCACCTTGGGCGTATGGCGCGAGTTCATCTCCACCAACGGGAAGGGCCCAATTGCCTGCAAGCGCTGCTAATTCCGGCATCCACTCCTGAATAAGTTCGGGATTGCCACCCATGCCTCCGGTTGCAAGCACGACAGCTTTCGCCGTCAGAGTTTGGCCGCCCGCTTCAATTCCGGTTACGTGTCCGTCGTGAACAAGCAGTAGGTCAACACGATGGTTGAGTGCAAAATCAACTCCTTGCGCGCGAGCAAGTCTAAGAAGCAGATCGATGAGTTGCTGTCCGCCGCCTGTTCGGTGAATGCGAGGAACTTCAAAACTCTCATTTGGCACGACACCACGAATTTCAGCTCCATGATCGGCAAGCCATTCAATTTCGGGGCCGGTTCCTGAACACAGCGCCCATGCAACTGATGCGTCAAGTTGGAAAGAATTGAGACGCATGTATTGCTCATACATCGCTTCAGCGCTGTCTTGGATGCCCTGTTCAACTTGGAAACGGGTGCCTGCACCCATGATATTCGCCCACGAATAGCGGCTTCGTCCGCCAAGTTCGCCCTGCGCTTCGACGACAAGCACGGAGGCGCCGGTAGCACTGGCAGCGACTGCTGCACGAAGTCCAGCGAATCCGCTACCGAGAACGATCACATCTACATCTGTCATGGACTCTCCCGGAGGCACTGGAATGGTTCTCGATGGCGATCGTATCGAGACGCTGACTGCGGGCGCTTGGAAGAAGAGGATAATTGCAGAAGAAAGAAAAGTTGTGCATTAGTATTTCTTAATATTAGGAGTAATCGCTCTTGATCGTGAATTCTTGGAGGAACCGTGACTCTGGTCTTGCGGCGCAATGACTATACGCTGAGCGATGAGCAAGGACAGTTGGTTGACATGCTGCGCTCGCTGTTCACCGAGCAGTCAGCGATTGAAGTCGTGAGGGCAGCTGAGCCCCTTGGCTTTGACCAGAACCTTTGGTCGACGGTCCAAGAGAACGGTCTGCTCACCATTTCGATTCCTGAATCAGTAGGGGGAGATGGAGGCGGACTTGTTGAACTGGTTCTTGCCGGAATAGAGATTGGCCGCACTGCTGCACCCGTGCCGCTGGTTGATCATGTCGTAACAATGCGACTCCTAGCTGTGTTGAAGGCTGCCGGTGTCTCGCTTGATGGTCTGGATTGGGATGCTGCCATAACTGGAGAACTCATTGTGAGCTTGGCGCCAATTTCAACTTGGGAGTTGGGCTCTCAGCTTGTTCCAAGCGGGGCTGTGGCCAAGGCCGTTGTGGCATTCAAAGATGGCGCAATCATCATGATGACTCGTGAGACCAATGCTGCCCAGGCCCAAAACGAAGGCTGCGCGCCCGTGGCTTGGTGGAGCCCCACCGATGCGGATGTCCGCACCACCACGCTGCTTGAAGGTGCTGAAGCAATTGGCATCTGGGAGTTAGCTCATCGCGAATGGCGCATTGCAACAGCTGGATCCCTTGTTGGACTCATGGCGATTTCAAGTGAGATTGCTCGGAGTTACGCACTTGATCGCAAAGCCTTCGGTGTCACCATCGCAAAGTTCCAGGCAATTTCCCATCAGCTCGCTGACATTCATATGGATGTTGTGACATCACGGAATATGACGATTAAGGCAGCCTGGCTCACTGAAAATGAGCCGGACTTCCGCCCAGAACTCGCGGCCATGGCGATGGCGCATGCCACTCGAGCAGCATTGCGCAGCACTGCAAAAGCCGTTCACGTGCACGGCGGTATGGGCATCACCAATGAAGCAGACATCAGCCTGTTTTATCGCAAGGTTTCTTCATGGTCACTCGTTGGCGGTGGAATTCGTCGCGATCTCGACGACATCAGCAATGCAATTGATCGTCGAGCCCAAGAACTCGCAGCCGCCACACTTACTTCGTCGAATCGATAGGGAGGAACTGACATGGATTTCAGTCAAGTTGAGCTTACGTCCGATCAGTTAGTTTTTGAGAAAGAAATTCGAGAGCTAATCTCGCAAAATTGGACCCCGAACCTTGCTCACATCGCTGTCGATCACGATCGCATGCCAAAGTCGGTGCGGATGGAAATGTCCAAGCGCGGATGGATCCATCCTGAACTTGCCGTTGATGCAGGCGGTGCTGGGCTCGGTGAAATCGAACTTGAGATGATCACGAATCTTTTCGATGAGTACTACATCCCGGCGAACGTCAGTTCGTCTTTGCTCATTCCCACTCTGGAAAAGTTTGGATCGCAATGGTTGAAAGACAATGTGCTCCCAGGGATCCGCGCGGGTGAATTAACTACCTGCCTTGGATATTCAGAACCAGACAACGGCTCCGACATGGCTGCAGCAACGACTCGTGCCGTTCAAGATGGCGACACTTGGGTTATTAATGGCCAAAAGATGTGGACCACGTGGGGCAATGAATCAGACTATGTATTCCTGCTGACTCGCACGGGCGCTGTTGAAGAAAAACATCGCACGTTAACGATGTTCCTGGTGCCGATGAACACTCCAGGCGTTGAAGCAACTCCTGTTTGGATTCTTGGTGGTGGTCGCACCAACGTCACCTTCTATACCGATGTCATTATCTCTGACAACTTCCGCATCGGTCCGGTCAATGATGGCTGGAGTGTTATGTCAGAGCCGCTTGCAACGGAACATGGAGCTGGTGTTGTTACTGAGGGAGTAGCGCCAGTCAATGGTTCAATGGGTGCTGGTTTTTCTCGGGTATTCCAAAAACTCGTTGATGGCGCTATCCAATGGGCAGCCTCGCGCACAATGCCTGACGGCCGCTCACGTCTTGAAGATCCGTTAGTGCGAGCAGCACTCGCGGAAGCAATGCTTGATCTGGAAATGTGTTGGAACGCAGAAGGCGAGCTTGGCAAGCCGATGTCAGCTGAGGCACTAGCCAAGCAGGCAGACAAGCTCGCAGACATGGCTGCACCTGAAGGTCTGCTTGATTTCGGTGTTGATGGCAGCATCGCGGCTGGCATCATTGCCAGTGAGCGCCAGCATGCACCTGGTACTGCTGTTTATGGTGGAACTACTGAAATTTATCGCAATAACTTGGCTCGGCGTCTTGGTCTTCCAAGGCCGTACTAATTCACATTGTGCGTGTAAACAAAACCTAATGGTTACGAAGCAATAAAAAATGAGTGTGGGCGGCGATTTCTCGCCGCCCACACTCACGTGTAAACGTATTGCTGATATTACTAGCTAGCCTTTAAAACAACCTTGCCAGTTGCTACTTCAACGAGGTCACCACAGGTTGGTTCCTTGTCAGGTACGATCTTTTGATTCACGATCGTGACGAACCATGAGCAGTTGCCCGGGGTGCCGTTTGGTCCAAGCGTACTTGGGATGTAGTTGACTGGCTTTGGCAATACGCCAGCGCCATCGAATGACTTCACCTTGTGGGCAGCATTAACGATGCCGGTGCGAGTTGGGCAGACGCCGGCAGCCTTGATGCTCTTGATCATGGTGTCAGCTGAGATGTATGACATTGGTGGGTTCGCACCATATGGGTTGAAGCCCGCTGCCAACATCGCGTTGTTGTAGGTACGGAAGCCTGGGCGACCGGTGACACCTGGAGGAATCGACCCGTAGGTTGAACTGATGACACCGTTCACGCCTGGGCCAGCCTTGGTGACCAAAGCTGGGTCAGAAAGACCTGGCATGTTCAGTGCCTTCAAGGTGATTCCTTGTTGTGCGAGTGCCTGGAAGACCGACACTCCACCATCTGGCTGAAGTACAGCGATCACGCCGTCAGCACCAGATGCACGAATCGCTAACGCCGTTGACGTCGCGTCGTAGGCACCAAATGGGGCATCGTTCTTTGTGAGCACCGTGCTCATACCCGCTAGTGGGGCAAGCGCCAAGGTGTTCTTGAGGTTTTGTACTGCAGCTGGAACAGGGAAGGTAATGCCGGCAAGCTTGGTGGCACCAGTTGTGGCAAGGCGCTTGACGAGTGCAGTTGTAGCCAAGGTGTTTGAACCTGGGCCGCCAGAACCGAAGACGTTGAAGTCTGTTGCTGCAGGTGGCAACCCGGTGCCGAATGCAGGAAGATTCAGAGCCTTCAAAGCTGGGAACATAGTGTCAACTGCCGCCGCATAGTTAATCGCGAGAACCTGGTCGCGATCGACCGCTTGACTTTCTGCAGTGATTTGACCCGCACCGTTTGATGCATCGTCATACTTTGAAAGCACGAGCTTGCGACCGAAGATGCCACCCTTGGCATTTTCTTGAGCAACGCGAAGTGCGACAGCTTCGTAAGCACCAGCAAAACCTGGTGCGCTTGGGCCAGTTAGTGATGTGATCATGCCGACCTTGAGGGTCTTTGCATCGACACCAGGCGTTGGGGCACACGACGCTGGCGTAACAACCTTCGGTGCTGGCGTTGGTGCAGCTTGTGCACTCGCCAATGCAGTGATGGTGACTGCAACACTGAGGCCTCCGACAACGAGGTATGCAGAACGACGCTTGCGCATCTGTGATCCTGCCATGAGAATTCCTCCTAGATACACGGTCGAACAGTGTGTTTGACCGGCTCAGAATCGCATTGAATGTGAATCTAAGTAGAGACAAACTAAGCAAAAATTCTCAAAATGGCTACAGTTGGCGCAAAATCGTTTCAGATTCGTTATAAAGATGTCGGATTTGCAATGACTTACGCGTACGAAGATCACTGCATAAGTATTCGAAGTTTTCTGGCCCCATGCAGCTGGTGCGGCAGCCCAAAATTATCACGTTCAACTCGGTATTTTTAGCATGATATGGGTGGTATATACCTTTTCGGGAAATGTTAGATAATACTTCTGGAAAAACCTTGTGCTCTTCCCATTGAAAGTTCATAGTTGTCTCATTACTGAAATTTGGCAGGCGATTGTCTTGCCCTCTCGAGGAGGCTGTTTTGTCACGTAATCTAGATATCCCAATTTTTGATGCCGATAACCACATGTATGAGACCACGGATGCATTCACTAAATACCTGCCTGCTGAATACAGCCAAGTAGTCAAATACGTCGAGGTAAACGGCCGCACCAAGATCGCGCTGAAGAACGTCATTAGCGATTACATCCCAAACCCAACCTTCACCAAGGTTGCCCAGCCAGGTGCGCAGGAGCTTGAATTCAAGCTCAAGAATCCTTCTTCAAAGACTGCCGGCAAGCCTGGGGATTTGGCGCTTATCGAACCACCGAGGTATATCACCGCGCCGCCAGCATTTTTTAATCCAGCGGACCGACTTGAACTGATGAACGAGCAAGGCATCGATCGCGCAATGATGTGGCCAACTCTTGCGAGCGTTCTCGAAGAGCGTCTTGCCGATGACCCTGTAGCCAGCCACGTTGTCATTCACGCACTCAACGAGTGGATGTATGAGCACTGGAGTTTTTGCTACGAAGATCGTATTTTCGCCACTCCCGTGATCACCTTGGCAATTGTCGACGAGGCCATCAAGGAACTCGACTTTCTCGTAGAGCGCGGTGCTCGCGTTATCTTGATTCGCCCAGCCACCGTGCCTGATTACAACGGTCGTCGCCGTTCATTTGCACTTCCGGAATTTGATCCATTCTGGAAGCGTGTCGAAGAAGCTGGCGTTCTTGTGGGTATGCACTCATCAGATGACGGCTATACCCGCTTCACGAACGAGTGGAACGGCCTCACCGGAGAATTCCAGCCATTCGCTGGTCGCTCGCTCTTTAGCTCGATTATTGGCGCCGACTACCGAGGCATCAAAGACACGGTCGCGTCAATCATCGGACATGGTTTGGCTAATCGTTTTCCAAATATTCGTTTCTTGCCAGTGGAAAATGGCACAGCTTTCGTCAAACCATTGATGTCAACACTGAAAAAACTGTACGCACGTGAACCAGAGCGTTTCATTGAAGATCCAATGGTCACGTGGAAACGATCAATTTATGTGCACCCATTCGTTGAAGAAGACGTCCTCGGTTTGATCGAAGCAGTTGGGGCAGACAATATTTGCTTTGGCTCGGACTACCCACACCCTGAAGGCATGTTTGATCCAATCACCTTCATTGACGAGATCTCTGACCTGACTCCTGAGGATCAGGCCAAGATCATGGGCGGCAACTTGGCCAAGCTCATGCGTATCGATCCAACTTCGAAGATCCTGTAAAGAGTCCTCATAGATACATAGTTAGTTACTGTATAGCGTTGTAGCGAAAGCCGATATTGTCTCGGAACCTGGCGTCAGGTTTCGGCGACAATATCGGCTTCTCGTTCTCCTTGGCCCTAAAGAGAATGAACGAAGCGCGACAAATTTAAAAACTGTGCGTGGTGTTGCAGGAGTGGCACAACCGTATTCCTTTTATGCACCAATCCAAGCACAACTGTTGATTGGATTTCTCATCAGATCCGCGGCATCGATCACCGCTGGCTTGCTTGGCCAATGAAGTAAGTCCGGAACACAATCACGAGCCGAATGCCAGTTTTGTTTACTGAAATTACCAATGCTGGCACTCGGATTTTGCTATATCTTTGACCTGCAAATACAAATGGAAGAGTTCGAGACACCTTCGGCACACTTATGAAAGGCAAGACATGACTGACTACAAGTACATCACCTACGAAGAGCTTGACGATAACAGCATCGTGCGGATCATGCTGAATCGTCCTAATCAGAGAAATGCACAAAACCGTGGTCTGCTTGTTGAACTTGACGAAGCCTTCCTGCGCGCTGAAGCCGATGACCAAGTTCGGGTTGTGATTCTGGGTGGCGCTGGCACGATGTTCTCGTCAGGGCACGACATGGGCTCAAAGGATTCAATCGCTGAGCGTCCAGGTGGCGAAAACGTGCATCCGTCAATGAGCATCAACGGCGGAACGCGCGCCGGTGCAGAAAACCGCATGCTTCAGGAATGGCATTACTTTTACCAGAACACCTTGCGTTGGCGGAATCTGCGCAAGATCACGATCGCTCAAGTTCACGGCAACGTCTTTTCGGCCGGCTTGATGTTGATGTGGGCATGCGATCTGATCGTAGCGGCGGAAAATACAGAATTTGCTGACGTTGTTGGGCATCGTCTTGGCATGTGCGGCATGGAGTTCTTCGCGCACCCATGGGAATTCGGTCCACGCCGCGCTAAGGAACTCATGTTGACTGGCGATTCGATCGGTGCAGAAGAAGCACATCAGATCGGAATGGTCAGCAAGATCTTCCCAGAGGCAGAGATGTCAGAGAAGACTCTTGAAATGGCACGCCGCATTTCTCGGCTCCCAACGATGGCCGCATTGATGATCAAGGAATCGGTGAATCAGTCAGTTGACAACATGGGCTTCCAAAATGCGCTGCAGGCGTGCTTCACGATTCACCAGTTGAACCATTCACACTGGGCAGAAATTCACGAAAATAAGTACCCAGTGGGTGGCGTGGATGACGGCCTTGACGATTGGCGCAACGCACCACCTGTGCTTCGACGAGACCAAACCTGATTTTCGCAACGACCAGATATTAGCGACCCTGTAGTAACGACCTTTCACCTGATTGAGGGAGATTCATAATGAATGAAGAACTGAGATTGCTTGAATTGACCTCAATTGGTGAAGGTCGTTACTCAGCGCCTATGCCAGCGGGTTCACAAGAAGGTCGCGATGTAATTTTTGGAGGCCAGCTGATCGCACAAATGATCATGGCTTCCAAAATGAATGCCTCAGATGCAAAATATGTGAAGTCAATTCAAACAATCTTCAGTAGGGCCGGAACTTATGGCCAGCCATTGGAGCTTCAAGTTGAACCCTTCCACGACGGTCGCACTTTTGGCAGTTCCATCATTACTGCTTGGCAAGGCGAGCGCTTACTTTCTAAGTCCATGGTGCTTTCAACTGCCGATGAAGCCGATCTCATTTCGCATGAAATCACTCCGCCAGCCGGCGTAAAAGGGCCTACATTCGGTAAGCCAACAAAAGGCACTGAGTTTCCAGGTGCGGAGGTTGTCGAAGCCGAAACTGAATCCGACACCATCAGCGGCGTTCCGGCGATGTCTTTATGGATGCGGATGCCTGCAGCGGTTGGTTCGTATGCGGCAAGCCAAGCAGTGCTTGCTTGGAGCACCAATGGTTGGCTCATCGGATTGGCTATGCAGCCATACGCTGAGCAGATTCGCATCGGCGATGCCCACCACACTTTGTCAACTGGCGTCATCGGACATACCTTGCATTTCCATCGTGAATTCGACGCAGGCTCATGGGTGCACATCGCCCAAGAAGCGAGCTATGCCGGCAAGGGCCGTGTTCACGGTCGAGGGGCAGCTTTCAACGAAGAGGGACAGCTTTTAGCAACGTTCTCCCAAGACAGCATGCTGAAGCAAATTGATGCCAAGGTGGCAGGCTCTGCCCC